>NZ_JCAFSZ010000002.1:0-450793 GCF_059369755.1 Stenotrophomonas sp. YJH_SMC_57
CATCACCGTCGACATGGGGCTGTACAACGACGCAGCGGCCGGCGGTGCGTACCGGATCGACCAGGTCAGCTTCGCCGACGGCACCCTGTGGACGATGGACCAGATCAAGCTGATGCTGCTGCAGCCGACCCCCGGCGCCGACCGTCTTCTGGGCTATGCCTCCAACGATCTTCTGGACGGTGGCGAGGGCAACGATGAGCTGGACGGGGCCGGTGGCAACGATGTGCTGATCGGTGGCGGTGGCAATGACATCCTGCGCGGCGGTGCGGGCAGCGACACGTATCACTTTGATCTGGGCTGGGGCAGCGACCGGATCATCGTCAGCGACAGCGGTGTTGGCCGGGTCGAGACGGTGCGCTTCGGCGCCGGGATAACCACCAGCGATATCCGTCTTGGCCGCGCCGGCAGCGATCTGCTGTTGACGCACGTCAATGGCGATCGCATCACCGTCGACATGGGCCTGTACAACGATGCAGCGGCCGGCAGTGCGTACCGGATCGACCAGGTCAGCTTCGCCGACGGCACCCTGTGGACGATGGACCAGATCAAGCAGATGCTGCTGCGTCCGACCAGCGGTGCGGCCAGCACTACCGGCGTTGCCAGCAATGGTCTGATCCAGGGCGACGAGGGTAACGACAAACTACATGCGCTGGCGGGCCACGATACCCTGTACGGTGACGCAATCTACAGCGCCGATCGCAGAGCCGGCCGCTTCGACGTCATCGAGTTCGGTGAGGGTATTGGCGCTGTCAGCCCGGGAAGCTATCGCAGCGATCACAGCAATGAGGTGGCGCTGTTGATCTCGGCATTGGCGGACGGTGGTGGGGCCACGGACTTCGCTGCGGCGATACGGGTGCGGGCCGATGACCCGCGCCACCAACTGGTGGCGATGCCGAGCGCGTTGATGCTCGGCTGAGTCTTCCAGCCGGATTTTCGGAACCGGAAGTGGCAGGGACAGTCCTCCACCGTGGAGGCTGTCCCGGGCCAGAGGTGCCTCCGCCCGAGCTTTGGCCGAATGTCGAGATGCTCGGCTGTGATTGGGGTTCATCCACGCATGGCGTGGATCTACTGATCGTGGATCCGTGCGTCAATCGTGAGCGCTGTCATCCAGGCTGATGATGCCGCGCCGCAGCGCCTGGGTGACCGCATGCGTGCGATCACCCACGCCAAGCTTGTCCATCAGGCTCTTCATGTGCGCCTTCACCGTCTGCTCGGAAATCTGCATGCGTTCGCCGATGCGCTTGTTCGACAGGCCCGCCGCCACGTGCCGCAGCACCTCGGTTTCACGGGGTGACAACCGGTCTTCCACCACGTGCGCGGCGATGCTGGCAGCCACCGCCGGTGGGATCGGTGCGCGCCGGCCACCGGCCACCATGCGGATGGTGTCGACCAGTTCATGGCGCAGCATGTCCTTCAGCAGGTAGGCACTGGCACCGGCCTGCAGTGCGCGCACCGCACGCACGTCGCCGCGGTAGGTGGTCAGCACGATGATCCGCGCGCGCGGGTCGAGCGCGCGGATCCGCACGATTGCTTCAACGCCATCCAGCCGTGGCATCTGCAGATCCATCAGCACCACGTCGGGGTGCAACCGCTGGTAGCACGCGATGGCCTCTTCGCCGTCGGCGGCTTCGCCAAGCAGCTGCAGGTCGGCCTGCGCGCCCAGCAGTGCGGCCAGGCCGTCGCGCAGCAGAGGATGGTCGTCGACCACCAGGACGCGGATCGGGGCAGGAATTTCAGTCATGCTTCGGTGTGCTCCAGGGCCAGCGCCAACGGGAGGGGTGGCGGTGATACAGGCGCCGCGCGGGAACCGCCAGCGCAATTTCGGTACCCAGTCCGGGGCGGGTCCACAGCTGCAGCTCGGCACCCAGGCGCTGCGCCCGCTCGCGCATGCCCTGCAGGCCCCAGTGGCCGTGGCCGGCGTGCTCGTCGGCGATGCCCACGCCATCATCGCGCACGTGCAGCAGGAAGCAACGCGTGCCGTAGGACAGCTCCACCTCGATGGCACTGGCGTCGGCGTGACGCAGCGCATTGCGGATCGCCTCGCGCCCGATCAGGAAGACTTCTTCAGCGGCGTCGGCCTGAAGCAGTGGCGCGGCCCCCTCCACGGTCAGGCGCAGCGGGTTGGTGCCCTGGCCGGCGTACTCGGCGTGCACATCGGCCAGCGCCGACGCAAGGTCGCGATCAGCGAACGGGCCATCACGCAATGCGTTGACTCGCTCGCGGCCTTCGGCCAGGTTGCGCTCGGCCAGCTGCATCGCCGACTCCAGCTGGCTGCGCACCGGCGCCGGGGTCTGCGCGGACTGGCTGATCGCATGCAGGCGCAGGATCAGGCCCTGGCTGCCCTGCAGCAGGGTGTCGTGCAGGTCGCGGGCGATGCGTTCGCGTTCACCGTGGCGCTCCTGCAGACGGGCACGGAACAATGCCGCCAGCTGGCCACTGCGGATGCGTACGGCCATCACCAGCAGTGCCAGTATCGCCGCTGCGCACAACAGCTTGAACCACACCGTCTGCATGAACGTAGGCGCGATGCGGAAGCTGCGGCTGGCCGGCGTGGTGCTCCAGATGCCGTCTTCGTTGGCAGCTTCCACCTCGAAGCGGTAATTGCCCGGTTCCAGGTTGGTGTAGTACGCACGGGTACTGCTGCCGGCGTCCTGCCAGCCGTCGTCGACGCCGGACAGGCGATAGCGGTAGCGGTTGCGCTCCGGGCGTGCCAGCGACAGCGCCACGTAGTCGATCTGCAGCTGGCTGGTGCCTGCCGGCAGGCGCAGGCCGTCACGCAGGGGCTGGTGTGCACTGCCGTACAGCACCTCGCCGATGCGCACGCTGGGCGCCATCATGTTGACATGCGAGCGCGTGGTATCCAGCCAGGCCAGGCCCTGGTTGGTGGCCAGCCACAGCAGTCCGTCATCGGCCAGCGCGGCGGTGGCGATCGGCCCGCTCTGCAGGGCAATTCCTGGCATGCCGTCCACCGCATCGAACAGGCGTGGCGTCACCTGCATGCCGGTGCGCAGGGCGCCGCGCAGCTGGCTGCTCTGCAGCCGTACCAGGCCCCGGCTGCCATTGAGCCACAGGTGCCCGCGTGCGTCGGCGACCATGCCGGTGATGCCTTCGAGCACACCGGCCATGTCAGTACGGACGGGCACGAATGAGCCATTTCCCACGCGCGCGGCAAGGCCGGCTTCGCCGGCCACCAGCAGCAGATCCTGATGCTGCAGCAGCGCGGTCACCGGCCCCACGGCAAGCCCCTGGGTGGCATCGAAGGTGTCGATGCCCGTGCTGCGCATGCGGCGCAGCCGGCCGTCGGCATAGCCGAGCAGCAGCTGACCCTCGTGGTCCAGTGCAAGCGTTGAACAGGACAGCTCGGGCAAGCGCGTTTCGCGCCGCCATTGGCCATGCCGGTAATGCAGTACGCCGTGTTCGCCACTGCAGACCCAGGCCTGTTCGTCGTCGGCGAACAGCAGGGCATGCAGCGGTTGCCCGGTGAACGGTGCCGGCAGCGGAATCAGGGTGGTGTGGCCAGCCACCGTACGTGCCAGGTTGACCCAGTCGAACTGCCAGACCGGCGTGGGCGCCTGGCGTGCGGCCGCCTGCAGCTGAGCGGCGTTGCCGTCCAGCAACGGCCGGCGCAGATCGTACAGTCGGAGGTCCTCGCCGTAGCCATACACGCGTCCATCGCTGGCCCGCACCAGTGAGCGGTAGGGGTCGCTGGGGCCGGCGGCGAGCGCATGCACGCTGCGCGCACGGAAGCGGTTGAGGCCGAGATTGGTGCCGACCCAGAGGTTGCCCTCGCGATCGACGATGATCGGCACGGCCGATGTGGCGGTCAGTCCGTGCGGTGAATCGAAGCGTTCCATGCGTACGGCATGGTCGCCCTGGAAGGTGACTCGGGCCACGCCGCCATGTGGGCTCATCGTGGCCCACAGCGCACCATCGGCGGTGAACTGCAGGCGCGCGGCGACCAGATCCGGCAATCGCCGTGCTTCGCGCTCATGCTCGGCCATCAGGCCCTGCGCGTTGGCCAGCGGCGAGGTGCCGCGCACGCGGTCGGCCAGCCACACTTCGCCCTGCGGGCTTTCCGCCAGTGACGCCATCTGCGATACGGCGATGCCGGTGTCCTTGAACACGGCATCGCCTGATGCGCGCATCCAGACCTTCAGGTCGGCCAGTACCCAGAAGGTGCCGCGGCTGTCATGCAGCACCCATTGCACGCGATGCTCCGGCACGCCGCTCCCGCTCGGCAGCGGTTGCCAGCTCCGGCCGTCGAACCAGCGCAGGCCACCATTGATGGCCGCCCACAAGCGACCGTCGCGGCCCTGGCTGAACTGCGGAACCACGCCGACCGGAACGCCCTGGCTGCGGCCGTAGTTGTGCAGCTGGCCGCGCGCGAGCTGGCTGATGCCGGCCTGGAAGTAGCCGATCCAGAGTGCGCCATCGCTGCGGTGCGCCAGCGTGACCATGTTGGAGGAGGGAAAGGCGCTGCCGACCGGTGCCGGCTGGCGTTCAAAGCGGCGGCCATCGAAGCGGTAGAGGCCCGAGCCGGTGGCCAGCCACAACAGGCCATCGCGGTCCTGGCTGATGTCCCATATATCACCCGGCGCGCCCTGGCCAACCCGCCAGGCGGTGTGCTCGTAGCCGGGCAGGCCGCTGCTCAGCAAAGGACGCTGCACGCCGAACGCAGGTAGGGAGATCAACAGCAGCAGGCACGCCAGCATCGCTGGCAGGCGCTGCTGGAACGGGAAGGGGTGGCCACGCATGGCGGGCATTCTGTCAGGTACGGGGCAGTCCAGGGTGACCCGAACGGGGTAGGTGCGTGGCGCGGCACTCGGCTATCACCCCGGCATGTTCCGTGGAGCCCAGCCATGCAGCGCCTGTTTGTGATGTTTCCCGACCGTGCACCGGGCATCGGCCTGTTGTGGCTGCGGCTGTGCGTGGCCGCTGCGCTGTGCATGCCGGCGCCGCACACCGGTGAGTGGTCGATACCCGGCCTGGTGGTGGCCGCGATGCTGGTGCTGGGCGCGCTGACCCCGCTGGCGGCGGTGCTGGCAACGTTGGGCCTGTACCTGCTGGCCCAGCCGTGGGCACTGGCACCACTGCCGCTGGCGCTGCTGCTGCTTGGGCCGGGCGCCTATTCGCTGGATGCTCGGTTGTTCGGCCGTCGCCTGCTGGGGCGGCGGCCTCCCCCATTCGGGTAGGTGCCGGCTTCGTCCGACGGGGGTAGGGCTTCCGGCGCGTGGCGCAGACCATGGGCCACCCCTCTGCGGCGTCCCCCATGGCCACCGTCTCCCTGCCTGTCTTGCCCGCCGCATTGCTTGCCCCGCACCAGGCGGCGGCGTTGCAGCGCGCCCTGCGCTATGTCGATGAACACCTGTCGCAGCCGCTGCGGGTGACTGATCTGGCGGAGGCTGCCTGTGTCAGTCGCTTCCATCTCGTGCGCCTGTTCCGTAGCGGCACGGGCGCCAGCCCGCTGCGCTATGTGCGCCGCCGCCGCATCCAGCGCGCCTGCCAGTTGTTGCCCGCCGCGAAGCTGCCGATGTCATCCCTGGCGCAGCAGCTGGGCTTCTTCGACCAGAGCCATTTCGTCCGCAGCTTCCGCGCCGAAACCGGCTGCAGCCCAGGCCAGTACCTGGCCGGCGATGCGGCGCTGTTGCTTCCCCCAGAACGTGCTTCCAACGGAGTCCATCCATGAGTCCTGCCACCGCTGTTCCCGCCCCGTCCCTGTTGTCGCCCACCGATCACGCGCTGGTGCTGATCGACTTCCAGTCGCAGATGGCATTTGCCACCCATACCATCGACATCTCGGCGCTGCGCAACAACGTGTCGCTGATCAGCAAGGGCGCCAAAGGCTTCAACGTACCGGTGCTGCTGACCACGGTGGCCGAGACGTCGTTCTCCGGCCCGATGTTCCCGGAACTGCCTGAGATCTTCCCGGGCCAGCCGGTGTTCGACCGGACCTCGATGAACACCTGGGAAGATCAGGCGGTGATCGCGGAGATCAACCGCATCGGCAAGCGCCGCCTGGTGCTTGCCGGCCTGTGGACCAGCGTCTGCATCGTTGGTCCGGCGCTGTCGGCGCTGGCGCAGGGGTTCGAGGTGTACGTGATCACCGATGCCTGTGGGGATGTCAGCGAAGAGGCCCACGAGCGTGCGATCACCCGCATGGTGCAGGCGGGCGCGGTGCCGATGACCAGCGTGCAGTACCTGCTTGAACTGCAGCGTGACTGGGCGCGTGGCGAAACCTACGAGCTGACCACCGGCATCGCCCGCGACCATGCCGGTGGCTACGGCATCGGTATCCAGTACGCCAAGCGCATGTTTGGCGCGCAGGAAGGCGGGCACTGAGCATGCTGGCTGGGCATGGCCTCGACCTGGCCCTGCTGATGCTGCGCGTGGCAGCTGGGGGATTCCTGCTGCCTCACGCGCTGGGCAAGCTGTCCGGCTGGTTCGGCGGCCCCGGGCTGGCCGGCTTCGCTACCGAGTTGCGCGGCTTCGGACTGCCAGCGGCGGCGCCACTGCCGCTGCTGCTGGCCCTGTTGCAGGTGCTGTGCGGACTGGCCGTGCTGCTGGGTTGGCAGGTCCGCATCGCCGCACTGGTCGCCGCCGCGTTCATCGGCTTCACCGTACTGCTGGCCCTGCCCAAGGGCTGGTTCTGGATGCGCGGTGGCAGCGAGTACCCGTTGATGTGGACCACGGTACTGCTGGCCGTCGCGCTGGCCGGGCCCGGCGCCTGGGCGCTGGACGGCCAACGCCTGCCGGGAGACCACGCATGAATCACGATCCACTCGACCACGGCCGTCGCAACGTGGTGCTGGCCAGCGGTGCCGCTGTTGCGCTGGGTGTGGCCGGCCGTGCCGGTGCCGCATTCGATTCCACTTCCAAGGAGCGTCGCATGAGCACGCTGGTCATCCGCAATGCCCGCATCACCACCCTCGACCCGCAGCAGCCACACGCACAGGCGCTGGCCGTGCAGGAGGGGCGCATCGTTGCCGTCGGCAGTGACGAGCAGATCATGCGCGACTGGGGCAACGAAGCGACCGTGATCGATGCACAGGGCCGGCGCCTGTTGCCCGGCCTCAACGACAGCCACACGCACCTGATCCGCGGTGGCCTGAACTACAACCTGGAGCTGCGCTGGGATGGCCTGCGTTCGCTGGCCGACGCGATGGCGATGCTGAAGGCACAGGTTGATCGCACCCCGGCACCGCAATGGGTACGCGTGGTGGGAGGTTTCACCGCCGCGCAGTTCAACGAGAAGCGCCTGCCGACCCTGCAGGAACTCAACGACATCGCGCCGGATACGCCGGTATTCCTGCTGCACCTGTACGACCGCGCGCTGCTCAATCGCGCCGCGCTGCGTGCCTGCGGCTACACCAAGGACACGCCGGATCCTCCGGGCGGGCAGATCGTGCGCGACGCGCTGGGCAACCCGACCGGACTGCTGCTGGCCAAGCCCAACGCGCTGATCCTGTACGCGACGCTGGCCAAGGGGCCCCGGCTGCCGATCGAGTACCAGGCCAATTCGACGCGCCACTTCATGCGTGAGCTGAACCGGCTGGGCATCACCTCGGTGATCGATGCCGGCGGCGGCTTCCAGAATTACCCCGAAGACTACCAGGTCATCGAACAGCTTCACCGCGATGACCAGCTGACAGTGCGCATCGCCTACAACCTGTTCACCCAGAACAAGGGCAACGAAGTGGATGACTTCCGCGGCTGGAGCGAGATGCTGCAGCCTCGCCAGGGCGATGACCTGCTGCGCCACAACGGGGCCGGCGAGATGCTGGTGTTTTCCGCTGCCGACTTCGAGCTGTTCAACGAGCCACGCCCGGAGTTGCCGCCGGAGCTGGAACCGGAACTGCACGATGTGGTGAAGCTGCTGGTCGAGAAGCGCTGGCCGTTCCGCATCCACGCCACCTACGACGAGAGCATCACCCGCATCCTCGACGTATACGAACAGGTCAACCGCGAGGTGCCGTTCGATGGCCTGCACTGGTTCATCGACCATGCCGAGACCATCACCCCGCGCAACATCGAGCGTATCCGCGCGCTGGGAGGCGGCATTGCCGTGCAGCACCGCATGGCCTACCAGGGCGAAGCGTTCGTCGAGCGCTATGGCGTGCAGGCGGCGCGGCATACGCCGCCGGTGAAGCGGATGCTGGCCGAAGGCGTGCCGGTGGGTGCCGGAACCGATGCCACCCGCGTGGCCAGCTACAACCCATGGGTGGCGCTGTCCTGGCTGGTGACCGGGCGCACCGTCGGAGGCCTGGCCCTGTATGGCGACGAAAACCTGCTGGAGCGCGAACAGGCGCTGCGCCTGTGGACCCAGGGCAGTGCCTGGTTCTCCGGCGATGAAGCGGTGAAGGGCACGCTGAAGGCTGGCCAGCTGGCCGACTTCATCCTGCTGTCGGCTGATTTCTTCCGCGTCGATGACGCGCGGATTGCCGACATCACCAGCGTGCTGACTGTGGTCGGTGGCCGCATCGTGCACGCCGACGGTGACTACGCCGGCCTGGCCCCGCAGCTGCCGCCGGCGATGCCCAACTGGTCGCCGGTGAACAGGTTCGGGGGCTACCACGTGGGTGGCGCCGCGACCGGCCTGGCCGCGGCCCACCGCCATCACCACGGTGTGGCCTGCACCACGCATGGCGCCCATGGTCATGCCGCCCGGCACGCGGCACCGACCGACGACCTGACCGCGTTCTGGGGCGCGATGGGATGCTCGTGCTTCGCGTTCTGAGCCTGGCGCTGCTGGTCGCGCCGACAGTGACGCTGGCCTGCGAAAACGGTCGTTGCATCGAGGCTGGTGACGGCCAATTGCAATGGGATGCGTCGCTGCGCGTGCGTGGGCTGTACTACGACCCGAGCCGGTTCGGCATTGGCGGTAGCGAGGATGGCTATGGCCTGCTGCGCGCGCTGGCCTCGGCCACCTATGTGGAAGAGACCTGGCAGGCGAAGCTGCAGCTGGGTGTGCACGGGGAGGATGGTAAAGCCGGCGGCCCCGGCCGTACCGATCGCAGCGCGCTGGATGTGCAGCAGGCGTACTGGCGCTGGCAGCACGGTGGCTTTCATCTGCAGCTGGGGCGGCAGGAGGCCGGCTACGGCAGTTCGCGGCTGTTGTCGGTACGCGATGGGCCGAACATCCGCCTGGCCTTCGACGGCGCACGTGCAGGCTGGAAAGGCCGTCTCGGCATGCTGGACCTGATGGTGCTGCGGCCGGTGGAGAACCGAGCCGGTGCCTTCGATGATCGGGGTGAACACGGTGCCCATCTGTGGGGTGCGTACGCCACGACGGCACGCGGTCAGGCGGCGGCCCAGTGGGATCTGTACCTGCTGGACTACCGCCGCGAAGGCGCGCGGTTCGCCGCAGGTGGCGGTATCGAGCGGCGGCAGACCCTGGGCGCACGATGGTTCGGCCAGGCCGGTGCACTGCACTGGAACAACGAACTGGTGGTGCAGGGCGGTGAACTGCGTACCGCCACGGGTGACCTCGGCATCCGCGCCTGGACGCTGGCCACCGATACGGGCTGGCGCTGGACGGACCTGCCGCTGCAACCGCGGTTGGGGCTGAAGGCGGACATCGCCAGTGGCGATGGCAATCTGCATGACGGCCGCCTGGGAACCTTCAATGCACTATTCCCGAAATCGGCCTACTTCAGCGAGGCCAGCCTGCTGGCCCCGGCCAACCTGATGGACGTC
This sequence comes from Stenotrophomonas sp. YJH_SMC_57, assembly GCF_059369755.1. NCBI lineage: Bacteria > Pseudomonadati > Pseudomonadota > Gammaproteobacteria > Lysobacterales > Lysobacteraceae > Stenotrophomonas > Stenotrophomonas sp. YJH_SMC_57. Next base: position 9,694 of record NZ_JCAFSZ010000002.1, read on the forward strand.
CAGCCGACCCTGACCCTGCGCCTGCACGACGCGGTGACGACGGAACTGGGCGTACAGATGGCCTGGAAGCATCGTCGCGCCGATGCGGTCTACACCACGCCGGCACCGCTGGTGGCGTTGCCGGGCAGCGCCGGTGGCGCGCGCCGCATCGGCACTCAGTACAAATCCGAAACCCGCTGGCAGGCCAGCGAACACTGGCAATGGCAGCTGCAGCTGGCCTGGGTCGATGCCGGTCCTGCACTGAAGCAGGCCGGGGGCCAGGACACGCTGTTCGCCTCGATCGTTGGAGCATGGCAATGGTGAACGCAACCGCGTCGCAACCTTCCGCACAGGCCGCAGGGGCCTGGTCACCGTTGAAGATCCGGATGTTCCGTTCGATCTGGCTGGCGATCCTGGCCAGCAACATCGGCACCTGGGTCAACGACGTGGCCGCCGCCTGGGTGATGGCCGAGCGTACCGGCTCGCCGTTGATGGTGGCGCTGGTGCAGTCGGCCACCACGGTGCCGATCGTGCTGCTGGCGCTGGCCGCCGGCACGCTGGCCGACATCGTCGACCGGCGCAGGTACCTGCTGGCCACCCAGGGCTGGATGCTGCTGGTGGCTGCGGTGATGGCGGCGCTGACCGCGATGGACATGCTGACCCCGCAGCTGCTGGTGCTGCTGACCTTCTGCATGGGCTGCGGCGCGGCGATGGCGATGCCGGCGCAGGCGGCGATCGTGTCCGAGCTGGTGCCGCAGCCGATGCTGGCCTCGGCGGTGGCGCTGAACTCGATCGGCATCAACATCGCGCGCTCGATCGGCCCGGCCATCGGCGGCGTGATCGTGGCGCAGCTTGGTGCGGTCTGGGCCTTCGGTTTCAACGCCATCACCTTCGCCGCGATGCTGTTCGTGGTGTGGGGCTGGAAGCGTGACCCGAAGCAGTCCAGCCTGCCGCCGGAAGGCTTCGGTGCCGGCCTGAAGGCAGGCCTGCGCTACGCCAGCCGCGCCGGGCGGCTGCAGGCGGTCCTGATCAAATCGGTCGGCTTCTTCTTCTTCGCCGCGGCGATGAACGCCTTGCTGCCGGTGGTGGTGCGCGGGCAGATGCAGGGTGGGGCGGGGCAGTACGGCATGCTGCTGGGCTGCATTGGTATCGGTGCGGTTGGCGGCGCGCTGCTGCTGCCGAAGCTGCGCGCCCAGATGGACCGCGACCTGCTGGTGCTGCTGGCCACGCTGTCGCTGGCGTTGAGCCTGGTCGGGCTGGCGCTGACCCGCAGCTGGTACGTGCTTCCCGTGGTGATGCTGGTCAATGGCTTTGCCTGGATCACCGTGCTTTCTTCGCTGCAGATTGCCGCGCAGACGGCGGTACCGGCGTGGGTACGTGCGCGCGCGTTGGCGCTGTACATCATGGTGTTCTCTGCCGGCATGGCCGCTGGCGGCCTGAGCTGGGGCGCGCTGGCGCAGCGCACCTCGCCCGAGCTGGCGCTGCTGGTGTCTGCCGCCGGTGCGGTGATCGGCGGGCTGCTGGTCTGGCGCGTGCGCATCGCCGGTACCGAAGACCTGAACCTGCGCCCGGCCGGGCACTGGCCGGCACCGGAACTCTCAGTTCCGGTATCCAATGATCGCGGCCCGGTGCTGGTGACCATCGAATACCGCATCGACGAAGCCGATCGCAGTGCATTCCAGGCGCAGATGCGCGCGCTGGGAACGATCCGTCGCCGTGATGGCGCCGTGGTCTGGGGCGTGGTTGAGGACGTGGCGACGCCGGGCATCCACCTGGAGTATTTCGTGACCCCGTCGTGGCTGGAGCATCTGCGCCAGCACGAACGCATCACCGCCGATGACAAGGCGATCCAGGAGGTGTTGCGCGAACTGCATCGCGGCGAACGGGCACCGGTGGTACGTCACTTCGTGGGGGGCCAGGACCCGCTACCCAAGGCCGCCGTTCCGCACCACCACAGCGATATCTGACCTGCTCTGGTAGAGCCGGCCGCTGGCCGGCTGCACGTGCTTTGGATCCGGATGGAAAAGTTGCCGGCCAACGGCCGGCACTACCGCAGAAGCGGCGGCGCTGCAGGCGCCGCCGCCGCATATCATTTGCGTGCGAACGCCAGCAGGTCGGCGTTGAACGCGTCGGCGTGGGTGACCGTCAGACCGTGCGGGGCACCGGCATACACCTTCAGTACGGCGTCGCTGATGATCTGCGAGGACAGTTTGGCCGAAGCATCGAACGGTACGATCTGGTCATCATCGCCATGCACGACCAGCGCAGGCACGTCGATCTTCTTCAGGTCACCGGTGTAGTCCACTTCCGAGAATTCGTGGATGCAGTCGTACTGGCCCTTGACGCCGCCGAGCATGCCCTGCAGCCAGAACGAATCACGCATGCCCTGGGTGACGCTGTTGCCATCGCGGTTGGCGCCGAAGAACGGCGTGGCCAGGTCCTTGAAGAACTGCGAGCGGTCGCCGCCGGTGCCCTTGCGGATGCCGTCGAAGACCTCAAGCGAAGTGCCGGCCGGGTTGCCGGCGGTCTTCAGCATCAACGGCGGCACGGCGCCGACCAGCACCACCTTGGCGACGCGCCTGCTGCCGTGGCGGCCGATGTAGTGGGCCACTTCGCCGCCGCCGGTGGAATGGCCGACCAGGATCGCGTCCTTCAGGTCCAGCGCGTCGATCACCGCGGCCAGGTCGTCGGCGTAGGTATCCATGTTGTTGCCGTCCCAGGTCTGGCTGGAGCGGCCGTGGCTGCGACGGTCATGGGCAATCACGCGATAGCCGTTCTGCCCCATGAACAGCATCTGCGGGTCCCAGGCATCGGAAGACAGCGGCCAACCGTGGGCGAACACGACCGGCTGGCCGCTGCCCCAGTCCTTGTAGAAGATGCGGGCGCCATCGGCGACGGTGACGTAATTGCTCATTGCAGGTTCCTTGGCGGAAGGGAGGAAAGGCACCTGCAGGCCTGCCGGTGCCTCCCGCAGTACAGCGCAACGGCTGTCGAATGCCTTGCACGCCTGTGCTGGATTGCCGGGGCTGTGACGTGTATCGCTCTGGCAGCGAGCAGATGGCCGGCTGACGATGGCGGCAGTCCCATCGAGGAACCTGTGATGCCGAGAGTGCAGTGCTGCCCGTTGTTGTGTCTGCTGCTGGCAGGCGCCGTTCACGCGCAGACCCAAGTCTACAAGTGCGTGGAGGGATCCCATCCGGTCTATCAGCAGACGCCCTGCCAGGGACGTGCGGAATGGCGCTGGGAGGTTCCGGCGGAACAGTCATTGTCGCGTGGCCCTGGGCCTGCCGCGGCCACACCCGCGCCGGCCCGCCGGCGGGCGTCACGCCCCGGGCGCGCGCGGGCTGCGCTGATCCCGATCAGCGCCGATCCCCGCGCCTGTGAGCGTGCGCGGCAGCAACGCGGGAAGGCGTTGGCCAGGGCCAGGCGCCTGGACTTCGTACAGCGCCGGCAGCTGGATGACGCGGTGCACGACGCGTGTCGCTGATTTTCGTGCTGAAAACGACAACGGCGCCCATGGGCGCCGTTGTGCGGAGACGCTGGAAGCGCGGGCTCAGCGACCGTCGCTGGCCGCCGCCGGTGCCGGCGAGGGCACGCTGTCCGGCTTGGGCAGGCTCAGCTCCGGGTTGCCCTGTTCGGCCTGCAGGATCTGGATGCGGCGCTGCAGCGCGTCCAGCTGGCTGTTGGTGCTCTGCACGTCGGTGCTCAGGCTGACTGCCTGCTGCTGGGCCTGCTGCAGGGCCGCGCTGACCTGGGCCGACTGCGCCTGCTGCTGTTCCATTTCCTGTTGCAGGGTGCGCAGGCGCTCCTCGTTGTAGGCCACCAGGCGCTCGGTGTAGCGCTTGCCGGCTTCCAGCCGGGTGGTGTCGATATAGACCTGGGCCAGCTGTTCGGACTGCTGCGCAAACGTGCGGTAGACGCGCTCGGCGTTGTCCACGGCATCGGTCTTGATCACCCGCCAGAAGTTCTTTTCCTGGAACAGGGCGACGTAATACGTCAGGGTGTTGGCGTTGAACAGCAGGCTGGCACCGTAGTTGCCGTTGTAGGTAGTGCGCAGCTCGGTCAGCTGGCGCGAATCCATCAGCTGCTTGAGTTCGTCCACGGTGTTGCGCACTACCGGTGCGGTGCGCGCGGCCTGCTCTGCGGCTGCTTCGCGGTCGCCACGGGCGGCCATCGCCGCCGGTGCCACCAGCATCATGGCCACGGCCAGCATTGCCGCGCCGCGCGCCTGACGGGCGAAGACCGCGCCCCCTGAAGTTTCTCGCATGTCTAGACCATCCACGGATGAGTGTGGGTTGAGATGAAGGTGGTTCCCCGCCGGGAGTCTAGCATGGGCGCGGGCGCCGCCAAGGGCGCCCGTCACGGGTCAATAGACCAGCTGCGCGGCGCTGCACTGGATCGATTGCACGTTGACATCGGTCCGGCCCAGTTCCAGCCCCAGCACACTGGCCAGCAGGTTGGTCAGCAGGGTGCCAACGCTGTTGAGGACCGGGCGCAGCGCGGCCAGGATCGGCTTCAGCAGCGTGCACAGCAGCCCGCTGCAGCTGACGCTGCCATCGGGGTTGGTGACGCCGGTTCCACCGGCACCATCGAGGAAGCCGGCCGGCGCGGTCTGGATGTACGACGCCAGGTTGTTGCGCACGCAGCCGTTGTAGTCGATCAGGTTGCCGAGCAGGCTGTCGCAGCGGTTGATCAGCAGGCCGCCGACCAGTGAGCCGAGCAGCCCGTCGAGCACGCCCAGGCCCTGGCCGGTGACGGTGACCTTGAACGCATCCCAGACCGGCCCGTCCTTGTGGCAGGTGACCAGGTTCAGCAGGCCGCAGGCGTAGGGCAGGCCGCCGGGCACATTCCAGCTGTTCAGCGGCGCCAGCTGCCGGCTGGGGTCGCCATCGCGCAGCAGCGGAATCAGCTTGTTGACGTCATAGCGCGTGTTGGGCGGGAACGTGGCCTGCAGGTAGCGGTCGGCCAGCGCCTTGGCGGTGTCGTTCGCGCTCATGCCCTGCTTGGGTGAGCTGAGCATGCCAGACAGGACCCGCAGCAACTCGTTCACCAGATCGGAAACGGCATTGCCCAGTGCCAGCGGATTGATCTGGGTGGAGCCGCTTTCGCCGGCAGCCAGGGTCAGGTTCTGCGAACTGGTCAACGCGGGCAGGGTGATCTTGTCGTTGATCAAGGGCTGGCCCAGCAGTGTCAGCAGCTGTTCCTTCTGCAGGGTGTTGTCACAGACATTGTTCTTGGAGAAACGCTGTGCGGGATCGACGTTGCCGACGCAGGCGCGCAGCACCGAGGAATCGACCTGGATGGTGGCCTGGGGCGAGGTGCCGCCGCATTGGATGCCGGTCAGCGTTCCCATTGCGTTGGCGACATCGACGTGTACGGGCAGATGCAGGCGCGTACCCAGCAGCTGCAGCAGTGGGCCGAGCGCAAACAGGTTGTTGCTGTCGACATCGGCCATCAGCCGGACCTGCGCGTTGTAGGCGCGCGACCCGACGCCACCGATGGCGATCGACGGCGGTTCGACCACCCCGGCCTGCACGTTGATGCCCAGCAGATTCAGGCCGCCGATCGCGATGCCATTGCCCTCATTGGCGATGGAAATGGCGGTGCTGATCAGGTTGAGGACGCTGATCTTCGATTCCAGCGCGCTGCCGGCGGTACCGTCCGGAGAAATGACTTCGGCGAACAGGCCACCGCCGCCGGATTCGCTGCCCAGCGCGATGTTGAGCTTGGTGATGTCCAGCCGGGTGGCGACCAGGTCCGACAGGGCACGCAGCTGCACGCCGACGGTGGTATCGCGGCCGACCACCGTGGCGGTGGCGTCGACCAGCTGCGCCAGCGAGATCTTGTTGACTGCCAGCAGGCGGTTGAAGTCGGCCACGCTGAGGTTGGCGCTGACTGGAATGTTGAGCGCCTTCAGCAGGCCGGAGGGTGTGACGTTGGCCTGCGCCAGGCCGTCATAGGAAAGCACGGTGGCGTTGGTGACATCCAGGCCGATCAGGCGCAGGGTCGACATCAGCAGCGAATCGCCGCGGGTCCGCAGCAGCTGCGAGCCGACGGCGAACACCGCAGTGGGCTCGGAGCGGCGCGCCACCGCCTGCACGCTGACGGTCGGCAAGCTGGTGTTCTGCCCGAAGAAGGGCAGCACGCTGCGCTGCGCGATGACCTGCACGGCATTGCGTGGATTGGCGGCATCCACAGTCCCCTGGAAACGATTGGCCGTGCCGCGTGTCGCGCTCCAGTTCCCGCACCTGATCTGCAGGCTGCCGGCAAACCGGTTCTGGGTCAGCGCGCTCTGCCGCGCCGCACTGTTGTCGCTGTTGTCCGACGTGCACAGTTCCAGGCGCTGGGCGCCGGCCAGCGCCGCCAGGTCGGCGACCTTCTGCGCATCGCGCTTGGCCCAGAACAGGTAGCCGATCTCGACCAGCCCGAGCATGGCCAGCAGCGCCAGCATGACCAGCATCATGGTGACCGACATGCCTCCGCGGGGGCGGTTGAAGCTGAACTGGCGTGGGCGTTTCATGGCCTACCTCAACGTCCGGATGAGGATGTTCCCTTGGACTTGCCGACATCGGTTTCAAAGAAATCGGGAATCTCGTGCTGGAAGCTCTTCAGGTAGCGTGCGTAGCTCAGGGTGGCCTGGTCGCCGAGGATCGGCAGGCGCGGGCCGGCCTGCTGCCCCGAGGCCTGCAGCTGGAACAGGCTGCGCGTGGCGTCGCCGATCTCGCTGCGGCGTACTGCTGGCGCAGGTGCGGCCGCTGTGCTGGCGACGTGGTAGGCAGGGGGAGGGGCGGGTGCCGGTACGGGTACACGTGCCTCGGGCGCGGACACGTCGACCGTTGCCAGCGTTTCGGACTGCAGCGGTTGTGCTGCGGTTGCAGCGGGACGGGCGCCGCCGAGCATCTGCCCGGTCAGCGGCTGTTGCTGTGCCTGGGCAGCTGTCGCCAGCAGCAGGCCGCTCAGCGCGGGCAACAGGCGACGGGTCAGGTGTGGCTTGATCATGGCGTGTTCCCGGTGGGCTGGTCTGGGGTGCTGAAGCGTTCGAGCATCGAAGGTGGCAGGCGCTGCGGATTCCGCTCATCGCGAGCGTCGCGTCGCGCTTCGGCGGCCAGCCGGGCCGCGGCCTGCGGGCGGGCCGGCGAGCCGGCAACCGCGCGGGGGGCTGCCACCTCGCGTGCCGCTGCTGCAGCCTGGCGCTGCTGCAGGCGTGCGCGGATCTGCTCGACCTGCTGCTGGATGCCGCGGCGGCTGTCTTCGTTGAGGTTGGCCTGCTGGGCCAGGCGCTCGGCCGTGGCGGTGTCCCCACGCAGCACCGCCCACAGTGCAAGGTTGGCCGTCGCCTTGGCATTGCCGGGTGACAGCTCGAGCGCCTTTGCCAGCGGCTCACGGGCCTGGTCGAACTGTCCTGCACGCAGCCGCGCGTAGCCCAGATCGCCGAGGTAGTCGGTGTTCAGCGGTTCCAGTTGGGTGGCCCGGGCCAGAGACTGCTCGCTGCCGGCGTCGTCATCGCGATGCGCGGCGATCAGGCCCAGCCCATGTGCGGCGGCGGCCGCCTGCGGCCCCGTGGACAGTTCGCGGTAGAGCGCGATGGCAGCGTCGGTCTGCCCGGTTTCGCGCAGGGCGTCGGCCTGCAGCAGCCGCAGCGCCGGGCGATCACCGTAGCGCTGGCGGAATGCATCGACGTGGGCCAGCGAGGCATACCAGGCGCCCTGCTGCTGCATGCGCGCGATCAGTTCCAGGTAGGCGTTGCGGCTGTCCTGTGGTGCCGGTTCGGGCGCGGCCAGGCTGGGCGCGCGCAGGTACTTCGGCGTGGTCGACGCGCAGCCACTGGCGACGGCGGCAAGGGCGAACAGCAGGCAGGCGGTGCGAAGGGCGGGCATCAGGTCGTTCCCATCGAGGACATGGTGGCGGCCAGCGCAACCAGCGCCGGGCCGGCAAGAACCAGCATCAGCGCTGGCAGCAGGGTCAGCATCATCACTACCGTCATCTTCACCGAGAGCTTGCCGACCTTTTCCTTCAGCGAATTGCGGCGCTGCTCGCGCAGGCGGATGCTGAACTGGCGCAGTGGCTCCTGCACCGCGCCACCGTGTGCATGCACCTGCAGGATCAGTTGCACCAGGCTGCTCAGGTCGTCGTCACCGTAGACGTCACTCAGGCGGCGCAGCGATTGCGCGCGGGTGCGCCCGTGGGTGTAGGCCACGTTGGCTTCCTGCAGTTCGCCGCCGAGGATCGGCAGCGCATCACGCAGCTTGTCGCCCAGCGTCTGCAGGCTCTGGTCCATGCTGAATCCCACCCCCTGCAGCAGGCGCAGCAGGTCGATCAGCAACGGCAGCTCGTTCTCGACTGCACGGCGGCGACGCTTGACCCAGGCAGACAGGGCGAACTTGGGCAGCAGCAGGCCCGCTGCCAGTGCACCGATCACCACCATGATCTTCGCCAGCCCGGTCGCCTCGCTGAAGGCCAGCGCAAGGGCCAGTACCAGCAGCGCCAGCAGCAGGCGGACGCCGAGATAGATGGCGGTGCCGCGGCGCGTGTTCCAGCCGGCCAGATCCAGCAGCAGGCGATCCTCGTTGGCCAGCAGTGCGGCTTCCAGGCGGCCACCACTGAGCGAGCGACCGAAGCGCTCCAGCCAGCCGAGCGAGTCGTGGCCCGTGGCTTCCACTTCGCGCGCCTCGTCACGCGGCTGCAGAGCGGTCTTGAGCGTCGCCGACGTGCGCTGTTCACGATGGCTGCGGACCCAACCGGCAAACCCGAGCAGGGCCACGCCCGCGGCCAGCACCAGCAATGAAAGCGCAAACCAGGTGCTCGCACTCATCGGGCTTCTCCTGGGGGGCTGCGATGGCTCATAGCGATTTGGCCAGTCGATACAGCAGGAAGGCGCCCACCAGCTCCAGGCCCAACGCGATCAGCAGGACCTTGTGGCCGAGCGGCTCGTGCAGCACGGGTTGGAAGAAGTCGGGGCTGGCGATGGCCATCAGCACGGCGCTGGCCGGCGGCAGCAGGCCCAGCACCCAGGCCGACATCCGCGTTTCCGAGGTGGTCGCCGCCAGCTCCTGCTGTGCCTGTTCCAGGTCGCGCATGAAGTCGCCCATGCGCTGCAGGATCTGGTCGGAGCGGCCGCCGATGCGCACGCTGACGCCGATCACCACCGACAGCACCTTCAATACATCCATGCGATAGGGCTGCGCGGCGAGTGACAACGCGCGATCCAGGTCCATGCCGCTGCGGGCATAGCGCACCGTGGTGTCGAGCAGGCCGCGCAGCGGCGCGCTGGTCTGCATCGACGCGACCTGGAAGGCCGCCTGCAGGCTGTTGCCCAGCGCGGTCAGGCGCACCAGGTTGTCGAGGAAATCGGGCAGCTGGTGCAGCAGCTGCGCGCGCAGCCGGGTGGTCCGGCGCATGATCCACAGCCAGCAACCGAGCGCGTACAGCAGCAGGGTCAGCGGGAACATCCACGCGGTGCCCAGCCGCAGCATGGCCGTCAATGACAGCACCAGGCCCGGCACCAGCAGCATCACCGGAAGTTTCCAGCCAGGTTGCAGGCCCGCACGTTGCAGCAGTCCATTCCAGGGCAGCGGCCTGCGCCCGCTGCTGGCAGGCCGCGCGGGCTCGTTGGCGGCGGCACTGGCGATGCTGGCCGATGGCGAAGTGGCTGCATTGCCCCGCGCCAGCTGCTGCTCGGCATGCTGCAGTGAAGCCTGGCGTTGCTCGCGGGTGCTGGCCGTGCCCCACAGCCATGCCGCCAGCGCCAGCAGCACGGAGATGATGCTCAGCACGCCCAGCAGCAGACCGGTGCCCATGCTCAATAGTCTCCGTACAGCGATTCGCGCAGCAGCTGGCGGAACGGTTCCAGCTTGTGCGAGTGGGGCTGGAAGCCCAGGCCGATCCAGCGGTCGATCTCCCGGCCGTTCGCATCGATCTGCAGTTCGTGCCGAAACATCTCCTGGGTGGTGATCAGGTTGTCGCTGACGCCGGTGATTTCCGTGATCGAGACCAGCACGCGGCGGCCGCTGCCCAGTCGCGAGATCTGCACGATGAAGTCGATCGCACTGGCAATCTGCCGGCGAAGGCTGTCTTCGCTGCCCTGGAAGCCGGCGAAACCTGCCAGCATCTCGATGCGGTACAGGCAATCACGCGGTGAATTGGCATGGATGGTCGCCATCGAGCCGTCGTGGCCGGTGTTCATCGCCTGCAGCATTTCCAGCACCTCGGCGCCACGGACTTCGCCGACCACGATGCGGTCCGGCCGCATGCGCAGGCTGTTGCGCACCAGGTCGCGGATGCTCACCGCACCGTGGCCTTCGGCGCCGCCGATACGGCTTTCCAGGCGCACCACGTGCGGGTGGTTGAGCGACAGTTCGGCAGTGTCCTCGACGGTGATCACGCGCTCGTTGGGCGGCACGTAGCTGGCCAGTGCGTTCAGCAGCGAGGTCTTGCCGGAGCTGGTTCCGCCCGACACCAGGATGTTGCAGCGCCCCAGCACCATGGCTTTCAACAGCGCCTGCATCGGCGCGTCGAAGGTGCCTTTGGCCAGCAGTTCGTCAGGCGTGAACGGGTCCTTGCGGAACTTGCGGATGGAGACCATCGGTCCATCCACCGCCAGCGGCGAAATGATTGCGTTGAGGCGCCCGCCATTGGGCAGGCGCGCATCGACCATCGGGTTGGAGTCATCCAGGCGGCGCCCCAGTGGTGCGAGGATGCGGCGCAGGATCCGCAGCAGGTGGGTATCGTCGGTGAAGCGCTGCGTGGCGCGCTTGAGCTGGCCGCCCTGCGAGACGTGCACATCCTTGAAGCCGTTGATCAGGATGTCTTCGATCGACGGGTCATGCAGCAGGTCGTCGAGCGGGCCGAAGCCGGTCAGCTCCTTGACCAGCCCTTCAGCGACTACCTGCATTTCTTCTTCATTGATCGGGATGCGCCATTCTTGGATGAAGCCCACCGTCTGCACCTGTACCCAGCGTGCGATGGTGTCCGGCGCCCAGGAATCAATGTCGATGCGCTCGTCCTCGATGCTGTTGAGCAGGTGCTCATGCGCGGCCGACAGCACCTTCTGGTACTGCTCGGTCTGCGCGAACGGCAGGTGGCCCGGCGGGGTGTCGGGCAGCACCGGGCGGGTGGCGGCATGCGGGAACGGGGTTACCTTGTCTTCCATTGCGATCCACCCAGGGCAAGGGAGAGTCTTTCCCGCAGTCCCTGTGCCTGCACCGGGCATGCAGCCGGGTCCAGGCGCGAAACGAGCGGGGCGAGGGCACGCAGGTAGGGGTCGCGCGGTGCGTCCTGCAGCAGCAGGTGGCCCTGGCTGGCAGCAAGGCGCACCCGTGGACGTTCGGGCAAGGTGGCCAGCAGCGGCACCTCGAAGCGACGCGCGATCTGTTCCGGGCTCATGCCGCTGCTGTCGTCGTGGCGATTGATCACCAGCTGCAGCCGCTTCTCGCGCTCGCGCTGCCCGGCAAGGTGCTTCAGCGCCTGGTCGAGCGACACCAGGGTGGCGATCGAGGCGTCGGTGACCAGCCAGATTTCGTCGGCCTGGTCCAGCAGCAGCGGCGGCAACTGCCGCAGCGGGCAGCCGCCGGCATCGCACAGCACACTGGCGAAGACGCCGCGCAGGCGCTGCAGCAGTGCACCTGGATCGGAGGGCGGCACGGCGTCACTGCCACCGGCCCGATCAAGCAGTACCAGTCCGGAGTCATGGCGGGCCATGGCGGTGCGGGCGAGGGTGGCGTCGATGCGGCTGGCGTTGCGCAACGCGTCTTCGTAGTGGAAGCGGCTGTCGAGGTTGAGGTACAGCGCGAGATCACCGGACGGCTGTGCCAGCTCCATCAGCAGGCCATCCTGCTGCAACGCTTCGCCCTGGGCGAGGGTGCGGGTCTGCTGCGCGAGCACTGACAGGTGCGCGGCCAGGGTGCTGGTGCCGACCCCGGCACGCACGCCCAGCAGCACGATCAGGCGGGCCTTGTGCGCCAGTTGTGGCGAGGCCGCCGGTCGCGGCGACAGCGCACGGCGCAACGCGGCTTCGATGCCGGCGTTGTCGCTGTCCAGGTCCAGCACGTCGCGCAGGCCGGCGCGCAGCGCGATCACCACGCCTTCGACCTGGCCGGCACTGGTAGCGCCGACCGCGACCAGCACCAGGTCCGGCTGTGTCTGCTGCAGCTGCTGGGCCAGTGCGCTGGAGGCGGCCGCGTGTTCGGGGCGGAAATCGAGCAGCACCAGGCTCTGGCCCCCGCGTTGAAGGTCCTGTGCGGAGGTCGGCGCGTTGCTGTCCTGCCAGTGCAGGGTCGTGGTCGGCGGCAACTTGGCAGCCAGCCGGGGCAGCAGTTCGCGATCCATTCCGTACAGGACCAGGTTCATCGGTGGTCCCTGTGGATGCAGGGGCTGGGCGGTGGCGTAGGGCATGGTCGTGGTATCGCAGGCATCATGGAATCAGCGTGAGAAGCCGGGCACCGGGTCCTGGCTGATCGGACCGAGCAGCCACGAGCCCCATTCGGGCAGGTTCGGCTTGGCTTCGCGTGCGCCGGGCAGCGGTAGTTCGGTGTTGCGCGCAAGCGGCTGCACCAGCCGCGGCGTGACGATGATCACCAGTTCCTTGTCCTGACGCTTGTAGTCGAAATTGCGGAAGAACGAGCCGATGATCGGCAGGTCACCGAGCAGCGGAATCTTGTTGACGCTGGACACCACGTTGGAGCTGACCAGTCCGCCGATGACGAAGCTCTCGCCGTCACCCAGTTCAACCGTGGTATCGGCCCGGCGGGTGGTGATCGAAGGGATCTGCACGCCATTGAGGGCGATGGAGTTGGTGTAGTCCAGATCGCTGGCTTCCGGTGCGACCTTCAGTGCGATGCGGTTGGGCGCCAGCACGGTCGGGGTCACCGTCAGCCCGATGCCGAACGGCTTGTAGGTGATGGTGGTGGTGCCCAGGCCCTGCGGTTCCAGGATGGGCAGTTCGCCACCGGCCAGGAAGCTGGCGCTCTGCCCGGACAAGGCGACCAGGGTGGGCTCGGCCAGCACGCGGGCCATGCCGTTGCTCTGCAGCAGGTCGACATCGGCATTCCACAGGCCCTTGGTGGAGCCGAACACCAGGCGGAACGCCGAGGAAATCGGTGATGTCGACTCGTTGCCCGATTCGCCTTCCTTCATGCCGGGCAGGATGCCGGTGTTGCCGGGCAGCTGGCCGCCGGGACGGGCGATGCCGTAGGCGAAGCTGCCGTTGCGGTTCTGGAAGCTGATGCCGATCTGCTTCAGGGCGGTCTTGTTGAACTCCACCACCTTGACCTCGACCTGGACCACGCCACCGCTGCTGACCGTCGATGCGTCGGCGAGCTGGCCCTCCTTGCCCAGTGCCATCGCCGCGGTCTGCTGTTCCTGCATGTGCGCAAGCACGCTGTCCGTGCTTCCCTGCAGCAGGCCCTGGTGGTCCTGCTGGGTGAACAGCAGGCCGCTGGGGCCGGTGCTCGCCGCGCCCTGCACGGCGCTCTGCACGCGCACCTGCACGCGCTGTGGCTCGGCCTGCTTGCGGTGCCACAGCAGCAGTGTGGTGGTGCCGGGCGCCTTGCCCACCAGCAGCGCCTGGCGCTGGCCGCGCAGCATCACGATGTCGGCGACGCCAGGGTCGGCGATGGCCACGCGCTCGAGGTCGGCGGGCAGGCTCCAAGGACGCTGCTCGCGGGCCTGCAGCACCAGGTCGTCGGCGGCCACGCTTGTTGCCGGTGCCAGCAGCACCAGCATCAGGGCCAGCCAGCGCTGGCGAGGGGAGGGGCGTGGAGACAGTCGGCGTTGGGTCATGGATGCACTCGGCAGGTCAGAGGGAACCACGGGGAGCGGAGCTGTCACCCCGGATGATTTCAATGCCGGAGGCGCGGGGTGCACCGTGGCGGACCGCCGGTGCGCGCGGCGGCGCCTGCGGGTTGGCGCGCGTCGGGGCGGCGCCGCGCCCGGCCAGCGCATCGTCATCGATGCCTGCGAAAGCGTGGTTCTCGGGTCGCTGCAGGGCCACCTGCTGCTCTGCATCCAGTCCGCGCAGCGGATCGATCACGCCCCGCGCCTGCGGGAACAGGGCAAGGTCGGGCAGGCCGGTGTCGGCCGGATTGCGCAGCGCCAGGAACAGCTTGCCCTGCTGGGCGCCCAGCAGCAGCCGGTTGGCGTCCGCCACCGGTACCGCCAGTACCGCGCTGCGCGCTGGTTGGCGGGTCTGGTCGCTGGCGCCAGGGCTGCTGCCGGTGATGTCCGCCGCGCGTGCGTCGTTGCGTTCGCTGCCATCGCTGCTTGCGGCGGTGTCGCCCGGGTTCGGCGCGATATCCTGTTGGCCATAGCTCAACACGCGCAGGCGCGACAGCAGCAGGCGCGCCTGTGCAGCCTCGCCCGGGCCCCCTGCGCTGGGCTGGGCGGTGCGAAGGTTGAGGAACACGTCGACGAAATCGCCGGGGAGGATGCGATTGCCCGCGCCGACCAGTTCATCGACCGGTACCGCCAGTGCACGCTCACCGGGCCGCAGCTGCAGCGAGAAGCCCTGCGCGAGGGCCGAGCTGCTGATCGCGCTGCCTTCAGCAATGTCCTGTACTGGAACCTTGCCAACCACGGTGGAAATGCTGGTCGCGGCGCCGGCGACCGGCGTGGTGCGCTGGGCCAGTCGCAGGCCATTGGCAGTGATCGGCTCGCCGGCTGGAAGCCGGGCGACGGCTTCGACCACCGTGATGGCCTGCGGGTCCGCGCTGGCAACCGGCGCCACTTGCACCGGCGCGTTGGGCTTGCGGCCGATCATCAGTGCAATCACGGCCAGCAGCACGGCCAGGCCGATCAGGGCGACGGCGGCGATGCGGGTCAACTTGAGCATGGAACCGTCTCCTGTACCAATCGTCAGGTGCCGCTGCCGAGGTCGAGCTGGGCGACCGCGACGCTGCGGATGGGAGCCTGCATCACCCACCCGTAGAGGGTGGCGGTGCCAGGCAGGAAGGGGTGGCCGGCATAGTCGTAGCTGACCGTGACGGTGATGCACTGCGCGGCGGGCAGCCCCGCACACGGCGCGGGCGCGGCGACCACGATGGCGTTGCTGCCCCCCGCGCTGCAGTCCACGTCCTGCTTGGAAAACTGCAGCAGCCACTGCATCGATGTGCGTGCTGCGACACAGGCCGCGGTGCGGCGCTGGGCGTTGGTCCCGTAGCGCAGGGAAGCGCGTGCTCCCTCTGCGGATGCGGTCGCCAGCGTCTGCTGCGCGGCCATGATCATCACCCCGGTGAAGGTGAACAGCAGCAGCGGCAGCAGGCCGAGCATCAGCATCAGTGCGAACTCGATGCTGGCCACGCCGCGTTGCCGGCGAGGGCTGCGAGTGTTCATGAAACACCTCCGTAGACCTGGATGATGATCCAGCCGATGGCCGACAGCGCCAGATAGGCCGCGTAGGGAATGCCGTGGCGTCCCTGCCGTGCGCTCTGCAGTTCGCGCAGGGCAGGATGTGTCTGCCACTGCACGCTGGCCCGGGTCATCTGCAGCTGCAGGCCGGCCGGCAGCATGGGGCCGAGGCGGCGCGAGGCCAGCACCACCAGCGCATGAAGCCCGGCGGCGAGGCTGGCGACCACCCAGATCGGCAGCAGTGCCTCCAATCCCAGCAGCAGGCCCAGCACCGCAAAGAACTTCACGTCGCCCGCGCCCATCCAGCGCACGGCGTAGAACGGAAGCAATGCGACCAGGCCCAGCGCCGCGCCGGCGACGTGGGAGCCCCACGGCAGGCGCGGCGTACTGAACTGGCCAGCGATCAACAGCGGTACAGCCAGCGCGCACGCGGCAAGCAGCCAGGCGTTGGGCACCCGGCGGGCATACAGATCGCTGATCGCGATCCGCAGGCACATGCCGATGGCCAACAATCCCAGCAGTGTCATCGCACACTCCGTCGCCCGATACCGGGCTGTCCCTGGAAACTCCCCGACCTTGCTTCCGGTAGTTTCACTATTACCGGTGTTTGGATCGGTCCATATCCGCCGCGTTTACTTCGGCGCCGTGGTGGCGTCCTTGGCGATATCCTGCAGGTGCTCGAACAGCGTGGTGAAAAACGCGCTGATCTGGGTGCGGCCGACCGCGATCAGGACACCGGCAATGACCGCCGCCAGCAATCCATATTCAAGCGCGGTGACACCATCTTCTTCCTTCAGGAACGTGCGGATCGATGCGTTCATGGTGATTTTCTCCCTCTACCTGTCTGCTGCAGGACACCTGTTGGGCGGTGGCCCGGCTCCGCCGGGATCGTCCGTGGACCCCCGCGCGTCCTGGCGGGGGAGGCACGACGGGGTGTGCCCGCCGTGCTCAAGCAGGGTGATCGGCCCAGGGGAAAACGCCGGCCGCGCGCGGTCCACCGCGCGACGCTGCGCCGCTGGTCGGAATGTCGTGCAATACGGCCATGGTCATGTGCTCCCCCAGGGTGCGGCCGCATTGAAGTGGCCGGATCACCGTGTTATCGACTTTGCCTGAATGGCGGTTCGCTGCAACTGGAACCTATATGCAAATTCGGCAGAAACCCGCTGATGCTTAAACTTTCAGTCTGGTTCTGTGACGCAAATCCGTTCGCGGGCAAAACGATTCACTGACGTGCAGATAATGTGATGCCCTTTCGATCGCATGCGAGAACCGTGCCAGTCGCGGCCACATTTTCTTCACCTGTGTATCTATTTTCTTCAATGCAGGCTGCGGGTTTACCCAAGTAGATTATCGGGCATACTCGGCTTCAGGTTGTGGCAATTCCCGGGCCGGTTGCATGGCATTGGCTGCTTCCATTCCGGCAACGACGGATGTTCGTGGAAAGGTGTGGCCCTGTCAGGCAGTGGGGGCCGCAGCGTGTGACGGATCAATGGGGGGATGACACTGTCATGGTCGATGGTGGGGTAGGAGACAGCGACGACAGCGGCCTGCGATCAATCGATCTGGCGACGCTGAGCGGTGTACTTCGGGTGTGCGATGTCGAACTGCTGCTGCTCGATGGTAATGGGCCGCGGGCGGCATTCGCTTCGCGCGTACATGAAGAAGCCCTGTTCTGCAGCATCAGCTGCGGATTCCATTGCCGCGGCCGCTTCATGCTGCCACCGGACTGGGCGATGCTCGGATACCTGCACGCGACCGACGAGACACTGAGCTGGTGCCACGGCATACCGCTGACGCCCGGAATGGCATTGACGGTGATGCCTGAGGGCATCAGCGAGTTCACGCTGAGCCCAGGTACGCACCTGACCCTGATGCTGGTGCCGGTTGCGCGTGTACAGCGCAAGCTGACCGAGCTGAGCCTGCGCAGCACGCCGCCGGCCGGACAGGCATTGTCGCTTTTCAACCTGTCCAGCGAATCGGCGCCGCTTGCGCGTCATTATCAGCAGTTGCATGTCCAGCTGGGGCAGGGCGGCAACCTGGAGCCAGAAGAGGCAGAGCGCTTGCTGCACGAGCATGTACAGGCGCTGCTCGGGGCCGGTGCTGCCGATCGGCCCGGCTGCAGCCGGGCGCGGCGAACGCATTATCTGATCGCGCAGCGCGCGGAAAACTTCATGCGCCTCAACCTGCGCCGCAACATCTACATGAATGAGATATGCGATGCGGCCGGAGTCAGCGAGCGCGGCCTGCGCTACGCCTTCGAAGACCTGTTCGGCACATCGCCCAACCGCTATCTGTCGATGCTGCGGCTGTGCGCGGCCTGCCGCAGCCTGTCGATGGCGGATTCCAGCCGGCGCTCGGTGAAGGCGATCGCGCTCAGTTGCGGGCTCTGGGACCTCTCCCGCTTCGCCGACAACTACCGCAAGGTATTCGGCGAACTGCCCCGCGATACTCTGATGCGCGCCCCGGCGCAGATTGGCCAGCCGGCCTGAATCAAGCGGCACAAGGGTTTTCCCGCGGTTTCTGCCGGAATTGTACATCCGCTTGCCGATATGGTTGCCGCTTCTGCATAACCGGCTGCCGATTCTGGCCGTGGATTTGCCGGAATGCGCGATTGTCGTGCCGGAATGAAGTGCGCCGTGGCTTCCGCCCGCGCTGAAATGTCAGTCACCTGCCTAGCGGCAAGTCCACTGACATTCCAGTTGTTCGCCTACGGGGGAAATGCTCATGAACCGCATCTACCGGCGTGTATGGAACCGCCAGCTCAATGCTCTGGTTGTGGCCTCGGAACTGGCCACGGGCGACAGCGGTGGCAGCGCTGCCCGTGATCCGCGCAGTGTCCTGCTGGTGCCGACCGCCCTGGCCCTTGCCCTGCTGTGTGCGCTGGCCAGCGGTCATGCGGGGGCATCCGAATCGAATCAATCGCTGCGCGACCTGCAGGCGCTTGCCGCCAAATACACGCAGCCGATGCCGGTCAAGGTTGATGCCGAAGTTGCATTGGCGGCTGCCGCGCGACAGGCGCAGAGCAGCCCGGCGATCAGTGCGGATGCGCGCGTTGGCCTGCAGTTGAGCACGGCGTCGCTGCCGGTGGTGCGTGATGTGCTGCCGGCCACCGTACAGGTGAAGCTGGCGGCCGGCAGCACGCCGAAGCAGGTTGCGGTACCGGGTCTTGCGGCGGATGTGCGCGCCAGCGTAGGCCTGGGCAACGCAGCATCGCGTGCCGCGCAGGTGGATGCATCGCTGGCTGCACAGGTCGCACCGGCGGCGCAGGCGCCGCTGGGCATTGCCGCAGACGCACGCGCCAAGGCCAAGGTCGGTGTTGCGGGCGCGCAGGTTGCGTCGATCGACAGCAGTGCCAAGGCTGCGGCCGGCGTCAGTGCTGCGTCGGCGGGAGGCCTGCCAGGGCTGAAGGCAGCAGCTGACGGTGCGCTGGAGTCGAAGCTGAAGGTGGCGGGCCATCAGATCGACGCTCACGGGCAGGCCAGGGCGACGGCAGCGGTCACGCTGCCGGCCAAGGAAGAGGTGCCGGGGGAAACCCATGACCGTGCGATCACCGCGGCTTTCGACACCGGCGTAGCGGGCAAGGTGCGGGTGCAGGCGCCAGATGGGCAGGAAGTGGTGGCAGATCGCAATCTCAAGCTGGCGGGCCAGGCGACCGTTGCGGCGCAGAACAGCGCGCTGGGTGTGGGTGGCCTGGTTGGCGGTGTGGTGGGCGCCGCTGGGAATGCTGTCGGTGGCGCCCTCAACGGCACGGTTGGCAGCGTAGGCGGTGGCGTTGGCGGCACGCTCAACAACACCGTGGGTGCTGTAGGTGGCGCATTGAATGGCGCGGTCGGCACAGTCGGCAGCGCAGTGGGTGGCGCTCTCAACGGCACAGGTGGCAACGTAGGCGGCACGCTCAACAACGCCGTAGGCGCCGTGGGTGGCGCAGTGAATGGTGCGGTCGGCACAGTCGGTAGCGCGGTGGGTGGCGCCGTCGGTGGCGCCCTCAACGGCACAGTTGGCAGCGTGGGCGGTGCCCTGGGCGGCACGCTCAACAACACTGTGGGGGCCGTGGGTGGCGCATTGAACGGTGCTGTCGGTACCGTCGGCGGCGCCCTCAACGGCACGGTTGGCAGCGTAGGCGGTGCCCTGGGCGGCACGCTCAACAACACGGTGGGTGCTGTGGGTGGTGCATTGAACGGCGCGGTCGGCACAGTCGGCGCGGTGGGTGGAGCCGTCGGCGGCGCCCTCAACGGCACAGTTGGCAACGTAGGCGGTGCCCTGGGCGGCACGCTCAACAACACCGTGGGCGCCGTGGGTGGCGCATTGAATGGTGCTGTCGGCACAGTCGGCGCGGTGGGTGGCGCCGTCGGTGGCGCCCTCAACGGCACAGTCGGCAACGTAGGCGGTGCGGTGGGCGGCACGCTCAACAACACCGTGGGTGCTGTGGGTGGTGCATTGAACGGCGCGGTCGGCACAGTCGGCGCGGTGGGTGGCGCCGTTGGCGGCGCCCTCAACGGCACAGTCGGCAACGTGGGCGGCGCCGTGGGCGGCACGCTCAACAACACCGTGGGTGCTGTGGGTGGTGCATTGAACGGCGCGGTCGGCACAGTCGGCGCGGTGGGTGGCGCCGTCGGCGGCGCCCTCAACGGCACAGTCGGCAACGTGGGCGGCGCGGTGGGCGGCACGCTCAACAACACTGTGGGCGCCGTGGGTGGCGCATTGAATGGTGCCGTCGGCACAGTCGGCGCGGTGGGTGGCGCCGTCGGTGGTGCCCTCAACGGCACGGTGGGCACGGTCGGAGGCACGGTGGGGGGCGCAGTCAACGGTACGGTTGGCGCCGTAGGCAGTGCAGTCGGCACCGTTGGCAGCACCGTCGGTGGCGTGCTGAACGGCGCCACTGGCGGCAGCACCGGTGGCCTGGGCGGGGTGCTGGGCAACACGCTTGGCAACGTCGGCAGCGCCGTGGGCAACCTGCTCAATGGCAACCTCAATGGCACCCTCGGCAATCTGGGCAGCGCCGTGGGTGGCCTGGTCGGTGGCACGCTCGGCGGCCTCGGCCTGACCAAACCCTCCGCGATTCCGCCGACCAGTCCGAAGGCGCCGGCCGCCGCCGACCCCAATGCCGGCCTGATCATCGGCACCGGCGGCCTGGTCGGTAATGTTGGCCAGCTGATCGGTCCGACCACCACCAGCCTGTTCGGTGGCAACGGCTACCTGAGCAACGGCAATCTCAAGCTCAGCAATGCCAACGTGATGCAGACCTATTCGACGGTCAACGTGCTGGGTCTGCCGGTGGTCAACCTGTCGCCGGTCGGCAGCACGCTCAATGGCCTGGGCGGTGCGGTTACCGGTGGCAGCTCGCACCTGACCCTGATCGGCGGCGTCACCTCCGACAGCTACATCTACAACATCAACAACGGCAATCCGGGCGGCCTGCTTGGCCTGCTGCTGCCGAAGGATTCGCCGGCATGGGCGGCAAAGTGCCTCGACATCGCCCTGGCCGACATCTCCTGCTGGGCGGTCAACGCCGCACAGGATTACCAGGTGCTGATGGGTGACGGCGCCTTCGCCAACGGCTCCAAGGAAGTAGTGATCGGTGCCAACGCCCGCCACGAACTGCCGAAGGTGGATGCCAATGTCGCCTTCCCCGGTGCCGGCACCAACGATCCGAGCGACCCGACCGGCGTACCGACGGCTGACTATGCCGCGCGCATGGGCCACTCGGTGATCGTCGGCGACAGCGCCGTCGGCACCGCCAACGGACAGACCCTGCTGGGCGCGGAGGCCACCTCGAACCAGGCCAACTCGGTCGCACTGGGCTACCGTTCGGCTGCACTGCGCGGTGCGCAGGCCAGCTACAGCGCCTATGGCCTTACCGCGCCGCAGGTCTCGGCCGGTGAAGTGTCGGTGGGTACCGCCGGCGGCGGCGAGCGCCAGATCACCAATCTCGCCGCGGGTAGCGCCAACACCGATGCGGTCAACGTGGCCCAGCTGAAGGGCGCGATCAGCCTGATCAACGGTGTTGCCGATGTCGCGGTGACCTACGATCTGGACGGTGCCGGCAACCCGAACTATCGCCGGGTCACGCTCGGCGCGGGTACCGGTACCACCACCATCGGCAACCTTGCCGGCGGCGCGGTCACTGCCGGCAGCCTGGAGGCGGTCAACGGCGGACAGCTGGCAGGCACCAACGCCGCCATCGCCAGCTTCTTCGGTGGTCGTGCGGCCTTCGATCCGGCCACAGGTGCCTTCACCGCACCGCTGTTCGAGATCAGCACGATCTCCACCGGCGGTGCCATCGCCAAGGGCCTCTATACCAACGCCACCGACGCCTTTGCAGCGGTCGATGGGTCGCTGGTCAACCTCAACACGCAGATTACCGACATCCGCAACGGCGGCACCAAGTACCTGCGGGTCAATTCGACCGGTACCGAGGCCGTGGCCAGCGGCACCGACTCGATCGCGGTCGGTACCAACGCCCGTGCAACCGCTGCCAACAGCATCGCCGTCGGCGCCGGCAGCCTGGCCGACCGCGCCAACAGCGTGTCGGTCGGCGCGGCGGGTGCAGAGCGCCAGGTCACCAACATGGCAGCCGGTACCGCCGCCACCGATGCGGTGAATGTCGGCCAGCTGCAGGCGGCCGCGGCCGGCGCACTGCGCTACGACCTCAATGGCGACGGCAGCGTCAACTATGCCAGCGCCACGCTGGGCCAGGGCGGCACCGCCACCACGCTGCGCAACCTCGGCCCGGGCCAGGTGAGTGCCACCAGCAGCGAGGCGATCAACGGTGCCCAGCTGTTCGCTGCCAACCAGGCCGTGGCCACCCACCTGGGCGGCGGCGCAGCGGTCAACGCCAGCGGTGTGCTGACCGCACCGACCTACTCGATCAACAACATCGCCGCCAATGGCACCATCACCAAGGGCAGCTACAACGACGTCGGCACCGCCTTCGATGCGGTCAGCAACTCGCTGGCCAACGTTGCCGACCAGACCGGCGAGATCGACAAGCTGGCGGTGAAGTACGACGTCGACGGCAGTGGCAACGTGATCAACAGTGTCTCGCTGAAGGGCACCGGCACCGGAGCGGTGAAAGTGACCAACGTCGCCGCAGGCAGCATCCTGGCCGGCAGCAGCGATGCCATCACAGGCGACCAGCTGTTCAGCACCCACAGCACCCTCGCCAACTACTTCGGTGGCAGCACCGCCTTCAACGGCACCACCAATGTGTGGACCGCGCCGAAGTTCAGCATCTCCAGCATCGCCACCGATGGCAGCTTCACCAGCGGCGACTACAACAACGTCACCGCGGCCTTCAACGCGGTGGACGGCTCGCTGAAGGTCCTCAACCAGCGCATCACCAACGGGGGCGGTGGCAGTGCCTACCTGGCGGTGAACTCGACGGCGGCGGCTGCAACCGCGGCCGGTGCCGAAGCGGTGGCGGTCGGCCCGCAGGCCAGTGCCGCAGGTGCCAACAGCGTGGCGGTCGGCAACGGCGCCAGCAGCAGTGCCGGCAATAGTGTGGCGCTGGGTGCCGGTTCGGTGGCCAGCGTCGGTGCGCAGAGTGGCTACACCGGCGCCTATGGGCAGACCGGTGCCAGCAACTCGGCCGGTGAGGTGTCGGTCGGCAGCACTGGCAACGAACGCAAGATCACCCACGTTGCCGATGGCTCCGACGACCACGATGCGACCAACGTCGGCCAGCTGAAGAACGGCGTGAACTACGCCATCGACCAGTCCAAGTCCTATACCGACCAGAAGATCCAGAACATCACCAACGTGGCCGGCAGCTTCCGCGCCAACAACACCAACAACCTGGCCGACCCGTCCGCCAGTGGTGCCAACTCGGCCGCCGGTGGCGCAGGCTCGACTGCTGCCGGTGCCAATTCGACTGCGCTGGGCAACGGTTCGCAGGCACAGGCCGACAACTCGGTGGCACTGGGTGCGGGTTCGGTGGCGAACCGGGCCAACACGGTGTCGGTCGGTGCCGCCGGTGCCGAGCGCCAGGTGGTCAACGTGGCTGACGGCTCGCAGGCTACCGATGCAGTAAACGTTCGCCAGCTGCAGGCCTCGCAGCAGGGCACCATCCGCTACGACACCACGGTCAACGGTGCCACCAACTTCAACAGCGTCACCCTGGGCAGCACCGGCAGCGGCCCGACCACGGTCCGCAACGTTGCCGCCGGTACTGCCGGCACCGATGCGGTCAATGTCGACCAGCTGAAGTCGGGCATGGCACAGACCCTGGACTGGTCGAAGGCCTACACCGACGAGCGCATGGGCGGCTTCGAGCGCGACCTGCGCAAGACCGACAACCGCGCCTCGGCCGGTATCGCCTCGGCGATGGCCACTGCGGCGCTGCCGCAGCCCAGCGAAGCCGGCCGCAGCATGGCTTCGATCGCCGCCGGCAGCTACAACGGCGAATCGGGCGTGGCGCTGGGCATCTCCGGTGTCTCCGAAGGCGGGCGCTGGATCTACAAGTTCAGTGGTTCCACCAACAGCCGTGGCGAGGCCGGTGTGGCCGTCGGTGCCGGCATCCAGTGGTGATCACCGCCGCCGGGCCGCCGCGGCGGCCCGGCATCGCGGAAACGTCAACAGGGGGAATGACATGAAACAGCATCGCATCGCCCAGGCCGGCCACGTTGCCGCGACGCTGGGACTGCTCCTGGGACTCGGCCTGCTGGCCGCCTGCCGCAGCCATGCGCCAGCCGCCGATGGCCCCACCGAAACCACCGCCGTGCATTTCCCGGAGGCATCGAAGGCCTCGCTGAAGGAAGGCACCTATCCCGACGTCGCCGATCTGCGCCGCTTTGCGCCCGGGATGAGCAAGCGCCAGCTGTACACCCTGCTGGGCACGCCGCACTTCAACGAAGGCATGTGGGGCGTGCGCGAGTGGAACTACCTGTTCAACTTCCGCACTGCGCAGGGCGCGGAGTACTTCAGCTGCCAGTTCCAGGTGCGCTTCGACAGCAAGGGCATTGCCCAGGCCGGGTACTGGAAGCCGGAATCGTGCGCGGCCGTGCTTGATCCGCCGCGGCCTCCGGCTCCGCCTGCACCCGCACCGGCGCCATTGCCGGAACAGCCGTTGCGTCTGTCTGCCGACGCACTGTTCGGCTTCGACAGTGCGAAGCTCAGCGCCGAAGGCCAGCAGGCCGTGCAGGGCATCCTGGCGCAGGTGCGCGAGGCGGCGCAGGTGCAGTCGATCCGGGTGACCGGGTACACCGACCGCATCGGCAGCGCCAGTTACAACCAGGCGTTGTCGCAGCGCCGTGCCGATGCCGTGCGCACCGCACTGGTGCAGGGTGGGGTGCCTGCCGGCAGCATCAGTGCCGAAGGCCGCGGGGCCGCCGAACCGATCGTGCAGTGCGAGCAGCGCAACCGCCGCGAGCTGATTGCCTGCCTGGCACCGAACCGGCGGGTGCAGATCGCGGGAATGGCCCATCCGCGCTGAGATTCCTGCACCGGGGCATGACCCCGGTATTCCGAGTCCCCCCTGACCGTCGGCAGGACGTGGCAACGTCTCCCCCGTCAACCACGCCTGCCGGCGGCTCAGGTTTTCCATGGTGCCCGCGATGAATGCCCAATTCCTGCCTCTTTCCATGAAGACGGAAACCACACTGAGTGTGTATGGCCAGCTCGGCAACCACGCCGTGGTGCGTATTCCCGGGCGGCGGCTGCCGGGATTGATCCTGCAGGCCGATACCGTGGCGGGGTTCCTGGCCCAGCTGCAGGAAGCCCAGGCCTGCCTGCGCAGCGGCCGCGCGCAGCGTACCGATGCCGAGCTGGACATGCTGATCGACGTCCTGCAGCAGTGGTACGCGCTCATCGAATCGCGCCTGGCCGATGCCGGCGAGGCGCTGTAGGAAAAAAGGGGACGGAGGGGATTAAGTCGTTTCCGGCACTGCCGGGGCAAGAACGACTTAATCCCCTCCGTCCCCTTTTTCTAAGCTCGGGCGCTTACGTGCCAGCAGGCGGCATCCACGCGCACGCGGTCGCCTTCGATGAAAGGGGTGAACGCCGCCAGTGCCTTGTCGCGGAGTGCGGCGGCGCGGGCTTCCGGCATCGAGCGCAGCGCCAGTCCCAGCGGGCCCAACTGGCCCACGTACGTCGGCAGGTCGGCACGGGCGATCGAGCAGGGCAGGTCCACTGCGACCACCTCGACATCCTTCCAGCCGGCGGCCAGCAGCACCTGCCGCACGCGTCCGCCATCGGCGAAAGCGAACTGTCCCGGAGCGCCGGGCAGGCGTGGCGGTAGTTCCAGCGCATCGCCGATGGCGCGCTCGGCGGTGGTCATGAACGGATTCTCGTCTGCACCGCGCCAGGCAATGAAACGAAGGCCGGCGCCGGGCAGCGCGGCACGGTGCAGGTTGGCGAAGGCCGCGCCGCTGTCCTCAAAGAACATCACGCCCAGCCGCGACTGGATCCAGTCGTAGTGTGCCGGCGGCAGCGGATGTTGCTGCGCATCGGCCACGATGAAGTCCGCCTCAAGTCCTGCGTCGGCGGCACGTTGACGGGCCAGCGCCAGCATCGGCGCGGAGATGTCCAGGCCGGTGCAGTGCGCCTCTGGTCGCGCCGCCGCGGACGCGAGCAGGCTGGCGCCGGTACCGCAACCAATGTCCAGCAGTTGCGTGACGGTGTCCGGCAGCTCGCTGACCAGCAGATCGGCCATCGGCTGGAACAGGCCATCGAGGATGGCCTGTTGCGCGACCCATACCTGCCCGCCAGGGCCATTCCAGAGCGTGTTCTGATCAACCGGGGATGTGCTGGCCATGGCCTTGCCTTGCAGGGAAGTTGCCCATAGGTTGGCGCTTGAAGGCGACTTGAGGTCAAGCCCATGCGTGAACTGGATATCGGCGAGGTGGTGAAGCGCAGTGGCGTGCCGGCCTCGACACTGCGTTACTACGAACAGCTGGGGCTGTTGCAGGCCCTGGGCCGTCGCGGCATGCGCCGGCAGTACGACGAGCAGGTGCTGGAGCGGCTGGCGCTGATCGGCCTTGGCCAGGCGGCCGGGCTGTCGCTGCAGCAGATCGGGGTATCGCTGCCGCCACTGCGTGGATGCCTCACGCTGGACCGGGACGCCCTGCTGGCACAGGCCGAGATACTGCAGCGGCAGATCAACCAGCTGCAGCGGATACGCCGGCACCTGCAGCGTGCGGCGGCCTGCCCGGAGGCGCAGGATGCGCGCCAGTGCGGCTCATTCCGCAAGTTGTTGAGGGCCCAGCAGCGCATCGCGGGAGGGTGAGAGAAGCGCATCCACGCCATGCATGGATGAATCAATCGCGCGTACTGACTTCCCAGGTGGCGTGCAGCACGCCCGGCACATGTTCCATCCGCGCCAGCACCACGTCCAGTTCATCGGCGCTCACGGCGGTGCTGACCAGGACCGCGATTACATCGGTGGGCGCGTCTGCATGTTCGACCACCTGCACATCGCCAACCGGATACTGCGCGGCCTCCAGCGCGTCGACCAGCCGCTCGCGCACGCGCGGCACCGCATCGGCATCCACGCTCAGGCGCACCTCGTAGGTCGCTTCGGTCGCCGCCTCGTTGATCGGGATGCGGTTGATCGCATTCACCAGCGGCCGCAGCAGGGTGTTGCCGGCAATGATCAACACCGTCAGCAGCACGCCCTCGGCCAGCATGTCCGCACCGGTGCAGCTGCCGACGGCCGCCGAGCACCACAGCGTGGCGGCGGTATTCAGGCCGCGTACGTTCATGCCTTCCTTCATGATCACGCCGGCGCCGAGGAAGCCGACGCCGGAGACCACGTAGGAGATCACCCGCACCGCCTCGGCGCTGCCGGCGATGCGCATGCCCAGGTCGACGAAGGCAGCCGCGCCCACCGCGACCAGTACGTTGGTGCGCAGGCCGGCGGTGCGCTGCCGGTACTGGCGCTCGGCACCGATCAGCGTGCCAAGCACGAAGGCGGCCAGCAGGCTGACCACGGTGTCGGCGAAGGGGCCGGCCTGGAAGGTTTCAATGAAGCGCATGGCCCGAGTCTACCCGGTGGAAGTGACAGTAGTTCCACGCCAACGCGTGGACATCCAGATGTGCCGGAAACGACTTAATCCCCTCCGTCCCCTTTTTGTGGGGTCAGTCGGTGTCCTCGACGCGCTCGCCCATCAGTTCGCGCTGGCGCTTGTCCAGTTCCTCGGCGTAGCGCTTGCGGACGAAGGCTTCGGAGACCACGCCCAGCACCTGGCCATCGCTGGTGACCACGGCCAGTTCGTCGGCCTGGGTCTGGTCGAAGCGCTGCATCACGCTGACCACGTCCGCGGCCGGCGACAGTGACACGTCACGGTTCTCGGCCAGTTCGCCGATCGTGGTCTCCGGCTTCACGCCATCGCCATAGACGCGCGGGATCTGCACGATGCCGGCGTAGTGGCCTTCGCCATCGATCAGTACCACCCGGCTGCCCGAACCCAGCGGGAAGCGCTGGCGGAACGCGGCAGCGTCGAGGTCGGCCGGTGCGGTCGCCACGCCCTTGCGCATCAGCCGGCCGGCGTTGAGGTTCTGAACCCAGCCGACGTCGCGGGCGCTCTTGATGGTCTCGCCGCGCAGATGCATGCGCCAGGTCGAGAACGAGTAGCCGAACCACTGCCGTACCAGCGTGCTGGACACCAGCACCGCACTCATCACCACGCTGGTCAACAGGAAGTCGTGGGTGCCTTCCAGTACCAGCATGGCCATGGTCATCGGTGCGCCGACCACGGCGGCGGCCAGCGCCGCCATCCCGGCCAGCGCGGCGGAGGTGGCGTCGATCACCGGCACCCCGGTGGCCATGGCCAGCAGGCCGGCGAACAGGGCGCCGACCAGGGTGCCCATGAACAGCGAGGCGAAGAACAGGCCGCCGCGGAAGCCGAACCCGAGCGAGATGCCCGAGGCCAGGCACTTCAGGGTCAGCAGGCCGCCGATCCAGATCAGTGGCAGATGCGTGGTCAGGTCCAGGTGCAGCGCGCCATGCCCCGACGACAGCACCTGCGGGCTGGCCAGTGCCAGTGGAATCAGCAGCAGGCCGCCCACCACCGGGCGGCCCCACAACGGCAGCGGGCTGCGCTTGACCGTGCCTTCGATCGAGGCGATCAGCCGCATCACCGCGATGCCGACCATCGCGCAGCAGCAGCCGAGCAGGCCGTAGATGGCGTAGTCGGCGGCGCGGACATCAATCGTCGAGGCGGCTGGCAGCAGGTAGGCCTCGATGCCAGCCTGGTCGGCCACGAACGCGCCGGCCAGAGCGGCGACCGCAACCGGCGCCAGCGCGGCCGGAGTGTAGGCACCGATGACGATCTCGAAGGCGTAGAACGCGCCTGCCAGCGGCGCACCGAAGGCGGCGGCAATGGCACCGGCGGCACCCGCGCCGACCAGGATGCGCACGTCGTTGCGGCGCAGGCGCATCACCCGGCCAAGCTGCGAGCCGCTGCCCGCGCCCATCTGCGTATAGGAAGCCTCCAGCCCGACCGAGGCGCCGCAGCCGTTGGACAGCAGGGTCTGGGTCAGCACGATCAGGTTGTCGCGCATCGACATGCGGCCGCCGTGCAGCGCATTGGCTTCCACCGCGTCAAGCAGGGGGCGTTTCAACCGGGTCGCGGCCAGGCTGACCAGCCCGACCAGCAGCCCACCCAGCGGCAGCACCAGCAGCGCGGTCCAGGTCAGCGAGGGCAGGGAGCTCAGCCGCATGCCTTCGTCCAGGCCGTACAGCGCGCCCTGCAGCCAGCGCGCGATGCCCGATTGCAGCAGGGTCAGGTAGCCGGCAATCAGGCCGACCAGCAGCGCCAGCGCGATGAACCACAGGTCGCTGCCGCGCAGGCGCAGACGCAGGCCCTGGAAGGCCAGATGCAGGCGCGATGGTGAAACGGGCAGTGACATGGTGGCGGCATGATACGCCGCCACCGTGAGCGCCACCGTCACTGCATCGGGCGGTTATCGCCTCAGAAGCGGTAGCGGCCCTGCACGTAGAAGGTGCGCGGCGCGGCCACCATGCGCCCGGCGTTGCCGTCGACGTTGCGGGTGTACCAGCGCTTGTCGGCCAGGTTGTTCACGCCCAGCGCGATCTCGCTGTCGCCCAGCCCCGGCACCTGCCAGGCCACCTGCGCGTTCCACAGGCGCACGCCGGGAACGCGGCCCACGCGCGCGTCGGCGGTCTCATCCCAGGTGTTGGCCGCATCGGAGAACTGGCCGCTCTGGTGGGTGCTGGAAACGTTGAAAGTCCAGCCGGCCAGGGCATAACGGGCGCCGACGCTGTCGGTGTCGCGCGAATAGAACGGCACGTCCAGGCCGCGGTTGTCGCCGGACTGCTGGATCGCCTTGGTCCAGGTGTAGTTGGCGTACAGCTCCAGCCCGGCCAGCGCGCTGTCCTCGGCGAAGTGGTATTCCAGCGCGCTTTCCACGCCCTTGTGGTCGGTGGCGCCGATGTTCTGGAAGGTCGGCGGGGTGATGCCCGGCACCTGCAGGATCTGGTTGTCGAAGCGCATCTTGAACACGGTCACTTCCGCGCGCAGTGCGCCGTCCTGCCAGCGCGCGCCCAGTTCGGTGGTCTTGGCCACTTCCGGGTTCAGCGGGTTGCTGGCGGTCTGCGAATTCAGCTGGATGTTCTGCACCGGCCCGAACGAGGTGGTGTAGTTGCCGAACACGGTCAGCTGCGGGGTCAGCAGGTAGGCGATGTTGAGCGAGGGCAGGGCTTTGTTGTTGCGGCTGCTGAAGGTCGCGCTGCCGCCGGACTGGCGGCGGTCCATGTCGATCCACTCCATGCGCACGCCCGGGGTGATCCGCCACTGGCCGACCGCGATGCGGTCGTCGATGTAGAACGCGTGGGCGTCGGTGGCGTTGTCGAAGCGGGTGGTGGCGCTGGCCGCACCGGTGCGGCGGGTGACGGTGTAGCTGCGGTCGTTGCCGCGCTCGCGCAGGAAGCGGTAGCCGGCGGTGATGTCATGCACCGTACTGCCCCAGTGCAGGCGCTGGGTGTAGCGCGGCTCGATGCCGAGCACGCGGTAGTCGCGCGGCTGCACGGTCAGCTGGGTGTTGGCGGCATTGATCAGCGAGCTGGCACGGTTGCTCTCGTTGTAATAGGCCAGCACCTCCAACTCGCTGTTGGCCGACAGCGTGTTGGTGTAACCCAGGTCGATGCCGGTGCGATGGCCCTTCCAGAAATCGGTGGGGCGGGTGTTCTGGAACGGATCGGCCTCGTACTGCGCGCGGGTCAGGCCGCCCGGAGTCAGTGAGCGCACATCGTAGTAGGACAGCTTGGCACGCAGCTCCTGCTGTTCGTCGATGGCGTAGGCGAACTTCAGTGCGAGATCGTTGAAGCGATCATCGCTGCCCTGGCGCCAGCCGCGGCCGTCCTGGCCGGAGTAGAGCAGGGCGGCGCCCAGCCCGTTGTCGCCGGTGCCGCCGAGGAAGGCGTTGTACTGGGTGCTGTCGCCACCGCCGTGATCGTAGGCGGTGTGGCGCACACCGGCCTCACCGTGCAGGCCGGCGTCGGTCGGAATGGCGCGGGTGCTGAAGTTGATGATGCCGCCCACGTTCTGCGGCCCGTAACGCACCGCGCCGCCGCCGCGCACCACGTCGATCGATTCGATGTTGGACAGGCTGGCCGGGGCGAACGACAGCTGCGGCTGCCCATACGGCGCCACCGCCAGTGGCACACCATCGAGCAGTACGGTGGAGCGCGGCGAATAGCGACCGGTGAGGCCGCGCACGCCGATGTTCAACGACACCGAGCTGCCGGCCGTACCGGAGTTGTCGGTGACCTGCACGCCGGGGATGCGGCGCATGGCATCGCCGATGCTGGCCGCGCCGCTGGCCTCGATGCGCTGGCGGTCCACCACGGTGCGGGCGCCGGCGAAGCTCTTGACGCTGTCGTGCAGGCCGGTGCCCAGCCAGCTGCCGGAGACCTGGATGCTGTCCAGCGTGGTGGCGCCGTCCTGGGCGAAGGCGCTGACGGCCGGGAGCAGACACAGGGCGAGGGCGGCGGCCAGTGGCAGGCGGGCCGGTCGGAGGGCGTGAATGGGCATCTTGGCAGGTCGTGGAAGGTCGTAAATGAGAATTATTGCTGATTCCATTCGCCAATGGAATGCGTCTGCGGTTCATGCCGAGGGCCCGGTGGTAGAGTGGTTGATTGCTTCCTGACTCGTTGAGATCCGCAATGTCCCAAGCCGCTTTCTACCCCGTCGGAACCCCTGGCCAGCCGTGGGGAGCGGCGGAACGGGAACAGTGGCGTGGCCGCCAGCAGCGCCTGCGTCGCTATGACCAGGAGGTGTTGCCGCGCATCGAGGCCCTGGCCTCGCGCTTCGACAAGGTGGCTTATGGCCAGCTCGACTACGCGGGTGAGACCTACACCCTGTTTGCCCTGCGCAGCCGTGACTGGAATCCGGCCCTGCCGGCGGCGCTGGTCACCGGTGGCGTGCACGGCTATGAGACCAGCGGCGTGATGGGTGCGCTGGAGTTCCTCGAGAAGCACGCCGCCGACTATGCCGGCAAGGCCAACCTGCTGGTGGCACCGTGCGTGAACCCGTGGGGCTTTGAGCGCATCAACCGCTGGAACTTCGATGCGGTCGACCCCAACCGCAATTTCCGCGCCGATGGCCCGGCCCGCGAGTCGACTGCCGTGATCGAACTGATCGCGCCCTACCAGGGCCAGTTCGTGCTGCACATCGATCTGCATGAAACCACCGACAGTGACGAGAGCGAGTTCCGCCCGGCCCTGGCGGCGCGTGATGGCAAGCCGTTCGAGCCGGGCCTGATCCCGGATGGCTTCTACCTGGTCGACGACACCGCGAACCCGCAGCCGGCGTTCCAGCAGGCGGTGATCGCCGCGGTGGAGAAGGTCACCCACATCGCCCCGGCCGACGACAAGGGCGAAATCATCGGTTCGCCGGTGGTCGCCCATGGCGTGATCGAGTACCCGCTGGAGAAGCTGGCGCTGTGCGCGGGCATCACCGGTGCGAAGTACACCACCACCACCGAGGTCTACCCGGACAGCCCGCGCGCCACGCCGCAGCAGTGCAACGACGCACAGGTGGCCGCGGTGTGCTCGGCCCTGGACTACGCGCTCGCCCATCGTTGACCGGTAGTGCCGGCCGCTGGCCGGCAACCACGGGACAGTGGGATTGCCGGCCAGCGGCCGGCACTACCTTATCCAAGCGCGTCGGCCCACCATAGGGCGGCCGGACCCGGCGGCGTGTCGCGGCGCCACAGCAGGTCGCTGTGGATACGCCGGGGCCAGCCGGGCAGGCTCAGTTCCACCAGCTGCCCACGGTCATAGCGCTGTACCAGCGCGCGTGGCAGTTCGGCCCAGCCGATGCCGTCCTCGGTCATCTCCATCACCATCAGGTAGTCGGTGGCGGTCCACGCCAGCCCGGTGGCTGCACGTGCATGTTCGACCTCGGCGCTCAATCGCACCTGCCGGTACCGGGCCAGCTGGGCTGCCGCGCGGCGGCCGGCGTCGGCCAGCGGATGGTCGCGCGCCACATAGATCGATAGTTCGCTGTGGTGGGCCAGCGGTCGGGCCACCAGTTCATCGGGATAGCGTTCCTGCCTGGGCAGCAGGCCCAGGCCGGCCCTGCCGCTGCATACAAGTTCCAGCACGTCCTCGCCCTCGGCGTCCAGCCATTCCAGCTCGATCTCCGGGAACGCCACCGCGAACCGCTGCAGGACCCGCAGCTCTGGATCAAGCTGGTAGACATCGGAGAACACCACGGTCAGGCGCGCTTCGACCGGCGCGGCCAGGCGCACGCTCAACTGCTGAAGCCGCACATCGGCGGCGAGGATCTCCTGGGCATGGCCGAGCACCTGTCGGCCGGCTTCGGTCAGCTGCGGATAGCGCCCACTGCGGTCGAACAGGCTGACCCCCAGGTCCGCTTCCAGATGGGCGATGGCGGTGCTGACCGTCGACTGGGTCTTGCGCAGGCGACGCGCCGCCGCCGAGAACGAGCCCAGCGCTGCGGCTTCGACGAAGGCCTGCAGGGATTCAGGAGAGTAGGGCATTGATCCATTGCTCTTGTCGATGGAATCCATTTTGATCCCACCGTAAAAGACGATGATACTGCCGGTCGTCGCCCCTGTCTGTGGGGCGTTCCGGATCATCCGCGCATCGCGTGGATCTACTGATGGCGAGGCGCGGTCCCCGCCCTGCAAGGAGTTTCATATGTCCCGCACTGTTCCCGCCCGTGGCGCGCTGGTCGCCTGGGCCTGCCTGACCGTGGCGATCGTCGCCGAAGTGGTCGGTACCTCGTTCATGGCCCATGCCGCCCGTGATGGCGGCTGGACCGGTTACCTGGTCATGGCTGGCGCGCTGGCGCTGTCCTATTACTTCCTGGCGCTCTCGGTGCGTCGCATCGCGGTCGGCGTGGCCTATGCGGTGTGGGAAGGCCTCGGCCTGACCCTGCTGACCGTGGTCGGCGTCACCGTGTTCGGCGAGAGCCTGTCGCTGCAGCAGCTGGCCGGCCTGGTGCTGGCGGTGGTCGGCATCGTCTGCGTCACCCTCGGGGAGGCGCACTGATGAACACCCTGGCCCTGTTCTTCGTGATCTGTTCGGCCTTGATCGACGTCGCCGCCAACATGATGGTGGCCAAGTCGGAAGGCTTCCGCCGCTGGCGCTGGGGTGTTGCGGCGATCGTCATGGTCTGGATCGCCTTCGCCCTGCTGGGCCAGGCGGTGCGCTACATGGACCTGGCCAGCGCCTATGCGATGTGGGGTGCGATCGGTGTGATCGGTACCGCTACCTGCGGCCGCCTGCTGTTCGGCAACCGCCTGCGTCCGATCGGCTGGGTCGGCATCGCGCTGGTCACTATCGCGGTGCTGCTGCTCAGTACCGCGAAGTAGTTCGTCGCTGTGCCAACCAAGGTTGGCACCCACCAGTGCTGAGCTGCTGTGCCAACCAAGGTTGGCACCTACCAGGACCACGGTTGGGAGCTACCAGCGCGTGAGCCGCCGCAAGCAAGCGCCCCGGGGAGGACCTCCCCGGGGCGCTGTCGTATCCGCAGGGCTTAGAAGCGCGCGGTGAAGTTCAGCCGCGTGGTGCGGCCCGGGCCCGGCATCAGGCTCATCGCCAGCGTGTCCATGTAGTAGGTGTTGCGCAGGTTGCTGACCACCAGTTCCACCTCGGCCTTCGGGGTGAACTGCCAGCGCGCGTAGAAGTCATAGATCGCGGTGGGCAGGTAGATGTTCTGCAGGCCGGTCGAGCCGGTGGTGTTCCAGGGCTTGTCCAGTTCATGGGTGGGGCCGCTGTTGTAGGTGCGGCGGATGCCGGTATCCAGGCGGCGGTCGAACAGGCGGAAGCCCAGCGTGCTGTGGATCGAGTACTTCGGCGGGTTCTGCGCGTTGACAAACGAGGTACCGAAGCCGCCGTCCACGCAGTCCGGCGTGGTATCCAGCTTGCTCCACTTGGCATACGGGTCTTCGCGCAGGCGCTTGGCGGTGGCCGCATCGCAGGTGCGTGCGCGCTGGTAGTAGCTGGCCGACAGGTCCAGGTAGGCAATGCCGGCGTCATAGCCGGACTGCAGCTCGTAGCCGGACACCGTGTAGTTGTCGACGTTGTCGACGTAGAACGCCCAGTTGCTGGAATCGAAGCGGCGGGTGATCGCGTTGTCGATATCGTTCTTGAACCAGGCCACCTTGAACGCCAGGCGGTCACCTTCACGCCAGAGGTCCTGCTTGAGCAGGCTGAAGCCGATGTCCCAGGAACGATTCTTTTCCGGCTTCAGGTCACCGACCGGCGCCGAGGTACTGTTGCCCAGCGTCGATTCGAACAGGCTGGGCATCTTCCAGCCCTGCGCGTACTTCACGTAGAAGAACATGTCCGCATCGAGGTTGAAGCGAGCCTCGGCATACGGCGCGAAGCCATGGCCGGAGCGGCGGATCGCCGGCTTGTAGCCCCACGCGGTGGGAATCTGCTTGGTGTAGAAGCCGTTGGCGCCGCGCGGATCGGGAATGAAGCCATCGAAGTCGTAGGCCTGGCCCAGCGTGCTGTCGCCATAGGGCGTGGCGCGCAGCGAGTCATAGGTGTAGTTGCCCTGTGCGTCCGGGTACCACTCCTTGTACCAGCCCGGCAGCAGCTGGCCGCCCTTGCTCAGCCGCGCGAAGGTGTAGCGCAGGTCACGCGATTCGCTGACGAAGGCCACGCGGTTGCGGTCACGGGTGCGGTAGTCGATGAAGCGGCCGCCCGCGGTCAGCGACAGCCAGTCCCACGGCTGCCATTGCAGCGAGGCGACGACGCTGGCTTCGCGGCGCGTGCCCGAGCGCAGGTAGCGGTTGTTGTTGTAGTCCACCGGCAGCACCGGTGAATTCGGCGCGGTGTCCTCATGCTGGAAGGCGGCACCGTAGCGCAGCGTCCACTCACCCAGACCGTTGCTGAAGCGGGTGGTGTTGCTGCTGTCCACGCCCCAGCGCTGGGTCTTCACGTCCGACTGCAGGCCCGGGCCGTAGGTCTCGCCCAGCGTGTCGGGCATCGCGTCGCCCGGATAGTTCTTGAACAGCGGCGTGTTGGCGATGTTGCTGTTGAACATGCGGCTGGTGGCGGTGGTGAACCAAAGGGTGCTGCTCAGGTCCAGCCACGGGTGTGCCTCGGGCCGGTAGCGATGGCGCAGCGAGGTGGCGTTGACCCGCATCTTCCCCGGCTCGAACTGGAACATGGTGTTGGCCTTGTCCACGTAGGTTACCCATTCGTTGGACTCGCCCACGCGGCCGATCGCCGACGGCATGATCTCGCCGAAGCTGGAGTTGAAGAAGCGGTGGCTCAGCTCCAGGCGCTGGTCGGGGTTGGGTGTCCAGGTGAATTTCAGCAGCGCCGATTCGTTGTCGGTATGCGTGTTGAGTACCTCATCGCCCGGATGGAAGAGCTTGGACACCGCCTGGCTGGACATGCCGGTGCCGCCGCTGGACAAGTGCTGGTCGTCGTAACGATGCGCACCGTTGCTGCCGGCAAAGTAGTTGCCCTGGCGGCGACGTGCATAGGCGGCCACCAGCTGCCAGTCTTCGCCGCGCTGTGCGAAGGCCATGCTGCCGTTCCAGTCACGCGGATCGCGCAGGCTGTTGCGGTTGTCGCTGCCACGCGCCACCTGCTTGAACACGCGCGTGCGATCGATGCTGTTGTTGGCCACGCCGCCGCGCACGCGCAGGCCCCAGGCCTGGCCGTCGTCGAGGATGTCATCGACGTTCAGCGTTTCCATGTAGACCACGCCGCCGATCGCGCTGGCGGCATTGGCGGCCAGGCTCGGCCCCTTCTCGATGCTGACCGCGCTGATCAGGTCCGGGTCGAGGTAGCTGCGCTGCTGTACGCCGGCATAGCCGCGGTACACGTCGATGGCCTGCTGGCCGCCGTCGATGATCACCGGCACCCGGTTCTGGCCCTGCAGGCCGCGGATGTTGACATCCAGCGCACCGCCATTGCGGATGTCAGCGGTGTGCACGCCGACCGCGCCGGCCAGCACGTCGCCGATTGACTGGCCGCGGAAGCGCTCCAGCTGCTGGCGGTCCAGGTGCACGCGCGAGCCGCTGTCACGGTAGACCGCATCGGCATCGGACAGGCCCCACGGCGAAGCGCCTTCGCTGGCCTGGCCAGCCACGCGCAGGGTGCCGATCTGGCGCACCCCGGCCTCGGCGTTGGGTGCCGCCTGCAGCACCACACCGCTGGCATCCCGCTGGAAGGTCAGGCCGGTACCGGCCAGCAGCTGTGCCAGTGCGGCATCGGCGTCGAGCGTGGCCTGCACGCCGTTGCTGTGGCGGCCCCGGGTCAGGCGCGCGTCGGCGGCGATGGACAGGCCCGATTGCTGGCCGAATGCGGTCAGGGCCCGGTCGAGCGCACCCGCGGGGATCTGCCAGCGAACGGCAGCAGCGGTGTCCTGTGCATGGGCGGCGGCCGGCAACAGGCACGGGGTGGACAGGGCCAGGCACAGCGCGATGGCCAGCGGGCGAGGGGAGGGGCAGGGTAGTTTCATGGGGGCGGCAACATCCGCAATGGGTTCCCTTGTAGTGCCCGCCGAGCGCGCAGAAAGGGAACCGCTGTTTCAACGCGGACGCACGACGGTCCACCACGGCCAGCGCTGCTCGATGCGGATCGGCAGGGCGCGGGCCAGCAGCTGCAGGGCCTGCAGGCTGTCCAGGCGTGGCAGTACGGCGGTGACGTTCAATGCGGCGAGCGCCG
This sequence comes from Stenotrophomonas sp. YJH_SMC_57, assembly GCF_059369755.1. NCBI lineage: Bacteria > Pseudomonadati > Pseudomonadota > Gammaproteobacteria > Lysobacterales > Lysobacteraceae > Stenotrophomonas > Stenotrophomonas sp. YJH_SMC_57. The sequence continues at coordinate 47,129 of NZ_JCAFSZ010000002.1, forward strand.
GATCACACCCAAGGTAACCGCGATGGTGGCGAGCCAGCTCACCGATGACGCGGATCAGCGCCACGTCCTGCACCTGCAGTCGGCCGTCGTGCCAGTCGCCACGCAGCGGATCGGCATCGACCGTCGTCAGTCCGCCGATTGGACCGATCCGTACCGCCTCGCCTGCGGGTACGTCCTGCGCCGCGCCGAACAGCGGCAGGCAGCGCACTACGCCTTCGAACACATCCAGGCGACTGCCCTGCGGCTCACGGCCGACCGCGAAGCGGGTGCCGATCGGCTGCAGGCGCACGCCAGGTACATGCACCGACAGCGGCAGATGGGCAAATGCGGGCAGGTGCCCGGTCTGCAGCAGCAGTTCGCCGCGCAGCAGGTGCAGGTCGCGGCGGCCGTTGCCGATGTCGATCGACACTTCGCTGTCGGCGTTGAGCCACAGCCGGCTGCCATCGGCCAGGGTCCAGTGGCCTGTGTGTCCGGCGGCGGTGCGCTGCCTCTGCAGGCCGCGCTGCAGCTGCACGGCGTGCAGGCCGAGCAACGAGAAGGCGCCAAGGCCGAGGGCGCCGCCGAGGCCGCGCAATGCCTGCCGGCGGCGACGGCCAGCGGCATCCAGTGCTTTCGCTGCCGCGGGAGCCGACAATGGCGCGAACGATTGCCAGACCGACTCGACCCGTTGCCACGCATCGGCATGGCCGGCATCGGCCTGCAGCCAGGCCCGCCAGTGCTGCTGGTCGGCGTCGCTCCATCCCTGCTGGCGCAGCGCGAACCATTCCGCAGCCTGCTCCAGCGCCGGGCTGGCCAGTGCGGTGCTCATGCCGTGGCATCGCCGGACAAGCGCAGGCAATGCAGCATCGCCTGCGCCATGTACTTCTTGACCATCCGCTCGGACACGCCCAGCTGCTGGCCGATCTCCGCATAGCCGAGTCCGGACAGCCGTGCCAGCAGGAAGGCACGCCGTGGTCGCTCGGCCAGGCCGGACAGCATGTCGGCGATCGCATGCAGCAGCTGCAATGCCTGCGTGCGTTCTTCCGCAGACGGGTGCACCGGCTCCGGCTGCGCGGCCAGCGCGGCCAGATAGGCGCGCTCCAGGTCGGCGCGCTGCCAGTGGTTGACCAGCAGGGCGTGCGCGATGGTGCTGAGGTAGGCACGCGGCAGGCGCAGCTCGGACGGATCGACGCGACGGCTGAGCAGGCGCAGGAAGGTGTCCTGGGTCAGGTCGGCCGCGCAGTCTGCGTTGTGGGTGCGGCGGCGCAGCCAGCCCAGCAGCCAACCATGGTGTTCGCGGTAGAACCCCGCCAGCGCAGTGCTGGAGGCGGCGGGCACGGCCATCGGCATTGATCATTAATGAGAATGATTCCCATTATAGAATGATCGTGCGTCACTCGACAAACCTTGTGCAGCCAGGGCGCGAGGAGGGTGGATTTGCGATGCGCCCCTGCGCTCGCCGACACTGCGGTTTTCCACAAGGAGTGCCCGCATGTTCAGCCACATCACTGTTGGAACGAACGACATGGAGGCCGCGCACCGCTTCTATGAGGCCCTGTTCACCGCCCTCGGTGCGCGCCCGGGGGTGTTCGACGACAAGGGTCGCCTGGTGTACTTCAAGGACGGCCGGATGTTCATCGTCACCGCCCCCATCGATGGTGAGCCGGCGTGCCATGCCAACGGCGGCACCATCGGCTTCACCCTGGACAGTGCCGAGGCCGTGCGCGGCTGGCAGGACGCCGGCGTGGCCCATGGCGGCACCGCCATCGAAGACCCGGCCGGCATCCGCAACATGGCCGGACGCCAGTTGTTCCTGGCCTACCTGCGCGATCCGGACGGCAACAAGCTGTGCGCGGTGCATGTGATGTCGTGATGCAGGGCAGGCACGGCGGCGCGCGCGTGATAGCACGAAAGCGCGCGCGCTGGCCGTGACCCGCGGCCGCGACTTCATGCTCTGTCCACTGCGGTTCAGCCAGAATCGGTCGGCTAATTCACTGATCTGCCGGAGAACGCCGCCCCATGGAAGCCCTGGAGCCGCAACAATCCCCGGTGCGCACCCTTCGGCCTGTGTTCGCCTTCGCGGCGATCGTTGTCGTGGCGTTCGCGCTGTTTGTCAGCCTGTTCCCGCTCGGTGCGGGCCGCCTTCTGGTCAAGGCACAGGACTGGGCCGCGCTCAATGTCGGCTGGTACTACCTGCTGGCGATGACCCTGTACCTGGTGTTCGTGGTCGGCGTGGCGTTGTCCAAGTATGGCGGCATCAAGCTTGGCGCCGACCATGACGAGCCGGAGTTCAGTTATCTGTCCTGGGCCGGCATGCTGTTCGCTGCGGGTATCAGCATCACCCTGTTCTTCTTCTGCGTGTCTGAACCACTGACCCATTACCTGCAGCCGCCGCAGGGCGACCCCGCAGCGGGCGAGGCCGGTGCGCGCCAGGCCATGCAGCTGCTGTTCCTGCATTGGGGCCTGCATGGCTGGGGCGTGTTCGCGCTGGCGGCGATGGCGATGGCCTATTTCGCCTACCGCCATAACCTGCCGCTGGCGCTGCGTTCGGCGCTGTACCCGCTGATCGGCAAGCGCATCAATGGCCCGATCGGCTACACCGTGGATGCGCTGGGCATTGTCGCCACCGTGTTCGGCATCGGCGCCGACATGGGCTTCGGCGTGCTGCACCTCAATGCTGGCCTGTCGCACCTGTTCAACATCCCGCACTCCAACCTGGTGCAGATCATCCTGGTGGTCAGCATGATGGGCGCGGCGGTGGCCGTGGCCGTTTCAGGTGTGGAGAAGGGCGTGCGCTGGATGGCCAACATCAACATGCTGCTGGCGATCGCGCTGGTGCTGTTCATGCTGTGCGCCGGCCCCACCCAGTATCTGCTCAGTACGCTGATGCAGAACCTGGGCGACTACCTGGGCAGCGTGGTTGGCAAGAGCTTCGACGTGTATGCCTATGGCGGCCGACCGGAATGGCTGGGCGGCTGGACGGTGTTCTACTGGGCCTGGTGGATTGGCTGGGCGCCGTTCGTCGGCCTGTTCATCGCGCGCATCTCGCGTGGCCGCACCATCCGCGAATTCGTGTTCGGCGTGCTGCTGATACCGCTCGGTTTCACCCTGGCGTGGCTGTCGATCTTCGGCAACAGCGCGTTGGACCAGGTGCTGCACCATGGCCAGCAGCAACTGGCGCAACTGGCGGTGGATGATCCACCCACCGTGCTGTACGCGCTGCTGGACGGCTACCCGTGGAGCAAGGCAGTGATCGCGGTGACGGTGTTCGTCAGTTTCATTTTCTTCGTGACATCGGCTGACTCCGGCGCGGTGGTGCTGTCCACGTTGTCCTCGCACGGCGGTGCACCGGAGGATGATGGCCCGCGCTGGCTGCGTGTGTTCTGGGGCACGGTCATCGCGGTGCTGACCGCCGGGTTGTTGCTGGCCGGCAGCATCGATGCGCTGAAATCGGCGGTGGTGCTGGCGTCGCTGCCGTTCTCGGCGGTGTTGTTGCTGATGATGTGGGGCCTGACCCGCGCCTTCAGTGACGAATCGCACCGCAAGCGCGCGCTGCAGTACCGTCCCTCACCGCTGATCGGTGATGACCGCCACCACCAGGGCTGGCGCCAGCGCCTGAGCCAGGCCATGCACTTCCCGGTGCGCGACCAGGTCTACCGCTTCATGGACGACACCGTGAAGCCAGCGATGGAGGCGGTGGCCGAGCAGTTGCGCGGGCAGGGCTGGGATGTGGCCACGCGATTCGAGGCCGGCGACATGGAGTTGACGGTGAATCACGGCGAGCAGCAGGACTTCCTGTACCGGGTGATCCTCAGTGGCTACCTGACGCCGTCGTTCGCCGCGCAGCAGCTGCGCAACCAGCGCTACTACCGCGCCGAGGTGCATCTGTTCGAGGGCAGCCAGGACTACGACCTGGTCGGCTACAGCCGCAAGCAGATCATCAACGACATCATCAGCCAGTACGAACGGCACCTGCAGTTCCTGCACCTCAGCCGTTGATGCACGAACGCCGGGGTGGGTGCGGACCGTTGGTCCGCACCCCCTTGTAGAGCCGCATCAGAACCGGTAGCGCGCCCCCAGCGAGACGAACTGCCCGCGCAGGTTGTACTGGCTGATGTCGAAGCCGTTGGAGCCACCGGCCGGATCGAACGGCGGGTCCTTGTCGGTCAGGTTCAGCACCGACAGTGACAGCGTGGTGTTGGCAATGCCTTCGTACGCCACGTACAGATCCAATTGGTGATACGGCTTGATGCGGTCGCGCAGGCCCGGGTTGCTGGTCGCCGTCGCCACGCGCTGGTCGTAACCGCTCACGTACTGCAGGCTCAGCGTACTGCTCCAGTCACCCACCGCCCAGTTCAGCGAAGTGGTGCCGCGGCTGCGCGGCAGAGCGCCGTGGCGGTTGTTGCCGGCGCCGTCATACGGGGCCTGGCCGGCCACCAGCGGCTGCTTGAAGCTGAGCAGGTGGGTCCAGCTGCCGGCCACGGTGAAATTGCCCCAGCCCTCGGTGCGGAAGGTGCGGTTGGCGTCCAGGTCCAGCCCCGAGGTGGTCAGCTCGCCCTGGTTGGCGTACTGGTTGGTGATGAACTGGATGCGTCCTTGTGCATCGCGCTGCACGCGCCCGGGGAACAGGGTCGGGTTGTCGACGATGAACTGTGCGCTGTCCGGCTTGACCAGGTTGTCCTGTTCGATGCGGTACCAGTCCAGGCCGATGCTGGTGTCGCCATCGGGCGACCACACTGCACCGATGTTGAAGTTGCGCGAGCGCTCGGCCTTCAGGTCCGGATTGCCGGTACGGATGTTGGTCACGCCACGGCTGCCACCGGGCTGCAGTGGATCCAGCGGATCGATCACCGAGCCGTAGCTGACGGTCTGGCCCGGCGCGATCTCAGGCAGCGAGGGGGCGCGGAAACCACGCGAGAACGAGCCGCGCAGCAGCAGGCTGTCCAGCGGCTGCCAGCGCAGCGCCACTTTCGGCGAGAACGCCTTGCCGAAGTCATCGTAGTGGTCGCCGCGACCAGCCAGCTGCAGCTCCAGCGTGCGATGCAGCGGCACGCTCAGTTCGGCGTACGCGGCGCTGACCTGGCGCTCGCCGTTGACCACGTTGATGGCCGGGCGCAGTTCGGTACCGGACAGGACCTGCGCGCTGGTACGCGCATCCAGCGATTCCTTGCGGAACTCGGCACCCCAGGCGAAGCCGACCGCACCGGCCGGCAGATCCCACAGCGTGGTCGAGGCCTTCACGTTCAACGCGTGCAGCTTGTACCAGCCGGGGCGCTTGGTCTGCAGGCGCAGGGCATCCAGCGCGCCCGGCGTGCTGGCCGGATTGAGGAAGTTGTAGCTGCCATCGCGCAGGGTCTGCTCGAACGCGTAGCGGTTGACGAAGTTGTCCACGTATTCGCGCTGTGCACTCTGCGAAGTCAGCGCGGCCACTTCCCAGTCCCAGCGCTCGCCGCTGCCGCGCACGCCGGCCAGGGCACGGTAGAACACCTGGGTGTTGTCCTTCAGGCGCGGGCCGAGGTCGAAGAAGGTGTACTCGAATGGCAACGGCGTGCTGCCCGGGTTGTTCGGGTGGCCGACCGGCAGCACCGCCGGCACGTCGATCAGGGTGCCGGTGGCCGGGTTGTAGGCACGCAGGCCTGGGCCGACGGTGAGCGGCGCGCTGAAGATCTGGTCGGCCTTGTTGTGGCTGTACAGCACGTCGGCGAACGCCTCGACGCTGTCGTTGAAGCGGTACGTTGCACTCAACGACGCCTGCAGGCGCTCGGCGCCGGGCTGCAGGGTCTTGAACGGTTGTGCGTTGAAGGCGCAGGCCTGGCCGGGCAGGGTGCTGCCAAAGTCGCTGTACGGACGCAGCTGGCTGCCGTCAGGGCAGTTGGCGAATGGCTGCGGTGCGCGTGGGTTGGACAGCCAGTTGCCACCGGCAGTGGACCAGCCGGCCAGGCGGCCACCGGGCTTGTCGCGGAAATCGCCGCTGCGGGTGTAGGCGCGCTGATCGGCGTCGAGGCGATCTCGCTTGAGCAGGTCCAGCCCGAACAGCACGTTCCAGCCCTGCTGTTCGAGGTCGCCGAACCCAGCGAGCAGATTGGCCTTGCGTTCGTTCAAGCCGCCCTGGGTAGCGGTACCGAAACCGCCGCCGACCTCCACGCCCTGGAAGTTCCTGCGCAGGATAATGTTGATGACGCCGGCGATGGCATCGGAGCCATACACCGCCGAGGCACCGTCCTTCAGCACTTCGATGCGTTCGACCGCGCTGATCGGCAGCGCGTTGAGGTCGACGAAGGTGTCCTGCGTATTGAGCGCGAAACCGAAGTTGGAGACGCGGTAGCCGTTGACCAGCACCAGCGTGTTCTTCGGCGACAGGCCACGCAGGCCGATCGAGGCCGAGCCGGCGGCAAAGCTGCCGGTGTACTGCTCGTCGAAACTGTTGCCGGCGTTGGCCGACAGGTTGCGCAGCACATCGGTGAGGGTGGAGCGGCCGGTCTGCTCGATCTGTTCGCGGCTGACGATCTGCACCGGGTTGGGCCCGGCGGTATCGCTGCGCTTGATGTTGGAGCCGGTCACCAGCACGGCGCCCAGGGTGGTGCTGTCCTTGCCGGTGTCGGCAGTTTCAGCGGCGCCGGCAGTTCCGGCGGAAAGGCCCAGCGCGATGGCGCCGGCAAGCAGGTTCAGGGTGGTGCGGTACATGAAAGCGACAACGCCGAACGGGGAGGAGCCTTCAGTACCGCACGCGACTGCACGCGCCTTCCAATGACGAAAGCGCATTCAGTTATACATCACAGGTTCTTAACGAACTAACCCGGTGGGTGCGGACCGTTGGTCCGCACGCTGCTGTAGAGCCGAGCCTACGCTCGGCTCCGCACACTGACCGGAAAGCAGCCGAGCATGGCTCGGCTCTACAGAAGACAATGCCAGGCCATCAAGGCCGCAGCAGCACCTTGCCGTTGCGACCCGAGCCGCCCGCGGCCTTCGCTGCCTGGGCAATGTCATCCAATGCGAAGACCCGCTCCACTGGCAGGGTCAGTTCGCCGCCGGCGGCGCGCTTCAGCAGTTCGCCGACCAGCCGCCGCTTGTCCTCCACCGCCATCGCCTGGCTGACCTTGCTGCCCCAGAAGCCCTTCACCGTGGCCTCCTTGTAGATCAGGCCACCGGCGGGGATGTGCATCGGCTGGCCACTCATTACGCCGAACGAGACCAGGGTGCCGTGGTGGCCAAGCAGGTCGACCAGGTCGCCGCTGGCGTCGCCGCCGATGGAATCGACTGCCGCCGCTGCCTGTGCTTCGCCCGTTGCTGCGCGCACGCGATCCTTCCAGCCGTCCACCGAGGTATCGAATACGTGATCGATGCCGAGTGCCTGCAGCTGCGCGACCGCGTCGGCGTTGCGCACCAGGTTGGCCACGTGCACGCCGCGCGCCCGCGCCAGCATCGCCAGCGACTTGCCGACGGCACCGTTGGCGGTGTTCTGCACGATCCACTGGCCCGGCTCGACGTGCAGGAACTCCAGCAGCATCAGCGCGCTCAGCGGCATCGCGATCAGCTGTGCGGCCATCTCGTCGGCGATGGCGTCCGGCATCGGAATCACCATGCGCGCCGGCGCGATGAAGGCTTCGGCCCAGGTGCCGTGCACCGAGGCGGCGGCCACCCGCTGGCCGATCTGGAGGCCGTCGACGCCTTCGCCGAGGGCATCGATTACGCCCAGGGCTTCGCTGCCAGCGATGGCCGGCAGCGTCGGCTTGTAGCCGTACAGGCCACGCACGGTCAGCAGGTCGTGGTTGTGGATCGAGGCCAGCACGGTGCGGATGCGCACCTCGCCGGGGCCGGGTTCGGGCAGGGCCACATCGGCAACGGCAAGGACGTCGGCCGGGTCGGCGAAGGAAGCGTACTGGGCAGCGCGCATGGGCGGTGTTCCGGGGAAAGTGGAGGTTGTATCGAACTGGGGACGAGGACGCGGTCGACAAGGCGTCGCCGCTGCAACACGGCATCCTGCGACGGATCGTCGCGTCATGTCGTGATTACCTCATCTTGTGTTGACGGCTCGGAATATCCCCACTATGTTGTGGCCGTCACTCCCGGTCAGCCGCCGCCGCCGGACATGCAGCAAACGTCCCGCGGCCCGCCCCTGAAGGCTTGCCGTGTCGACGCGGCCGCCATCGCGCGGACACAGGTCGCCCCCCACGGCCCGGATACCGGCCGCAGGCGCAGGCTCTTGCCGACGACCTGATGATCCCGTGCGGTGGCATCCCACCCCGATCGCCCCGTGCGCCGGTATCGCGTGCAGGGCTGCCACGGCATCGACGCCGCTGTGCGTGCGAGCCTGGAGACGCAGGACCATGACCGACAACACCTACCGCGCGGCCGATCTGGCCGGCGCTGGCGACGCTTTGCGCGCCGGTGGCGAGCGCGTGCCGACCTGGATCACCAAGGAAGCCGGCAACCGCCGCCTGCCGTTCGACGCCGAGCGCCTGCAGCGCAGCATCGATACGGTGCACGCGGAGTTTCCGCAGCTGGATGTGAGCGACTATCGCCGTGTGGTGCAGGCGATGGTCGAGCGCAAGCCGAGCCTCAGTGCCGATGACCTGGTCGACCTGCTGATCCGCGAGGCCGAATCGCGCGTGGATCTGGTCGCGCCGGAGTGGGAGCAGTTCGCCGCACGCATCTACCTGCGTCGCCTGTACAAGCGCGCCAGCCGCAACCGCTTCTACGACGTCAGCCTGAAGTACGGCTCCTACGTGGGCCTGCAGGAAAGCCTGGCCGACCGTGGCATCTACAGCAACGACATCCTGCGCTGCTATTCCAAGGAAGAGCTGCAGCAGGCCGGCGAGATGATCGAGCCGGAACGCGATCGCCTGTTTGCCTACAACGGCCTGTACCTGCTGGCCACGCGTTACCTGGCCAGCGACCGCAGCCGCGAGGTCTATGAACTGCCGCAGGAGCGCTGGCTGACCATCGCGCTGTACCTGATGCAGGAAGAAAAGCCGCGGGAGCGGCGCATGCAGCTGGTCGGCGAGGCCTACTGGGCGCTGTCCAACCTGTACATGACGGTGGCCACGCCGACCCTGGCCAACGCCGGCAAGGTCGGCGGCCAGCTGTCCAGCTGCTTCATCGACACGGTGGATGACAGCCTGCAGGGCATCTATGACTCCAACACCGATATCGCGCGCGTGTCCAAGCACGGTGGTGGTGTGGGCGCCTATCTGGGCTACGTGCGCAGCAGTGGCGCACCGATCCGTGGCGTGCCCAATTCCTCCGGTGGCGTGGTGCCGTGGATCAAGCAGCTCAACAACACCGCCGTCTCGGTCGACCAGCTCGGCCAGCGCAAGGGCGCGGTGGCGGTGTACCTGGACATCTGGCACCGCGACATTGAAGCCTTCCTGGATCTGCGCCTGAACAATGGTGACCAGCGCCTGCGCGCGCACGATGTGTTCACTTCGGTGTGCGTGCCGGACCTGTTCATGGAAGCGGTCGAGCGCCGTGCCGACTGGTACCTGTTCGACCCGCACGAAGTGAAGAGTGCCAAGGGCTGGTACCTGCAGGACTTCTACGATGAGAAGCGTGGCTCGGGCAGCTTCCGCGACCGCTATGCCGAACTGGTGGCCGATGAGCGCATCAGCCGCCGCACGGTGAAGGCGATCGACCTGTTCAAGCGGATCATGCTCAGCCAGCTGGAGACCGGCAACCCGTTCCTGTTCTACCGCGACGAGGTCAACCGCAAGAACCCGAACAAGCACGCGGGCATGGTCTATTCCAGCAACCTGTGCACCGAGATCCTGCAGAACATGAGCCCGACGCGGATGATCCAGGAGATCGTCAGCGGCGACCAGATCGTCACCACCCGCCGCGCGGGCGACTTCGTGGTCTGCAACCTGTCCTCGATCAACCTCGGTCGTGCGATCAGTGCGCCGGATGACCTGCTGGCCACCGACGTGCTGGAGCGCCTGATCCCGATCCAGGTGCGCATGCTCGACAACGTGATCGACCTCAACGCGTTGCCGGTGCCGCAGGCCACGATCACCAACCGCAAGTACCGCGCCATCGGCCTGGGCACCTTCGGCTGGCACCACCTGCTGGCGCAGCAGGCGATCCAGTGGGAATCGCCGGATGCCGAACAGCTTGCCGACCGCCTGTACGAGCGCATCAACTTCCTGACCATCCAGGCCAGCGCGCAGCTGGCCAAGGAGAAGGGCAGCTACCCGATGTTCGCCGGCAGCGACTGGCACAACGGCCGCTACTTCAGTGACCGTGGCTACAGTGGCGCGGACTGGGACAGCCTGGCCCGCGAGGTGGCCACGCATGGCCTGCGCAACGGCTGGCTGCTGGCGGTGGCGCCGAACATGAGCACCGCGCAGATTGCCGGTTCCACCGCATCGATCGATCCGATCTACAGCGCGTTCTACTACGAGGAAAAGAAGGACTTCCGGCGGCCGGTGGCCGCGCCGGGCCTGTCGCTGGAGACCTGGCCGTACTACGAAAAGGGCGCCTACAAGGTCGACCAGTTCGCCAGCGTGCGCCAGAACGCGCGCCGCCAGCGCCACCTGGACCAGTCGATCAGCTTCAACCTGTACGTGCCCAGCACGATCCGCGCCAGCACGCTGCTGGAGCTGCACCTGAGCGCGTGGCGCGAAGGCTTGAAGACCACCTACTACGTGCGCTCCAACGACATCGACATCAGCGAATGCGAGTGGTGCGCGAGCTGAGCAACGGTAGTGCCGGCCGCTGGCCGGCAACACGGTAGAAAGAAAACGAAGGCAGAAAACCATGGCAACCCCCCTCGACCGCATCAAGATCCTGGAACCGCGTCATCCCAACCGCAGCACGGGCATCATCAACGGACGCACCAGCGGCATCCTGAATTGGAACGACATTCCGTATCCGTCGTTCTATCGGGCCTACAAGGAACTGTCGACCAACTTCTGGATCCCCGACGAAGTCGACATGAAAGCCGACGCGCGCCAGTACGGCGAGCTGTCCGGGCGCGAGAAGAATGCCTACGACTCGATCATCGGACTGCTCGCCACGCTGGATTCGCCGCAGACCCGCTTCATCTACAACGTGGCCGAGTACATCACCGATCCGGCCGCGCATGCCAACGCGGCGATCATCGGCCAGCAGGAGGTGATCCACAACGAGAGCTACAGCTATGTGCTGGCCTCGATCACCGACCTGCCGAACCAGAACCGCGTGTTCGAGCTGGCGCGCACCCATCCGACCATCATCAAGCGCAACGCGCCGATCATGGGCGCGTATGACGACTTCATGCGCGAGAAGACCGCCGAGACGCTGCTGAAGTCGCTGATCCAGTCCTCGATCCTGGAAGGCATCAACTTCTATTCCGGTTTCGCGTACTTCTACAACATGGTGCGGCAGAACCGCATGACCGGCACCGGCAAGATCATCAGCTTCATCAACCGCGACGAGCTGGCCCACACCAAGTTCATCAGCGAGCTGATCCGCGCCATCATCGGCGAGAACCCGGAGCTGCAGACCAACGAGCTGACCGCCTATGTGCACCAGGCGTTCGAGCATGCCATCGAGCTGGAGACCGAGTGGTCCTCGGAAGTGCTGGATGGCATCGACGGCATCGATGTGGAGGAGATGACGCGCTACGTGAAGTACCGGGCCAACAAGATGGCCGGCATGCTCGGCATCGAGCGCCTGTACAGCGACACCACCGACAACGTGATGCCGTGGATCAAGGCCTACGCCGACAACTTCACCGAGACCAAGACCGACTTCTTCGAGATGCGCAATGCAAGTTACAAGAAGACCAACGTCGACAACGGCTTCGACGACCTCTGAGCCCAGCGCGGCGCTGCGCATCCTGCTGGTGGTGGCCTCGTTGAGTGGCAACACCCGCGAGCTTGGCCGGCAGATCGCCGGGCGCTGCCGCGCTGCGGGTCATGTCGTTCACTGGCAGGAGGCGGATGACCTGCGCCAGGCGCCGTCCTTGGCGGCCGACGAGGCCGACCTGGTGCTGCTGGGCTGCTGGACCGACAACGCCGGCCGCACGCCTGCGGAAATGAAGGCGTGGGTGGCCGGCATCGCCGAGCGCGGCGAGCGGCCGCGGCAGCTGGCGGTGTTCGGAACCGGCGAGACACAGTGGGGGCAGGAGTACTACTGCGGCGCCGTGCACCGCTTGATCCGTTACTTCCGCAGCGACTACCCGCCGCTGGAGATCGAACAGATGCCGCATGGCGAGCGCCATGCCGCGGCCATCGAGGCCTGGACCGATGCGGTCCTGGCCCATTACTGGAGCAACACCGATGCAGATCATCGACGCCACCACGCCTGAGCAGTTCCAGCAGCTGCTGGCCGAGCACCCGCGGGTGCTGGTGGACTTCCACAAGGACCAGTGCCCGGGATGCCGGATGCTGGAAATGTCGCTGCATCGGGTGGCGAACAGTGTGGCGGGGCAGGGCACGACCCTGTTGCGGGTGCAGCTGGAGGTGCTGGGCGAGGCGTTCTTCAGGGAACTGGGGCTGCGACAGACGCCGACGTTGTCGCTGTTCCGTGACGGCGACGAGCGGCAGCGCCTGCCTGGATTCCAATCGCCGCAGCAGATCGAGGCGGCCATCGCGTTGTATCTGTAGGCCGCGATCCCGGCTTTTGTAGAGCCGAGCCATGCTCGACTGCCTTTCGCGCGATGCGCGATGAGTCGAGCATGGCTCGACTCTACAAAGACATCCACGCATGGCGTGGATCTACTGGCCGGCGAAGGTATCCACCAGCAGCTTCACGTTCAACACCACGATCACCAGGGCGATGACCCACGCGATGCTGCCCAGCCAGCGCGGTGCCACCAGTGCGCCCATGGTCATCTTGTCGGTGACGATCCGCACCAGCGGAATGATCGCGAACGGCAGCTGCATCGACAGCACTACCTGGCTCAGCACCAGCAGCTTCACCGCGCCCTGGTCGCCGAACAGCACGATCACCACCACCACCGGAATGATCGCAAGCGCCCGGGTGATCAAGCGCCGCAGCCACGGCGGAAGGCGCAGGTGCAGGAAGCCTTCCATCACGATCTGCCCGGCCAGCGTGGCGGTCACCGTGGAGTTCAGCCCCGAGGCCAGCAGGGCGATCGCGAACAGGGTGGCCGCCGCGCCCACGCCCAGCATCGGTGCCAGCAGCTGGTGCGCCTGCTCGATGTCTTCCACATCAAAGCGGCCGTTGGCATGGAACACCGCCGCCGCCAGGATCAGGATGCTGGCATTGATGAACAGCGCGAGGGTCAGCGCGAGGGTGCTGTCGGTGACCGCCCAACGCAACGCGCTGCGACGCCCTTCATCGGTGCGCGGGTAGGCGCGGGTCTGCACGATGGACGAATGCAGGTACAGGTTGTGTGGCATCACCGTGGCGCCGATGATGCCGATGGCGATGTACAGCGCATGCGGATCGGTCACCACCTGCGCACGCGGGATGAAGCCGGCGAGTACCGCCATCACCGGTGGCGCGGCCATTGCGATCTGCACCACGAAGCAGGCGAAGATCACCATCAGCAGCGCGATCACGAACGCTTCCAGTGCACGGAAGCCGCGGTTCATCAGCAACAGCACCAGCAGCGTATCAAGTGCGGTGATCACCGCACCCCACAGCAGCGGCAGATCGAACAGCAGCTTCAGCGCGATCGCCGTGCCGATCACCTCGGCCAGGTCACAGGCGATGATCGCCGCCTCGCACAGCGCCCACAGCGCCAGGTTCACCGGCTTCGGGTAGCGCGCGCGGCAGGCCTGGGCCAGGTCCATGCCGGTGGCGATGCCCAGCCGCGCCGACAGCGCCTGCAGGATCACTGCCATCAGGTTGGAAATGAGGATGACCGACAGCAGCAGGTAGCCGAAGCGCGAGCCGCCGGCCAGATCGGTGGCCCAGTTGCCCGGGTCCATGTAGCCGACCGAGATCATGTAGCCCGGGCCGAGGAAGGCCAGCAGGCGGAACCACCAATGGCCCTTGTCAGGCACCGCCACCGATGCGTTGAGCGCGCCCAGGCTGGCCGGAGTGGAGGCCGAAGGGTCGCGGGGCGCCAGGGTGTTCATGGGTCCAAAGATAGCTCCTGCTATAGTCATTAGCAATGTGAAACAATCGTCTTTATCGCGTTACTGGTCCAGAATTCAGGTTCAACACCGCAGTACACCGGAAGGACAGGCGCAGGCGTGGGCAAGACCGACGATTCGACATCGCTGAAGAGCACCCCCTTGATCGAGGCCGAGCGCCAGGTCGAGAGCTTCCGCCAAGTGCGCGAGGCGCACCGGATGGAGCTGGTGGAGGACTATGTCGAGCTGATCTCGGACCTGCTGGCCGACGGCGGCGAGGCCCGCCAGGTCGACATCGCCACCCGCCTGGGCGTGGCCCAGCCGACGGTGGCGAAGATGCTGCGGCGCCTGGCCCGCGACGGCTGGGTGGTGCAGCGGCCGTACCGTGGCGTGTTCCTGACCCCGGAAGGCGAGGCGCTGGCGCATGCCAGCCGCCAGCGCCATCAGACCGTGGAGCGTTTCCTGCTGGCGCTGGGCGTGGACGCGGATACCGCGCGCCGCGATGCCGAGGGCATCGAGCACCACGTCAGCGAACAGACGCTGGCATTGTTCGAGGCGTTCGTGCGCAAGGCTGAGGGCGGGGCGCTGTAGTGGACGCGCCGGGCCATGCCCGGCGGGTGTCCGTGTGGTGGCGGAATCAGGTGTTCTGTAGAGCCGATGTTCGCGCGACCCTACAATCCAGGCGGACATCGCGCCTGCTGCTGCGCGCACGCTTGCGTCGTCCATGCCTTCAACACCGGCTGCAGTCCTTCGTAGCGCCGGCCTTGCCAGCCATTGGCAAGCACATTGCCATCGGCGTCGATCAGCACAAGATTGGGCGGGCCCAGCCCCGCCAGGGCCTGCAGCGCGGGCATCCGCCTGGCGCGGTGCGGGTCCAGCACCGGCCACGGCATGGCCTGCGCGTGCATGTAGCGCCGCAGCGCGGCCTCGCTTTCGTCCAGGCTGACGTACACCACTTCGGTATCGGCGCCGGCCTCGCGCAGGGCATCGCGTACGCTGCGCAGGGTCGGCACGAAGGCATGGCAGGGCCCGCACCAGTCGGCACCGAAATACAGTGCCACCAGTTTTGGCGGCGCCGGCCACTGCATCGGCCGCAGTGAGCGCTGCTCGGGCCGCATCAACGAGGCCGAAACCTGCGCGTGCAGGTCCGTCGCCATCGCCGGCACGGCGAGCAGCAACGCGCCAGCCAGCAACAGTGTTCGCAGTGCGTCAGAACGCATAGCGCAGGTTGACGTACCACGAGCGCGCAAAGCGCGGCCCGTAGACGTAGTCGCTGTCACGCAGTGCACCGGTTTCCAGGTCCTTCTGGCGCTGGTCGAACACATTCTTGACGCCTGCCGCCACCGACACTTCCTGCAGCGCCTGTGCGCCCAGATGCCGGTGCCAGCGCGCACCGAGATCGGTGACCAGGAATGCGCGGGTGCGATGCAGTTCGCCCAGCCGGTTGTTCAGCACCGACATCGGGCCGGTATGGCGCAGTGCCACGAAGGTTTCCCATGGCTCGGCAGGCATCCAGCTGAGCTGGGCCAGCCCGGTCCAACGCGGTGTCTTCAGGTAATCGCGGCTCTCGATGATGGTGCCGCCGCCCTCGCCGGTGTCGTCGAAGATGCGCTGCGGTTCGCGGAAGCGCGAGCGATACCACGAGGCACCGGCGGTCAGCCGCCACTGCGGCGTGGGTTGCCAGCCGAGGTTGGTTTCCGCGCCCAGCACGTTCGAGCCGGAGGCGTTGTAGCGCAGCTGGCCCAGCTGGCCGTCATCACCGCGCTGGATCTCGCCCAGCGCGAAGGTGTCGCGGATGCGCGCATACGAGGCGGTGGCATCCCAGCTCCAGACCGGGTTGGCCGGGTCCGACCGCCAATCGAAGCCGAACAGCGTGGTCAACGCGCGTTCTTCCTTCAGCCCGTCGGTGTTGTGCACGCGCACCTGCTCGCCGCCGAGGGTATCCACATGCACGTCCTCGACGAAGATTTCCGGTGCACGGAAACCGGTGGCGATGCCGGCGCGCCACTTCAGGTTCGGGGTGGCCTGCCAGGCCAAGGCGATGCGCGGCGAGAACACCGCATTGTCCAGTTCGGAGCTCTTGTCCACGCGCGCGCCGAGTACAAGGTCGACGTTGTCATGCAGGCTCCACTCGTCCTGGACGAAGGCGCCCAGGTTGTGGAAGCTCGCATCCTCCAGTACCGCAAGGCGCTGCCCGGCGCCGTTGCGGTTGTCGTCGCGCAGCGCCTCATGCTTGTACTGCACACCGAAGGCCAACGTGTGCGCGCCCAGTCGCCAGTTCAACTGGCTGTCGATGTAGTGCAGCGGGTTGTGGGTGCGGCCGTACTGGCGCCACGAACGCGAGGCGGCACTGCCGGCCACGTTCGGGTCCAGCTGCGACGGGTCATAGCCCGGCGCCGATGGATCGGTGACCACGTCGCCGAGGCCGCCATAGAAGCTGTCGCGATCAATATCGGCGAAGGCATAGGCCAGACGGAAATCGACGTCGGCGTTGATTTCCTGATCCCAGGAAATGCTGCCACGGCGGTACTTCGTATCCAGCGATTCGGCGATGTTGGCCAGGTACTCGGGCTGGTCCAGGCGGTTGCCGCCGCGGCGGGTTTCATCAGTTACCTGCAGGTCCAGGCGCAGCCGCGTGCCCGGCGTGGGTGAGTACCAGGCCTGCAGCCCGCCGACCTTGAGGTTCTTGCGGGTGATCTCGGTATAGCCGTCGCCGTTGTAGTCGATGCCGCTGTTCCAGTTGCGCTGTGCGATCACCGACAGCCCGGCGTCGGAATCTTTGGCGACCAGGTCCAGGCGCACATCGGCGTTCTTCTGCGGCGTGCCCTTCAATACATCCACGCCGGCCTGCACATGCCCCCCACTGCGCGCCGGCAGCGGTGGGATCAGGTTGATCACGCCGGCCACCGCGCCCGGGCCATACAGCGCCGAGCCACCGCCCTTGACCACTTCGATGCGGTCGACGAAGCCGGCCGGAATCTGTTCCAGCCCGTACACGCTGCCCAGTGTGGACAGCAGCGGAATGCCATCGAACAAGAGCTGGTTGTAGGCACCGGGCAGGCCCAGCAGCTGCACTTCACTGGTGTTGCAGTTCTGGCAGTTGCTCTCCACGCGCAGGCCGTTGATCAGTTCGGCGGCACGCGAGAAGTCGGTGGCCGCACGCAGTGCGATGTCTTCCTTGCGCAGGACCTCGGTGCGGATCGGCACGTCCGACAGCAGGCGTTCGCTGCGGGTGGCGGTACTGACCTTGACCTGCACGCGGTCCAGTTCGGTCGGCTTCGGTGAGGCGGCCAGCGCCGGCAGCGGCAGGATCAGGGCGATGGCGGCGGCCAGGGGCAGCCGATGGAAGAGCGGGGTGGCAACGTGCATGAGGGTGTCGTCCTTGGGGGAGGAAAGGCGGCGAGGGCGACCTGGCTGGGGCATATGAAAGCAGTGGCTTATAGATATAGCAAGAGCTATATAACGAAGCAGCAGCAATTCTGGCGCACCAGGCATCCGGGGTGGATCATGCTGGTGTTATAACATTACATATCGAAGCCGCGACCCTGCCGGTGGTCATGTAGCGCGATGCACGCTTCGCGTCTTGTCAGCCGCGGCGGAAGGCGGCGGGGGTGCGGGCGCCGACGATGATCATGCGGATCATCGTAGAGATCTGCTCGACCAGTTCCGGGTCGTTCTCCGGAGGTTGGTCCATGGCCGACGCGCCCATCGCGAACACCAGGCGGGTGATCGCCATCGAGACCAGTTCCGGCTTGTGCAGGACCGCGCCGTCGAGGGCGGCCAGGCGCACCAGGTCGTGCTGCAGCTCTTCCTCGAAATAGTGCAGCTCACGCTCGACGGCGTGCTTGAAATCGTCCGAGCCGACCGCGCCTTCGCGCAGCAGCACGTGCAGCAGCTTGTCGTCGGCACGCAGCTGCTCCATGAAGGTCTCCACCGACACGCGCACCACGCTGGTGGCGCTGGAGGTGGCGCGCTGGCGGGCTTCGCCGATGATGGTGCGCAGCGAGCGGCCGGCCACGTCGATCAGGGCCACGGCCAGTTCGTCCATGTCGCGGAACTGCCGATAGAAGCTGTTCGGGGCGATGCCCGCCTCGCGGGCCACTTCACGCAGGCTCAGCGTGGACAGGCTGCGGTGCGGCCCGATCAGCTTCAGCGCGGCAGCCAGCAGATCCTCGCGGCTCACCGTTCGGCGGGTCGGGCTGTTGGCATCTTCGTTCGGCGTCAGGGCGGTGGCGGCGGCCATGGGTGTTCCGGTGGGACAAGGCTGAATCATACCCAATCCGGTTCAATATACACATGTATACACAGGTGTATGTGCGCCCGTATAGTGCCCCCATGAGCGCTGTCGTCCGTCCTTCCCTGTTTTCCCCGCACCGCTGGGTGTCGCCGACGCTGTTCGATTTCTGGGCAGGTCAGCTGAATCCTCTGTGGACCCTGCGTGAGCCGATGGCCCGCCTGGTGCGGCGTGAGCCGGCCGGCGAGGGCGCGGCAACCCTGGTGCTGCGCACCAACCGGCACTGGGCCGGCATGCGCGCCGGCCAGCACGTGACCCTGAGCGTGGAAATTGAAGGTCGCGTGTGGCAGCGCAGCTACAGCCCCACCGTGTTGGGACGGCGCGAACTGGCGATTACCGTCAAGGCGGTCGAGGGCGGCAGGATCAGCCAGCATCTGGTCCATCACGCACGCCCGGGCGAGCTGTTCCGTGTCGATGCCGCGTTCGGCGAGTTCCACATGCCCGCCGCCGCCCCGGTGCTGCTGCTGGCTGCCGGCAGTGGCATCACGCCGATGCGCAGCCTGCTGCGCGAGGCCTGCCAGCGTCCATTGGCGGCGCCGGTCGACCTGTTCTACTGGGAGCGCACCACTGCCCACCTGCAGTTCCGTGATGAACTGCAGGCGCTGGCCGCAGCGCAGCCGAATCTGCGCGTGCATCTGCTGACCACCCGCGAAGGCGACATCCCGGCCGCGCGCATCGGCAGCCATGACCTGCAGGGGCCCGGCGATGACACGCCGCTGGCACAGCGCCATGTGCTGGCCTGCGGCCCGGATGGGTTCGTCGCCGCCGCACGCGAACGCCTGGCGCATCAGGTGGCGGGCTTCCAGGCCGAGGCCTTCACCCCGCCGGCGCCGTTGCTTGACGCCAGCAGCGAAGGCGAAGTGTCGTTGACGCTGGCACGCAGTGGCCGCCAGCTGAGCGTGCCGCGTGGACGTTCGCTGCTGGAAAGCCTCGAAGCCCACGGCATCAAGCCCAGGCACGGCTGCCGCATGGGCATCTGCAACACCTGCACCTGTGATCGCGTCAGTGGCGCTACCCGCCACCTGCGCACCGGCGACCTGCAGTCCGACTCGGCGCAGCCGGTGCGGATCTGCGTGAGTGCGCCGACCACCGACCTGACCCTGGATCTCTGAGGACGCCTGCCATGACCCGCGCTACCGACCGTGCCCTGAGTACTGCCGAGATGCATGCCTTCGGCGAGGAGCTCGACGCGATCCGCGACCGTGTGATCGGCAGCCTGGGCGCCTCCGATACCCGTTACATCCGCCGCGTGGCCGCCGCCGTGCGCTGGTTCGGCGTGGGTGGCCGTGGCCTGCTGTTCCTGGCCGCGTTCTCGCCGCTGTTCTGGATGCCGCTGCTGTGGCCGGCCGCGATTACCGGCACGCTGCTGCTGGCGCTGTCGAAGATCCTGGAAAACATGGAGCTCGGCCACAACGTCATGCACGGCCAGTTCGACTGGACCGGCGATCCCAAGCTCAATGGCAACACCTACGAGTGGGATATCGTTGCCACCGCCGACAACTGGCGCAAGACCCACAACTTCCGCCATCACACCTACACCAACGTGCGTGGCATGGACGATGACATCGGCTATGGCCTGCTGCGCATCTTCCCGGAACAGCGCTGGAAGCCGTTCTACCTGCTGCAGCCGATCATCGCGCCGATCTTCGCGCTGCTGTTCCAGTGGGGCGTGGCCGCGCAGGACCTGCGCCTGGGCCGCTGGCTGAAAGGCCGCATGAGTGCCCGTGCGATGTGGCTGCAGACCCGCCCGGTGGCGCGCAAGATGGCCCGCCAGGTGCTGAAGGACTACGTGTTCTTCCCGCTGCTGGCCGGCCCGTTCTTCCTCACCGTGATGCTGGGCAACATGGTGGCCAACGGCCTGCGCAACATCTGGACCTACGTGATCATCTTCTGCGGCCACTTCACCGCCGAATCGGAAACCTTCCCGAAGGAATGCCTGCGCAATGAATCGCGTGGCCACTGGTACCTGCGCCAGCTGCGTGGTTCGTCCAACATCAGCGGTGGTTTCCTGATCAACGTGCTGTCGGGCAACCTCAGCCACCAGATCGAACACCACTTCTACCCGGACCTGCCGGCCAACCGTTATGCGGCCATCGCCAAGGAAGTGAAGGACATCTGCCGTCGCTACGGCCAGCACTACAACAACGGCTCGCTGCCGCGCCAGTTCGGCCAGGTGGTCTGGCGCATCCTGCGCCACGCGTTCCCGAGCAAGCCGCGCCGCCTGCCGATGGCGGACATCCTGTCCGCACCGGCATCGGCCAACGCGGGCTGATCCACTCAGCCCGCCTTCGCCAGGGCCGCCTGTTCGCGGTCCAGGCGACGCAGGAACACCTGCATTTCCTTGCGCGCCTGCTGGTCGCCCTTGCTGCCGGCCACGCTCAGCCCGCGCTGCCACGCCTCGCGCGCCGCCTGCGGCTGGCCACTGGCCAGCCACGCCTTGCCCAGCAGCTTCCACGCTGCCGAATACTGCGGATCGAGCACCACGCAGCGGCCCAGATGGGTCGCCGCGCGCACCGGGTTGCCCGCATCCAGCCAGCCCTTGCCCAGGCCGAAGCGCAGCAGCGCGCCGTCCTTGCCGCTGGCCAGCATGCATTCCAGGGCCTCGATGTTCATCAGCGCACCTCCTGCAACAATTCCTGCGGTCCCGGCTGGAAACGGCCGCGATGGAACAGCAGGGGCGCGCCCCCGCTCTCGTGGACATCGATGATGCGGCCGGCCAGCAGCAGGTGATCACCCACCGGCCATTGCGCGTGGCGGGTACAGGTGAGGTGGGCCACCGCACCGGCAATGCGCGGCGGGGCGTCTTCGTCATCCTCCAGCAGTGGCAGGCCGTCGAAACGGTCGCGCACCTGTGGATCGGCGAAGCGCCGTGCCAACGCTTCCTGGTCGGCTGCCAGCACGCTGATCGCAAAGCGGGTGGCGCGCTGGAAGGTGGACAGGCTCTGCGCATGCAGCGCCAGGTTCCATAGCACCAGCGGTGGCTGCAGCGATACCGGCACGAACGAGCTGATGGTCAGGCCGACCGGTTTGCCCTGCGCGTCGCGCGCGCAGACGATCGCTACGCCCGTGGGGAAATGGCCGAGCAGCCGCCGCAGTGCACGCGGCGGCATCCCGACCGACGGCACCGGGGCTGGGGCGGGGAACACCCCCGCCCACGGCCCGGCGTACGGCAGTGTCTCGCCGCTCATGAGGCCCGGGCCTGGCGGTAGCGCCGGCCGACCTCGGCCCAGTTGATGATGTTGAAGAACGCACCGATGTAGTCCGGGCGACGGTTCTGGTAATGCAGGTAGTAGGCGTGCTCCCACACATCCAGCGCCAGGATCGGGGTGTTGCCGGACAGGCCGACCGCTGCGCCCATCAGCGGGCTGTCCTGGTTGGCGCTGCTTTCAACCTGCAGGCGACCGTCGCGATCAGTGGTCAACCACGCCCAGCCGCTGCCGAAGCGCGTCTGCGCGGCCTTGCTGAAGGCCTGCTTGAAGGCATCGTAGCCGCCGAGATCGCGATCGATCGCCGCAGCGAGTTCGTCATCAGGGGTGCCGCCGCTGGCGCTGAGCACGGTCCAGAACAAGCTGTGGTTGGCGTGGCCACCGCCATTGTTGCGGACCGCGCCGCGCTGCGCCTCGGGCACGGCATCGAGGTTGGCGATCAGCACCTCGACCGGTTGCGCGGCGATGCCGGCCTGCTCAAGGGCGGCATTGAGGTTGTTGACATAGGTCTGGTGGTGCTTGCCGTGGTGGATCTCCATCGTGCGCGCATCGAAGTGCGGCTCGAGGGCGTCATAGGCGTAGGGGAGCGGGGGAAGCGAGTACGACATCGAAGCAATCTCCGTGGGGAAGGCCAGGGGGCTGGCCGTGGGGAGATCGTTATCGCACCTCAACATTGGTTGAGGTCAAGAGACGGGATTGACTCGTTGGCGCCATCCATGGCGCCAACGTCCTGCGCTGACCCATCTGCCCCTGCAGGAAAGCTCCCTGCGCTGGCGCGGAGACGGGATCAAAGGCAGGAGCAGGAGCGACGTGGTAGCGCCGGCCGCTGGCCGGCAATCAACGAAGGTCGGGTTGCCGGCCAGCAGCCGGCACTACCAGTACCCGATTTCCGAACCCTCACCGGCGCGCTGATGCGCTGCCCGCGCTCGCAGGAAACCGTCCGGTGGCGGGGGGCGGGGCTGGCCGGGACCGTTGGCGCCATGGATGGCGCCATCGACCCCCCAAGCATGGGTTTACGGCGTGTCCCGGCCGGCCCCTCCCGCCGCCACAACCGATATCAACAAAAGCGCCGGAAGGCGAGCCAGCCGCCAGCGGTTTCATCAACTCAACCAGTCCTTGCAGGCGCCATCCACCTGCTCGCCACACGCCTGCTGCATCTGCTGCTGCAACCGCACCAGGGTCTCTGCGCCGTGGTGCTTGCCGCTCCACGCCTTCAGCTGCCCGGCCAGGCGCTCGAAACGCTGGCGCGTGCGCTGGTGGTAGCCGGACGGCTGTGCGTCCAGTTCGGCGATCAGCGCGGTGGTGGCCTGCTCGATGCGCGGTGCATCGTCCGGCGCCAGCTTCAGCAACCCTTCCACGTACAGCACGCCCCATTGCACGCGGGTGGCCGGGCCCTGCGCACCGTCGTAGGCACGCTTCAGCCACTCCAGCGCACCGGCGGTGTCACCGCGCTGCTCGGCCAGTTCGGCCAACTCGGGCATGTAGTAGTACGGCTGCTCGCTGCGCTTCAGTTCGGCCAGCAGCAGCGCTTCCGCAGCTGCGTCGTCACCCACCTCGCGCAGGGCGTACACCGCGCTGCTGATCGTGGCCTGGCGCGCATGGGCATCGGTGGCGGCAGCATCGGCCGCGGCAACGCGTTGCTTGACCAGCGCCACCAGCGCCGCTGGCAGCGCGCCTTGCGGTTGCTGCTGGCGGGCAAGCGACACCTCTGTCAGGGCCCGCGACAGCGCGTCGTCGGCGCGGTCGCCGCGTTCTGCGTCGGCGCGCTCCAGCGCGACCAGCAGCTGCTGGCCCAGCGTAGTGCGGGTGGCCGGGCCGGCACTGGCCTGCTTGACCAGCGTGGCGCCGGCATAGCCCAGCAGCTCGCGGTTGCGGCGTACCTCGGCCGGCTGGGCCAGTACCGCCTGCAGCAGCTCACGGACTTCGGTGGGCGAGGCACTTGGTTTCTCTGCGGTGGCCAGCGCCAGCAGCGCGAAGCGACGCTGCAGGGCCGCTTCCGGCGCCGTCTTGGACAGCTGCCGAAGCACGTCTTCGCTCCTGCGTTCGCCGGCCAGGCGGTTGGCATCCACTTCCCAGCCATAGTCGCCCAGCACCTGCCAGTCCTCGGCGGCCAGCCTGTCCGGCGTCGCCAACGCGGTGGCCAGTGTGGCAGCGACCGCGTTGCGGCGTCCGGCGGCCACGGTCAGTGCGCGGGTCAGTTCGGCCGCGTCGTTGCCACCGGCCACGCGCGTAATTTCGTTCCGCTGCGGATCGAGCACGATCAGGGTCGGGTAGCCGCGCACGCCGAAGCGCTCGCCCCACGCCTGCGCCCCTTCCTCGTCGCCATCCAGGTAGACCGGCACGAACTTGCCGGTCAGCGCGATGAAGGCCGGGTCCTTGAACAGGCCGGCCTTGAGCTGGTTGCAGGGCGGGCACCAGACCGCGCCCCAGTACAGCAGCACCGGCTTGCCGCTGTCGGCGGCCTCGGCGAACGCATCGTCGACGTCGCCCTGGCGCCAGGCGATGGCTGTGGCCGGTGCTGGGGCTTCGGCGGAGTTGGCGGTGGACACCGGAGCTGGCGTGCAGGCGCTCAGCGCCGAAGCCAGCAGCAACACGGAAAGCGCGACGCGCATCGGCAGCATCTCGAAGGGCAGGGTGACAGGCCATTGTAGGAAGGGCCGGGGAACGTGCTGATTCAGTTTGCTTATGACGGGCGTGCTGCAGGGCATGACGCCCGTCGGGCATTGCCGGTCAATGCCGGGCGGATGCCGTCAGGCCGCTGCCCGCACCATCTGCTGATACACCAACCCATTGAACTCGCCGACGTTACCGTCCAGCACGAAGCCATAGCGCAGGTAGGTCGGCACTGCATTGAGCGAGGCGCGCACGGTCAGCAACGGCCCGCGCACCTGCGGCAGCACCGCTTCGAACAGGGCATGCCCGATGCCCCGGCCCTGGCAGGCGGGGTCGACGAACAGCATCGCCAGGTGCCGGCCTTCCTTCAGCTCGACCACGCCGACCACGCGTGCGTCCTGCTCGGCCACCAGGATGAGGTTGTCGCCCTGCAGGCGTGCGCCGAACGCATCGGCGGCCGCAACGCTACCGAAGGTGGCAATGCCGGTTGCGCTGAGCGACGGCGCCACTGCCTCGTTGAACGCGGCCAGGCACACCCCACTGATCGCAGGCAGGTCATGGGCATGGGCGGGGCGGATCTTCGGCATGCAGCGTTCTTCCAGTGGGGTGTGGCGCGTCATCGTCGCCGGGTAGCTGCACGCTAAGCTGGCGGCATGAGTGAATTCAATCCCGCCTACGCTTCGTTGTTTCCGCAGCAAGGGCTGAGCCTGGGCCTGATGACGCCCGTTGCGGCACATGGGCTGGCCGATCCACGCGAGGCGCGGCGCATCGCTCGGCTGGCCGACGATCTGGGCTTCGCCGCACTGTGGACGCGCGACGTGCCGCTGATGGTGCCGCAAGGGCCGGATGCGACGGCCAGCGCATTGGACGATCCGTTCCTGTGGCTGGGCATGCTGGCTGCCGCGACCGAGCGTATCGCGGTCGGCAGTGCGGCCATCGTGCTGCCGCTGCGGCAACCGCTGCAGGTGGCGAAGTCGGCACTGAGCCTGGACCGGATCAGCGATGGACGTTTCGTGCTGGGGCTGGGATCGGGCGATCGACCGGAAGAGTTCGCCGCCTTCGGCGAGGACCTGGAGGGCAGGGCGGCGACCTTCCGCGAACGCTGGTCGCTGCTGCGCGCAGCGCTGTCGCCTGATGCCGATGAGCGGACCGCGGTGCTGCGGGCGACCGGCGGCTTCGATGTGCTGCCGGCGCCGGCCACGCGCATCCCGATGCTGGTGGTGGGTACGGCGCGGCAGAGCCTGCAGTGGATCGCGCGCGAGGCCGAAGGCTGGGCCACCTACCACCGCGAGGAGGCTGCGCAGGAAGGACGCATCGGCTTGTGGCAGCAGGCGCTGGTGCAACGCGGCGGGGCAGGCAAACCGTTCGTGCAGTCGATGCTGCTGGACCTGCAGGCAGACCCGCAGGCACCGCCCGAGCCGCTGCCGCTGGGCCTGAAGGTCGGCCGCGACGGTCTGCGCGACTATCTGCTGCGCGCGCATGCACAGGGCGTGGCGCATGTGATGTTCAACCTGGTCGACAACGGGCGGCCGATGGACAGCGTGCTGCGCGAGATCGGAGAGCAGATCCTTCCGCACATGCCTCGGTAGGTGTCCACCTGGGTGGACACGCTTTTGCCGCCACGCCCGTCAGGCATGGCCCTGCGCTATCCAGTGGTGCCAGGCCTGCGTGCATCTGCGTATCATTCGCATTTGATTTCCCGATGCCGGAGCCCCGCGTGACCCAACATTCCCCCATGCACCCGACCGGACGCCTGTTCGCAGTGGTCGCCTTCATCGAGGCCGTGACCTGGGCCGGCCTGCTCATCGGCATGTGGATGAAGTACGGCCCGATGGCCAACGTGGCGCTGGTGAAACTGTTTGGCCCCCTGCATGGCGTGGCGTTCCTGGTCTACGTGGCGGTCACCCTGTTCGCGGCCGTGCGCCTGCGCTGGCCGTGGTGGGCCAGTGCCCTGGCGCTGCTGGCGGCGATTCCGCCGCTGGTCACGCTGCCACTGGAATGGTGGTTCAAGCGGCGTGGTTTGCTGGGCCTGCGCGCAACGCGCTGAATCCACTGTTGCATGCCCGTTCAAGAGAATGGGTATCAAATGCAAATACGAGCCGTTATCATTTGAGGGTGGTGTCCGCCCCTGAACGGGATGGACGCCGGGCGGGGCGCACCGGCGTACCCGGCGATCCTTCCCTGTTACGGCTGGTGTTCCATGCACGCACGTCCCGTCGTCCCCGGCTTGCCGGCGCTGGTCCTGGCAGCCCTGATCGGCACCATGGCGATGATGTCCTTCGTCGCCGTGATCGGTCCGGTGGTCCGCATGCTCGGCCTGTCCGAGTGGCATGCTGGACTGTCGGTCACGGCGGCGGGCGTGTTGTGGATGCTGGCCGCGCGCCCATGGGGGCAGCTCAGCGACCGCATTGGCCGCAAGCGCGTGCTGATGCTGGCGATGAGTGCCTACACCGTGGTCTACATCGCGCTGGCGGTGTTCATCGACGTGGCTCTGCAGGCGGTGCCGCCGGTACTGGTGTCGGTGCTGGTGCTGGTGGGTGCACGCGGCCTGATCGGGCTGTTCTATGCGGCGGTCCCGCCCACGGCCGCCGCGCTGATTGCTGACAAGGCCCCGGCCGGACAGCGCGCCAGCTTCCTGGCCCGCCTCGGCAGTGCCAACGCATTGGGCATGGTGCTGGGTCCGGCGGCCGCGGGCTGGCTGGCCTACACGAATCTGTCGCTGGCGCTGTATGTGGCCGCCGTGCTGCCGCTGCTGGCGCTGGCATTGCTGGCTTGGCGGCTGCCGGCCACGCCAGCGGTGGCGGGAAGTGGCGCGCAGCGCCGCGCGCCGATGCGCAGGCTCGACCCGCGCCTGCGCCTGCCGCAGTTGGCGGCGTTCATTGCGATGGTGTCGGTCACCATCGCGCAGGTCACGGTCGGCTTCTTCGCGATTGATCGATTGGGTCTGGATGCTGCAGCCGGCGCGCGCATGGCCGGCATCGCGCTCACTGCGGTCGGTGTCGGTCTGATCCTGGCGCAGGCGTTGGTGATGAAACTGGACGTGCACCCGCGGCGCTGGATCATTCTCGGTGCACTGATCTCCGGTATTGGTTTCGCCTCCGTGGCGGGCGTACAGCAGGCCTGGCAGTTGCCGGCGGCCTACGCACTGGCGGCGTTCGGCATGGGCTTCGTGTTTCCCTCATTCCAGGCGCTGGCCGCCGATGCAGTGGAAGCGCACGAGCAGGGCGCCGCCGCCGGCACCGTAGCCGCCGCGCAGGGCCTGGGCATGGTGGCCGGGCCGATGCTCGGCACGCTGTTGTATCGCGGCGGGCCGAGCCTGCCTTACCTGCTGGTCGGCGCGCTGCTGCTGTTGCTGTGCGCGCTGGCCGCAGCGCACCGGATGAAGGAGACCCCATGAACGACTCCCTGAGGCAGGGCGCGTGGCCGGAGGCTGCGCAGGCGCTGCTGGAGAACACCGACGACGCGTCGCTGTTCCTGCTGCAGCATGCTGGCCAGCACGTGCACGCACGTGGCTGCCGGGCGACGCTGCCGAATGGCGCGCTGGCCAGCTTGGCCGGCCGTGTTGCCGAGTTCTTCGCGCAGCAGCGCGGTGGCCCGGGCCTGCTGGTTGGCGCGGTGCCGTTCGAGCCACGTGCCGATGACGCGCTGTACCAGCCGGAGCGCCTGCTGCCGGCGTTGCCGCCGCAGCCACAGGCGGCACCCGCGCTGCAGGGCCCATTGCAGGCCGAGCCCGCAGCGCAGGACTATGCAGCCGCCGTTGCCGCGGCAGTGCAGGCGCTGCGTGCACCCGAACAGGATCTGCACAAGGTGGTGCTGGCGCGCAGCCTGTTGGCGCGTACCCGCAACGCGCTGTCACCGGAGGTGCTGCTGGCGCGCCTGGGCGCCGATGCTTCGGTGGCCACCTACGCGGTTCCGCTTCCGGTCGAACTGGGCCAGGCGCCCGCCTGGCTGGTTGGCGCAACGCCAGAGTTGCTGCTGCGCAAACGTGGTGCGCAGCTGTTGTCGCATCCATTGGCTGGATCGGCACGCCGCAGTGCCGATGCCGGCGAGGACGAGCGTGCCGCGCAGGCATTGCTGGCCTCGGCCAAGGACCATGACGAGCACCGTCATGTGGTGGAGGCGATCGTCGACGGCCTGGCGCCGTATTGCAGCCACATCGATGCGCAGCCGCGCCCGGCGCTGCATGCCACTGCCAGCATGTGGCACCTTGGCACGCGTATCCATGCCACCCTGAAGGACCCGCAGACCCCTGCAGCCGAGCTGCTCGCGCAGCTGCATCCGACACCGGCGGTCTGTGGCACGCCGCGCCTGGCGGCGCTGCAGCGCATCCGCGAGCTGGAGCCGGTGCCGCGCGGTTTCTATGCGGGCGCGGTCGGCTGGCTGGACGCCCAGGGCGACGGCGACTGGTACGTGGCGATCCGCTGCGCGCGACTGCAGGGCACGCAGCTGCGCCTGTACGCAGGTGCCGGCATCGTCGCCGAGTCGCAGCCCGAGGCCGAAGTGGCCGAGACCGCAGCGAAGTTTGCTGCCCTGTTGAATGCGCTGGGCGTCCACGACGCCGCGCCCGCGATCGAGCCTGCTGCATGAACATTTCCGACACTTCTTCCCGCATGCCACTCCAGCAGGTATGGCCGGACGATCTGGTGGCGCGCTATCGCGAGGCCGGTCACTGGCGTGGCGAAACCTTCCCGGCCTTCCTGCGCGAGCGCGCCGAATGCTATGCCGATGACATTGCCGTGGTCGCTGGCGACGTGCGCCTGAGCTATGCGCAGCTGTGGCACGAAGCCGGCCGTATCGGTGCCGGGCTGCTGGCACGGGGCCTGCAGCCGGGCGAGCGGGTGCTGGTGCAGCTGGGCAATACCGCCGGTTTCATCACCACGGTCTGTGGCCTGTTCCGCGCTGGCCTGGTGCCGGTGTATGCGTTGCCCGCGCATCGCATCACCGAGCTGGTGCACTTCGCCAACAAGGCCGAAGCCAGTGCCTACATCACCACCGATCTGCACGACGGCTTCGATCATCGCGGGCTGGCGCGGGCATTGCAGGCCGACGTGCCGGCGATACGCACGGTGGTGATCGACGGCGATGCGCAGGAATTCATCGCGTTGGACGGGCTGCAGGGCGACCGCGCCCAGCTGCCGGCCGACCCGGACCCGCAGTCGGTGGCGTTCCTGCAGATCTCCGGTGGCAGCACCGGCCTGTCCAAGCTGATTCCGCGTACGCACGACGACTACATCTATTCGTTCCGTGCCAGCAACGCGATCTGCGGCATCGACCGCGACAGCGTGTACCTGGTCGCGCTGCCGGCCGCACACAACTTCCCGATGAGCTCGCCGGGGTTCTTCGGCGCGCTGTACGCCGGTGCCCGCGTGGTGCTCAGCCCCGGCCCCGGCCCGGACGCGGCGTTCCCGCTGATCGCCCGCGAACACGTGACCTGCTGTGGCCTGGTGCCGCCACTGGCGTTGCTGTGGGCGCAGGCGGCGGCGACCACCGCGCATGACCTGTCCAGCCTGCAGGTGCTGCAGGTAGGAGGCGCCAAGCTGGTGCCCGAGGCCGCGCGGCGGGTGATCGACGGCCTGGGCTGCACATTGCAGCAGGTGTTCGGCATGGCCGAAGGCCTGGTCAATTACACCCGGTTGGATGATCCGGAAGACCTGATCGTCGCCTGCCAGGGGCGGCCGATCAGTGCGGACGACGAAGTGCGCGTGGTCGACGACCACGACCAGCCGGTGGCCGAAGGGGAAGTCGGGCACCTGCTGACCCGCGGCCCGTACACCATTCGCGGCTACCACAACGATGCAGTGGCCAATGCACGCTCGTTCACCGACGATGGCTTCTACCGCACCGGCGACCGCGTGCAGCAGCTTCCGGGCGGCTACCTGGTCGTGCAGGGGCGCGCGGGTGACCACATCAACCGGGCCGGTGAGAAAATCTCCGCCGAAGAGATCGAAGATCATCTGCTGGCTCACCCGGGCGTGTTCGACGCCGCCGTGGTCTCCATTCCCGACGACTATCTCGGTGAGCGCAGCTGCGCGTTCGTGATCCAGCAGGGTGAGCCGATCAAGGCGCCGGCACTGAAAGCCTGGATGCGTACGCGCGGCCTGGCCGCGTTCAAGGTGCCGGACCAGGTTGTGTTCGTCGACAGTTTCGATACCACCGCGGTCGGCAAGATCAGCCGCCGCGAACTGCGTGCGCAGCTGCGTGCGCGTCATTTGCAACAGACAGGAGGAACGCGCTGATGGCGCTGCCCCGCATTACCCACTATCCCTTGCCGACCGCTGCCGAACTGCCGCAGGCGCGCGGCCCGTGGCGCCCGCAGCGCGATCGCATCGCACTGCTGGTGCACGACATGCAGCGCTACTTCCTCGCCGCGTTCGATGCCGGCAACGCGCCGCTGCGACCGGCCGTGGACAACATCGCGCGGCTGCTGGCGCATTGCCGTGCCCACGGCATTCCGGTGTTCTACACCGCCCAGCACGGTGACCAGGACCGTCGTGATCGCGGCCTGCAGGCCGACCTGTGGGGGCCGGGCATGCGCCGCAGTGCCGACCATGAGCCGATCATCGAAGCCGTCGCACCGCAGCCGGGCGAGCATGTGCTGGTGAAGCATCGCTACAGCGCTTTCCAGCGCAGCAACCTGGAAACGCTGATGCGGGTGCGCGGACGCGACCAGCTGCTGGTGACCGGTGTGTATGCGCATATCGGTTGCACGGCGACGGTGGTGGAAGCGTTCCAGCGCGACATCGAAGCCTTCATCGCCGCCGATGCCGTGGCGGATTTCTCGCGCGCCGACCACGATCAAGCGCTGCACTGGATCGCGCGCACCAGCGGTGTGCCGATGACGACCGACCAGCTGCTGGAGGCACTGTAATGATCGCTACGGGTGAGGTGCTGGACCTGGAGCGCATGCGTGCCGATGTGGCGCGGGTGCTGGACTGTGCACCGGCCGAGATCGGTGACGACGACAACCTGATCGACCTGGACCTGGATTCGATGCGCATGCTCGGACTGGTGCTGGCCTGGGGCAACACCGGGTTGCCGCTGGAGTTCTCGCAGCTGGCCGAACACACCACGCTGCGCCAGTGGTGGGGTGTGGTGCAGACGCTGCAGGCTGCGCAGCGCGCATGAGCGCGGCTGCGATGGCAACGCCGCTGGCATTGACCGAGGCGCAGGCCGGGCTGTGGTTCGCACAGCGGCTGGCACCGGACAATCCGTCGTTCAATACCGCCCATGCGGTGTGGATCGACGGCCTGCTGGATGTGCCTGCGTTCGTGGCGGCGGCCAACCAGGCGGCGGTTGAATCCGAGGCCTTCGCGCTGCGCTTTGCCGAAGGCACCGATGGGCAGCCATTGCAATGGCACGACCCGGCGCACGTGCCGCTGCTGTCGGTGCGTGATCTGTCGGGCGAGGCCGACCCGGTGTCGGAGGCGCGTGCGCTGATGCAGGCCGACCGGCTCAGCGCGGTCGATCCGACCCGCGACCGGATCAGTCAGCAGGTGTTGTTCGATCTGGGCGGGCAGCGCTGGGCCTGGTACCTGCGTGTGCATCACCTGGCCGCCGATGGCTATGGGATGGCGCTGTTCAGCGACCGTGTCTGCGCGCTGTACTCCGGCCGCGCGGGTGAGCCCTTGCCGGGATTGGCTGGGGTGCTGGCGGACGACGCGGCCTATCGCGCGGACGCACGTCGCGGGCTGGCCGGCCAGTGGTGGCGCGAGCAGCTGCAGGGGGCGCCTGCGGGCGTGGGCCTGGCGGGTACCGAGCCGGCCGGCGATGATGCGCTGCGCTGGGTGCAGCCGCTCGATGCCGCGTTCCGCGAGCAGCTGCTGCAGGCTTCGGCGCGCTGGCTGCAACCCTGGCCGGATGTGCTGGCCGCGCTGTCGGCCGAGTACCTGCGGCGGATGAGCGCGGCCGACGAAGTGGTGGTGGGCGTGCCGTTCATGGGGCGGCTCGGCAACGCATCGGCGCGCGTGCCGGCGATGGTGATGAACGTGCTGCCGCTGCGTGTCGCGGCGGGCGAGGGCAGTGTCGAGGCGTTTAGCCGGGCACTGGGCCGGCAACTCAGCCAGGGCCGAAAGCACGGCCGCTATCGTGGCGAGCAGTTGCGCCGTGACCTGGGCCTGGTGGGCGCGCAGCAACGGCTGCATGGGCCGTTGGTGAATGTGCAGCCGTTCTACGCGCCACTGGCACTGCCCGGTGTGCAGGCGACGCTGGAGGTCCTGTGCACCGGGCCGGTGGACGACCTGACGCTGGGTTTCCGTGGCGATGGCCAGCGTGTTCTGGATCTGGAGATCGAGGCCAATCCCGCGCTGTACCGCAGCGAGGACGTGCAGGCGCATGCCACGCGCCTGCTGCATTTCGTGTCGGCGGCGCTGGACGCTGACGACATCGCGTTGGTGCCACTGGCCACGGCCGACGAAGCCCAGCAGGTGGTGCACGGCTTCAATGCCACTGCACATGCGCTGCCGCAGACCACGCTGGTCGAACTGCTGCAGCAGGGCATGGATCGCGATCCGCAGGCGACCGCCCTGGTGTTCGGCGATATCGCGCTGGACCACGCCACGCTGGAAGCGCGCAGCTTTGCGCTGGCCGCCCAGCTGCGCGCGATGGGCGTCGGCCCAGGCAGCGTGGTGGCGGTGGCGTTGCCGCGATCGCTGGAACTGGTGATTGCGCTGGTGGCCGTGCTGCGTGCGGGAGCCGCGTACCTGCCGCTGGACCTGGCCCATCCGGACGAACGCCTGGTACGCATTCTGGCCTCGGCGCAGCCGGCCTGCATGCTGGCCGCGGCGGATGTGTCGGCGCGGATGTCCAAGGTGCCGGTGCTCGCACCGGAACAGTGGACCGCGCTGAGCTTCGCCGCGCCGTGGGCCGATCCGGCGCCCGACGATGCGGCCTATGTGATCTACACCTCCGGTTCCACTGGCGAGCCCAAGGGCGTGGTCATCGAGCACCGCGCCATCGTGAACCGCCTGCTGTGGATGCGCGAGCATTACGGCATCCGTGCCGACGACCGCGTGCTGCAGAAGACCCCGGCGACCTTCGATGTCTCGGTCTGGGAGTTCTTCCTGCCGCTGCTGTGCGGAGCCAGGCTGGTGCTGGCCGGGCCGGACGCGCATCGTGATCCGACCGAGCTGGCGCGGCTGATCCTGGCGCATGGCATCACCACCGCGCACTTCGTGCCGTCGATGCTCGATGCCTTCCTTGCCGCACCGGCCTCCCAAGGCCTGCAGCTGCGTCGCGTGTTCACCAGCGGCGAGGCGCTGGACGCCTCACTGCGCGACCGCTTCCATGCGCGCGTGCGCGCCGAACTGCACAACCTGTATGGCCCGACCGAAGCGGCAGTAGACGTGAGCTACTGGCCGGTCTCGGCGCAGGACCGTTCACGACCGGTGCCGATCGGTTTCCCGGTCTGGAACACCCGCCTGTACGTGCTGGACGCACGGATGCAGCCGCTGCCGGTTGGGGTGCACGGTGATCTCTACCTCGGCGGCGTGCAGCTGGCCCGCGGCTACCTCGGCCGCGATGACCTGACCACCGAGCGCTTTCTTGCCGATCCGTTCCTGCCGGGCGAACGCATCTATCGCACCGGCGATGTGGCGCGCTGGCGCGACGATGGTGCGGTCGAGTACCTCGGCCGCAGCGACCATCAGGTGAAGCTGCGCGGCCTGCGCATCGAGCTGGGCGAGATCGAGGCGGCGCTGCGCGAGCTGCCGGGCATGGCGCGCGCGGAAGTGCTGTTGCGCCAGGACGCGCCCGGTGATGCCCGGTTGGTAGCCTACGTGCCGTCCACGCTGGCCGACGCCAGCGCACTGCGCAGCCATCTGGCCACCCGCGTGCCGGATTACATGGTGCCGTCGGCGTTCGTTGGCGTCGATCACTGGCCGGTGACCGCCAACGGCAAGCTGGACCGCAATGCGTTGCCGAAGCCGCCGCAGCAGGACGTGGGCGGTTTGGCGCCGCGCACGCCGCTGGAGCAGGAGCTGGCCGAGCTGTTCGCGCAGGCGCTGGGCCGCGAGGAACCGGTAGCGGTGGATGCCGACTTCTTCAGCCTCGGCGGTGACTCGCTGTCGGCGGTGCACCTGCTGCTGGCCATTGAACAGCGCTGGCGCTGCGATCTTGGCCTGGGTGCCTTGTTCGCCCAGCCAACCGTGGCCGCTTTGGCGACGCGCATCGCTGAACCGCCGGCACTGGCCGACCATGCGTTGGGGCCGGTCATTGCCTTGGCCGCCACCGATGCCACCGGGCCTGCACCGTTGTTCGTGTTGCATCCGGCCGGTGGCATTGCGTGGAACTACCGGGCCCTGGCCAGGGCGCTGCAGCCGGCACGCGCGGTGTACGGCCTGCAGTCTCCCGCGCTGGATCCACGCGAACCGATGCCGTCCAGCATCGAAGCGATGGCCAACGGTTACGTGCGGCGCATTGTGGCGTTGCAGCCGCAGGGTCCGGTGCACCTGCTGGGCTGGTCGGTGGGCGGCATCCTCGCCCAGGCGATGGCGGTGCGCCTGCATGAGATCGGCCGTGAGGTGGGTGAGCTGGTACTGCTGGATGCCTACCCCAGCGAGTGCTGGCGCGCCGAACCGGAGCCCGACCCGATTGCCGCGCTGCGCGCACTGCTGGCCATTGCCGGCCATGACCCGGAGGCGCATCCGGAGTTGGACAACCGCGAGCGCATCCTTGCATTCCTGCGGCGAGGCGGCAGTGCGCTGGGCAGTCTGCCGGATGTAGTGCTGGATGGCGTGGTGCGCGCGGTGACCGGCACCAATCGATTGATACGTGAACACATCCACCGGCCGTTCGACGGCACCCTGGTGCATGTGCGCGCCGGTCGTGACCACCAGGCCCGCCCGCAGCTGCAGTCGGCGCTGTGGCGGGCACATGCACGCAAGGTACAGGCGCTGGAACTGCCGTTCCTGCACGCCGAACTGACTGGACGTGACGCGGTGGCACAGTTGGCGCCGTGGCTGTCGGCGCGGCTGCGCCACTGGGATGAGCAACAGGAGATTGCAGCATGCAGTTGACCGGCTTTGAAGGCCGCGTGGCCCTGGTGACCGGCGCGGCCGGTGGCATCGGTGAGGCGCTGGTGCGTCTGCTGGCCGAGGCCGGCTGCACGGTGGTGGCCACCGATCGCGAGGCGCCACGCGTGGAGGATGCGCGCGTGCACGCGTTTTCGCTCGATGTGACCGACAGTGTGGCGGTGGACGCACTGCTTGATCGGGTGGAAGCCAGTCTCGGGCCGATTTGCCTGGCCGCAAGCGTGGCCGGGGTGCTGCACGTGGGCGACGTCGCCGGGACCTCCGATGCCGACTGGCGCCGGGTATTCTCGGTGAACGCCGATGGCGTGTTCCATGTTGGGCGTGCACTGGCGCGGGTGATGTCGCCGCGCCGGCAGGGCGCGATTGTCACTGTCAGTTCAAATGCGGCGGGCGTGCCGCGGCATGGCATGGCCGCGTATGCGGCGTCCAAGGCTGCCGCGACGATGTTCACCCGTTGCCTTGGGCTGGAACTGGCGCCGCTCGGCATCCGCTGCAACATCGTCGCCCCGGGTTCAACACTGACCCCGATGCAGACCGGCATGTGGCAGGACGAGTTTGGTGCGCAGCGGGTGATCGCCGGCAGCCTGGAGACCTACAAGGCCGGTATTCCACTGCGCAAGCTGGCCACGCCTGAAGACATCGCCCATGCGGTGATGTTCCTGCTGTCCGAACAGGCCGGCCATGTGGCGATGAGCGATCTGTACGTGGACGGCGGCGCCACCCTGCGCGGGTGAGCTCCGACGCCGGCCGGGCCGGCAACCCATGACCCCCGGTAGTGTCGGCCGCTGGCCGGCAACCCATGATCCCCGGTAGTGCCGGCCGCTGGCCGGCAACCCATGATCCCCGGTAGTGCCGGCCGCTGGCCGGCAACCTCATTCAACTTCAGACATCCCCCAACACCCGTCGAGGCGAGATCTGACGTTCAACACCCACTGATCGTTCCACCATGGCGTATGAGCAGCCATCGCCTCCGTCTGGGCCGTCGCTCGATCATCGGCCAGGTCTACGTTCTGACAACTACCACGCATCAGCGCTGCCGGCTCTTTGAAAGCGAAGCTGCAGCAGTATGTGTAATCGACCAGTTCCATTACATCGAACAGCGTGGACTTGTGCAGTCACTCGCA
Organism: Stenotrophomonas sp. YJH_SMC_57; assembly: GCF_059369755.1. Classification (NCBI taxonomy): domain Bacteria; kingdom Pseudomonadati; phylum Pseudomonadota; class Gammaproteobacteria; order Lysobacterales; family Lysobacteraceae; genus Stenotrophomonas; species Stenotrophomonas sp. YJH_SMC_57. Next base: position 83,396 of record NZ_JCAFSZ010000002.1, read on the forward strand.
TGGGTCGTCATGCCGGATCACGTCCACTGGATGTTCGAGCTGCGCGCAGCTCACCTCCCAGACATTGCACGCCGAATGAAGTCGTCGAGTGCGCTTGCGCTGAGTCGCCTGGCGGGTCGTCGAAGTACGGTATGGCAGTCTGGATACTTCGATCACGCAGTGAGGGCTGAGGAGTCGCTGGCGCGGCAAGCCCTGTACATCCTGGGGAATCCGGTGCGCGCTGGTCTTGCTGGGCAGGTCGGCGAGTACCCACATGCGTGGTCGGTCTGGTCGTGATGCCGGCCAGCGGCCGGCACTACCAGGATTTTGCACACGGCACCTGCTGTCAGGGCAGGGTGAGGCGGTAGACCAGCACGCGGTTGTCGTTGTCGTAGGGGCTGTCACAGGCATCGCCCTGCATGCGGCAGTGGCGGGCGATGAAGTCGTTGTCGTTGCCGATCAACAGCAGCACGTCGTTCGGGTGTTGCGGGTCCAGGGCCGGCAATACGTCCATGGCTTCCCACTTCTCCGACAGCAGGCCAGCATGCGGGCCGCGCTTGGTGTCCAGGTCCAGCCTCGCACGTGCAAGCTGCGGGCGGTCGAGCAGGTTCAGCAGCTCGTCGCTACGCGCGGGCACGATGCCGGCCTTCAACGTGGTGTCCGCCGCGTCGGCCAGTAGCGAGGTGGTGCCGGTTTCGTAGGTGCTGCCGGCCAGGTTGCTGGCACCCGACACATCCACCAGCAGCACCGACTTGTAGACGATGGGGTCGTCACCGTCCTTGCCGAGGCCGTTGCCATCACGGGCCAGCAGCAGGAAGCGGTGGGCATCCAGTGCGCGCAGTTCGCTCTGCGCGGCGGTACGGTCGAGCTTGCCCTTGCCGTCGTGTGCGTAGGCCGGCAAAGCCATCACGTAATGGCCAATCGGATGCTGTGGCGTCGGTGAGGTCGTCACGTCATAGACCAGTACGCGGGTATTGATGCGTCCGGCCGCATTGCCCTGCGCGCTGTCCTGCAGCGTCGCGCTCTGCAGCGCCACGAACAGGCGTCTGCCATCGGGCGACAGGCCCATGCCTTCCACCCCCTGGTTGTTGCGCCGACCGGTCTGCGGCGGCACCAGAGAACCAAAGGCCGGCTGGCCATCGCGCTGCGGCCGGATCGCGGGCGGCGCCACGATCACGCCCCGCAGCTGGCCCTGCGCATCGAAGTAGTAGACGTTGGCGGTGTACTCATCACCGATGTAGAAATGACCGTCGGTGGTGAACTGCAGCGATTCCGCATCCAGCGAGACTTTGCCCGCACCGGCGCCGCTGGCGGGCGAGGGCAGCACCACGTCGCGCTGGATGATGGTGTGGTCGCCCGGGTCGGCACCGGTGAAGGGTTGCCCGTTGAAGTCCTTCAGCACCACGCCCTTGCCCGGCACCATGCTCAGTGTGCCCAGCGCACCGGGCTTGCCCGGCGTGGTGTCGATGCGCAGCTGCATGCGCTCCACGCGGCCGGCGTAGTCGTAGAACAGGCCGGCCTCGGGATCGTTGCGGCCACGGTCGGGCAGGGTCCACAGCACGCCCTGGTAGCCGTTGGCAGTGCGCTTCCAGGTGCCGGGCTGCACCGCCAGCGACGAGAACGAGCCCAGCGTATCGCCCAGGAAGTCCACCGTGCCTGCCGGCAGTCGCCCGGCGGCGACCAGGCCCTTGTCCACGTAGGTGCGGCCGCCCAGTTCAAGGGTGCGTGGCGGTGCGCCACTGGCCTCGTGGGCGGCGGAGTATCCGCTGGCGGAGAGGGTGGCCAGCAGCAGGGCGGTCGCGAGCATCGGTGGACTCCAGGCGGTCGATCAGAAGCGAAGGTCGATCGTACCGAACACCTGGCGCGGTGCCGAGGCATGGAACACGTACAGCTTGCCGGCGGGGTCGCTGGGTGCGAACACGCTCGAATCCAGGTTGCTGGCGTAGCGCTTGTTGGTCAGGTTGGTCACGTTGAACGACAGACGCATGCCCTTGGCGAAACCGACCTGGCCGAAGTCATAGCCACCGGCCAGGTCGAACACGGTGAAGCCGCCGAAGCCCTGGTCGTTGGTGTAGGTGTAGAAGCGCTCGCCGGTGTACTTGCCGCGCAGGCTGGCGAACCAGCCGTTGTCACGCCAGGTGATTTCGGTGGCCAGCAGCTGCTTGGGCGTGTCGGTCTGGATCTTGCCCTTGATCTGCTGCTCGACGCCGGCCTGTACGTAATTGGAGGCATAGGTCGAACGGTTCAGCGAGGCCGAGGTGTACCAGCTGAAATGCGCGTTCGGGGTCCACAGCACGGTCAGCTCGGCGCCGCGACTGTCGACGCCGCCGACGTTGTAGAAGCGATTGCCGCAGGTCGGGCCGACCGGCTGCCGCGAGTCACAGGGGTTGTACTGCAGCAGGCGGTTGTCGAAGCGCACGCTGTAGGCCGCGACCGAGGCCTGCAGGGTGTCGGTGACGAAGCGGTAGCCGGCTTCCAGAGAGCGAGATTCCTCCGGCTTCAGGTTGCCCTGCGCATTCCAGGTGGCCTGGCTCACGGCCTGCGGGCCCAGCTTGAAGCCGCCCTGGAACATGGCGATGTTCTCGGCATAGCTGGCGAAGACTTCGTGGTGCTCGGCCAGGCGGAAGTTGGCGCCGATGCTGGGCAGGAAGTTCTTGCTGGCCTTGAGCGAACCGGTGGCGAACTGGTTGTTCGAGCTCGGCGAGATCGGCGTCTTCGCGTCGCCCGGCAGTGCCTGTGCATCGGAGGTGGCGTGCGGGCTCTTGGCGCCGAACTCCAGGGTCAGGCGGTCATCAAGCAGGCGCCAGGTGTCCTTCAGGAAGATCTGATGGGTCTTCCAGCGGGTGCGCTGGGCGAACACACCGACATCGGAGGGGAGGGTGTTCATGCCGCTCAGGTCACGCGGGCCATCCACGGCGGTCTGGTAGCGCTCGGCGCTGCTGGTGTTGCGCTCGTACCAGACGCCACCTTCGATGCGGTGCGCGCCCAGCTCCCAGTCGAAGGACAGCGTGCCGCCATCGCGGTCGATGGTGTAGATGGTATTGCGGAAGATGATCGGGATCTCCTGCGCGGTGCCCTTGTTCGACCAGGCGCCGCTGTTCCAGTTGTGGCCTTCGCCGCGGTCATCATGGTGGTAGGCCAGCGCGCGCAGGCTGAAGCCATCGGCCAGGAAGAAATCGCCGGCCAGGTAGTACAGGTTGTCGTCTCGCAGGATCTGCCCGGCGGTGAAGGCACCGTCGGCATCCTTGTCCGGGCCGCTGCTGTCGCACTTCTTCGCGTTGAAACTGGCGGTGTTGCAGTAGGCCTTGGCCACCGCCTTGTTCCAGTCCGGTGCATAGCCGCCCCAGTCCCAGCCGAGACCGCGCGACATCTCATCCTTGGAAAGGTAGAAGTAGTCGGCCTGGGTGGTGCGTGAGGTATCGACGAAACCGGTGATCTGGCCGCGTTCGAAGTTCCACACACCCTTGGCATTGAACTGCTTGGTGGTGGACTGGTTGTAGGCGGTCTGGTCGTTCCACAGATCGGAGACGGCGTTCATGCCGGACACGTAGCCGGAGAAGCCGTTGTACTCGCCGCTGTCCACGCGCACGAAGGTGCGGCGGTTGGCATCGCTGCCGAAGGTCTGCACCACGCGGCCGCCGAGTTCCTGCGCCGGGCGATCGGAGGTGTAGGAGAGGGTGCCGCCGAGGTTGCTGGTGGACGGCGTACCGAGGCTGCCGATGCCCACCGCCAGCTCGGCGCCGGCCATGTTCTCGCTGATCAGTGCACGGTTGATGGTCAGGCCGTTGTAGTTGTTGTAGGCACCATCGCCCAGCGGCACGCCATCGAGCGTGTAGCCGAGGCGGGTGGAGTTGAAGCCGCGCAGGCTGAGCGTCATCGACTGTTCGTTGGTGCCCAGTGCATCGGCCGACTGCGCGTTGACGCCCGGCAGCAGGTTCAGGGTCTTCTGCAGGCTGGTACCCGGCGGCAGGATGTCGAGGTTCTCGCGGGTGATGCGCTGCACCTGGCGCGCTTCACCACTGCCGATCACCGAAACCGCATCGAGGTCGGTGGCGGACGTGCCATGGGAGGTCGGGGCAGCATCCTGCGCCCAGGCCGCGGGAGCGAGCGCGATCGACAGCGCAGCGGCCAACAAAGTCTTCGTCATGTTACGGACACTCAGGCAGGCACGAGCCGCCGCGTCGGTGCGGAGCTCATGGGGTTCGATAGGGGATAAAACCGATGCGACCGGCGGGCGCTGCAGGCGCCGTGGGTCAACGTGAAAATGGTGCGCTAGGCAGATGACTGTCTGGTGACATGTTCAGCTGTTGCGAGGCGCTCTGCGGGGTGGGTAGTGCCGGCCGCTGGCCGGCAGCCACATGGACCCGTCGGGCAGTGTGCAGTTGCCGGCCAGCGCCCGGCACTACCATCGAACGTCCTAGGCGCCAGTGCGCGGCTTGCGCGTGCGCTTCGGCTTTGCGGTATCGCCGCCGCTGGCGGTGCCATCCTGCAGCGCCTGCAGCCACGACAACGTATCCACATAATCGATGAAATGGCGCAGGTAGCCGGGGCTGGTCGACTGCATCGTGTCCAGCATGCGTTGCACCAGCACCGCCGAGTTCAGCGGGCCGCCGTCGGCCGGGGCCTCGGTGCGCAGCGAGCGGCGCACCTGCAGTTCGCTGCGCAGTTCCGACCACTCGCGCTGCACCTGCTGCAGCATCGGCACCTGCGGGTAGTGCGGCAGCGAGCGTGACCCCGCATCGAGGTCGCGCACCAGCGCACGCAGGCTGTCTTGTGCGGGTGGCTTACTTTGCATCCGGCGCCTTTGGCTTGGGAATCGGCGCGATTTCCACGCGACGATTGCGCGCGCGGCCGTCCTCGCTGGCATTGGAACTGACCGGCTGCTCGCTGCCGAACGCGGCGGCGAACACCGCATCGGCGGGCACGCCATCGGCAATCAAGGTGCGGGTCACGGTCAGTGAACGCTGCGCGGACAGTTCCCAGTTGTCGGCGAAACGGCGGTTGCCTTCGCGCACGGGGGCGTCGTCGGTGAAGCCGCTGACCATCAGGATTTCTTCGCGGCTGCCCAGATAGGCGGCCAGCGGCGCAGCGAGGCTGCGCAGCAGCTCCTGGCCTTCCGGCTGCAGCTGGTCGGAGTTCAGTGCGAACAGCACGCTGCCACTGATGCCGATGCGGCCATCGACCAGGGTTACACGGCCGGCCGCCAACGGGCCGGCCAGCGCCTGTTCCAGCGTCTGCAGGCGCTTGGCCTCAGCCTGGCGCTGCTTCACTTCCTGGTCCAGCCGTTGCGAAAGCTCAAGCTGCACCGCCACCACGCCGACCAGGATCAGCACGAAGGCCCCCAGCAGCACCGACATCAGGTCGCCGAAGGCGGCCCAGATCGGGGCGTGCGAGCCGCCATCGACCTCCAGTTCGTCACTCATGCGCTGCCGGCCTTGCCGCGGCGCGTGGCCAGCTGCTGCAGCTCTTCCATCACCTGCTTCTGCGACAGCAGGCTGAGATCGACCACTTCGCGTGCCTGCGCCACGTAGTAGGCCAGCTGCTCGTCGCTGCGGGCCAGCGAGGCATCCAGCGCGCCGCCAATCTGTTCCAGGCGGCTGGACAGTTCGGTGGAAGCGCTGCCGAACTGCGCGACGGCCTCGCCGAAGCTGCCGGCCAACTGGCCAACGTCGTCCGCGCTGCCACTGAGTGCTGCGGCAATGCCATCCAGCTTGCCGGTCTCGGCGGCGATATGGTCGGTGAAGCGGTTGCCGACGCGTTCCAGCAGCTCGGCCGAGCCGCCCACCAGTGCATCTACCGCGGTGCGCTGTTCGTGCGAGGCGTGGTTGATCGCATCCAGCAGGGTCTGCACGGTGGCCAGCAGGCGGCCGCGCTCTTCCAGCATCGCGTTGTCGCGCACCAGGCTCTCGGAGAGCGTGCTGCGCAGCTCGTTGATGACGTCGGCGGCGGCCTTGGGCGCGGCGGCGGCGGTCTGCAGCAGGGTGGAGACTTCCGCCAGCGTGGCGCTGGCCTGGGCGCGGCCGTTCTCGCCGATCTGCTGCGCCGTCTCGGCCAACGTGTCGCAGACCTGCTGCTGCTGCGCGGCCAGGCGTTCGCCGTTGGCCTGCAGGCGCTCGGCCAGGTCCGTGGAGACGTGCTGCAGGGCATCGCTCCAGCGCTGCAGGCGCTGTTCGTCACCGGCCTGCAATTGCGCCTGCAGGGTGGCGTGCGCCTGCTGCAGTTCGGCACTGGCCGCGTCCCAACGCGCCTGGCGCTGCTGCTCGCGGCTGTCCAGGCTGGCCTGCAGTTCGGCGTGCGCGCTGGCGGCGGTCGCCTGCGCGGCCTGCCAATCCTGAGAACGCTGGTTTTCATGCTCCTGCAGCAAGGACTGGCTGGCAGCATGGCGCTGGTCCAGTGCCTGCAGCAGTGCCTCGGCGCGCGCGTCCAGATGCTCGCTGGCTGCCAGCAGTGCCTGCTGCTGGCGTTCGACCAGCGTGGTATTCAGTGCCTGCTGCTGTTCGGCGGCGGCGCGCCAAGCATCGGCATTGCTGCTGGCATCGGCCTGCAGGCGCTCGCCGATGCGTGCCACCAGCGCTTCGGCGTGCGTGCCCTGGCCATCGCTGAAGGCCTGCAGGTGCTGGCGCAGATCGCTCACCAGCGCCTGCTGTGCCTGGGTCTGCTCGCTCACCACCTTGGCCCAGCTGGCTTCGGTAGCGACGCGGCTGCGCTCGAAACCGTCGCTCAGGCCAGACAGCTGCTGCTGCACCGCCTGCTCGACACGGGCATGCAGTGCCTGGCCATGGTGGGCCAGGCCTGCCAGCGTGGTCTCGGCCATCGGCTGCAGCGCGCCACCGATGGCGGCGGCGCTGGCTTCGGCACCTTCGCGCAGCGACTGTTGCAGCGATACGGCCAGGCGTTCCTGCAGCGCCTGGCTCTGGGTCAGGAACTCGGCCTGGCCGGCCAGCAGGCGCTCATTGGCAGCCACACTGTGCTGTTCAAAGCTGCTGGTCATCGCCTGCAGGCGGTCGACCAGCGCCGGCAGTGCGGCGGACTGTGCCTGTAACAGGCGCAGCGACTCGGCGCGCTGCCAGGCCTGCGAGTACGGGTGCAGGTCGCCGGCAATGGCGCGGTCCAGCTGCTGCACGGCCTGCAGGCGGTCACGTCGCAGCAGGGCAGCCAGCAGGCCCAGCATCGCCGAGCTGGCAACACCGGCGATCGAGGTGCCGAATGCCACCGCCAGGCCCTGCACCGGCGAGGCCAGCGACCCACGGATGGCGGCCATATCGGTTGCGCTCTGCAGCGCAAGGCCGGTGCCGCGCAGGGTGTCCATCATGCCCAGCAGGGTGCCGAGCATGCCCAGCAGCACCAGCAGGCCGACCAGGTACGGAGTCAGTACCGGCGCGGGCAGGGCAGTGCGCTCGCCTTCCACGCGCAGGCGCACGGCGTTGCGCAGGCCCACCGGCACGCGTTCCAGCCAGGGGGCCAGGCTTTCCTTCGCGCTGGACAGGTCGCTCAGCGCAGTGCGCAGGCCGTTGCTGGCCTGGCGGTAGCGGTACAGCTCCACGCCACCGGCGATGTAGCAGGCGGCGATGATCGCGGCCACCGCTGCCCCCAACGGATGCACCGAAACGTAGCCAATGCCGATCCAGCACACGGCCAGCAGGCCGACAAGGAAAACAACGACATGGAAAGCAGTTCTGGACATGGTGTTCCGGTCAGTGGGAGCGCAGGGCGTCTTGCAGCCCTTCGATCGGGTGGAAGCGCAGCTGCAGCTCGGCGAGCAGCAGGGTGCGCATGTCATGGCGGAAGGCCGCGCGCCAGCCCGGCTGGCCGTGCACGCGTTCAAAACGGGCGCCGAGCACCGCCGGCGCGGTGGCCAGCAGGCTGTGCTCGCGCGGGGTGAGCGTCTGTTCCATCACCGCATCGACCTCGGCCAGCCGTGCCAGTGCCGGCGAAACCTGTACCAGCTGGTCGCGCAGGCGGCCGCGCAGGCGCCCGGTGGCGGTCTGGATGGCCTGCTGCAGCACCCGGTAACGCTGGCGCAGCGAGGCGAAGTTCGGCGTCGCGGCGGCTTCGGCCAGGTCGAGCAGGCGCTCGGCCTCGGCATCCTCGCTGATCGAGGCCAGCAGGCTGGCGTGGGCCTGGGCGCATTCGGCCAGCACATCCCCGACTGCTTCGGCGGCCTCGCCCGGCTCGGGCAGGCGCCCGCCGAGGGCCCCGGACAGGGCTACGGCACGGCTCCAGTCCACCCACTGGCCGAGGCGATCGGTCAGGGCGGGACTGCTGGCCGGCATCGCGCCGTCGCTGAGACGGGCGAGCAGGCGGAGGAGTTCCGGTCCACCCAGGACCGGCTGCGCTGCGTTCGCCATCAAGGGGTGAGGGGCCAAAAACCGTTGATTTTACAACCAGATGACCCCGGCTGGATGAAGGCGGGGCCGGGGGAGGGGGCCCGCAGGCGCGACAAGGCTTAGAATGTCCGGCTGCACCCACCCGTTCGACCCTGGAGTTCCCCAATGACTGTTGCGCAGTTCTACCCGATCGGCACCCCCGGACAGCCCTGGGGCGACGCCGAACGCGCACAGTGGCGGGCCCGCCAGCAGCGCCAGCGCAGCTACCACGACGACGTGGTGGCCGCCCTCGAGCGCCTGGATGACAGCATCTTCGATGTGATCCAGTACGGCCAGCTGGACTACGCCCCGGACCACTATCCGCTGTTCGCCGTGGTCAACCACGACTGGAACCCGGCACTGCCGACCGCGCTGATCACCGGCGGCGTGCATGGCTACGAGACCAGCGGCGTGCATGGCGCCCTGCAGTTCCTGGAGCAGCAGGCCGAGCGTTACCTGGGCCGGCTGAACCTGATCGTGGCGCCGTGTGTCAGCCCGTGGGGCTACGAGCGCATCCAGCGCTGGAACCCGGATGCCATCGACCCGAACCGCAGCTTCCGTGATGGCGGCCAGATCGAGGAAGCCGCCGCGCTGATGCGCTGGGTGGCCGAGCGCAAGACGAACCTGCTGGTGCACCTGGACCTGCACGAGACCACCGACAGCGACCTGCACGAGTTCGATCCGGCCCGTTGCGCCCGCGACGGCAAGCCGTTCGAGCGCGACACCATTCCGGACGGCTTCTACGTGATCGGCAACAGCGAAGATCCGCAGGCCGAATTCCAGAAGGCGCTGATCGCCGCGGTTGCGCCGGTCACCCACATTGCCCCGGCCGATGCCGAGGGCAACCTGGTCGGCCTGCCGTTGCAGTCGCCGGGCGTGGTCTGGGGTGAATCGCGTTCGATCGGCGCTTGCGCCGGCTTCACCGACGCGCGATTTGCCACCACCACCGAGGTCTACCCGGACAGTCCGCGCACCAACCCGCAGGAATGCAACGACGCGCAGGTGGCGGCGGTGTGTGCGGGCCTGGATTTCGCCCTGGCCACGCAGTAGGACATCCGCCCAGGGGGGCGCCGGGTCATGCCCGGCGGCTCGGGCGTGACCTAGCCCAGCAGGATCACGCCCCACACCGTGCCGACCATCAGCAGCGCGGTGGTCTGGGCAGCGCTGCCCATGTCCTTGGCGTTCTTGGACAGTGGGTGGTGCTCAAGCGAGATGCGGTCGACCACGGCTTCGATGGCCGAGTTGAGCAGCTCCACCAGCAGGCTGATGAAGCAGACGGCCAGCACCACGGCCCGTTCGATCGTGCTGATGTCCAGCACGAACGCTGCGACCATCAGCAGCGCATGCAACAGCAGCAACTGCCGGAAGGCCGCTTCGCCCCGGAAGGTGGCGATGAAGCCGTCGCGCGAATGGATCAGCGTGTGGAAGATGCGGCGAAGGCCGGTCTTGCCATGTGGATACTTGCCGCTGTCCCTGGGGTGAGATGGCTGCATGCCGGTCCTGCCATGAATTGACCTCACGACAGGATGTGCAGACGGGCGTCGGGAAAGCGTCGGACCCTCGTTAGCATTGCGCTCAGCCGACGTAGTACTGCGAAGGGCCGAGCCACCCAGCTACGCAGGAACTGCCGGGCGCGGCCGCTGGCGATTCAGTCCGCCGGGCTGCGTGAATCGCGGATCGAATAGATCACCGAGAAGATCTTCCAGCCCTGTTCGGTGCGGATCAGCTGCCACATCTCCTTGCCCCAGTTGGTCTTCACCCCATCGTCGTGGAAGCTGTAGTCAAACGACACCGAAGCCACATCGCCGTCGGCCTCGATCTTCGTGTTGGAGAATTTTTCCTCCCTCGGTTTCGGCGACGCTACGGCACCATCGATCAGCGCGATGAAATTATTGGCGGGAATCTTCCGCGCCTTGATCGCATCGGGCTTGGCCTTGCGGATGTCCTGCAGGCGCGCGTCCTCGGAAACGTACTGCCAACCGATGTCTTCCGCCTTGTCCGAAAAGAACAGGCCCATGTAGGTCGGCTTGTCCTTGTTGATCAGCGAGGTACGGAAGGACTCGACCACCTGTTCGATGGCCTTGATGTCGGCGGCTGCATTCTGCGCGGCGTAGGCCGGCAGGCAAGCGGACAAGCAGAGGGCGAAGACGGCCGTTCTGGCGGTTGACACGCGAAGTTCCTTCCTGGGTGATAGAGATGAGCGCGGGTGTTGATCGGCGTATCCGGTTTCGAAAGTACGCTGCCTTTGCGACGCCAGCATGAGGGACGGCGTTGTGCAGGGTAGTGCTCTCCCGTGCCGCCGGGCCATGCCTGCCGGCCCCATCTTGACGTTCCCATCCGCCAAGCGCAGGCTGCCCGAGCACGTTTCCTAACCAGAAGGAGACTTATGACCGCTACCGCTTCGCTGCACCCGTCCCCTGGCACCCAAGGCCGTTCACGCCTCTGGAGTGTGTTCTGGCTGCAGGGCGTGATTCCCAGCAACATTCTGTGGGCCGTGGCCGTCTGGGCCCTGGCCAACGGGCGCACGCCGCTGCTGCTGGGGGTGTTTGCCGCCCTGCTGCTCTATACCGGCTGGATCATCCCGGCGGTCTGGCGGGCGGCGCCCAGCGCGCACAATCCCAACCTGGGCGTGGCCGCGCGCGGGCTGACCGTGGCCTGGGGCCTGAACACCGTGCTGGTGATCTTCTTCCTGACCCTGCAGCTGGTGGGTCAATAGAACTGAACAGGCTCGCCGCCCCGGTCGAAGGCGGCGAAGCGGCCGATCTGACCGTCATGGATGGCATTGACCATCAGTTTCAGCGGGCGCGCGGCCTCATCGCTGTTGGGGGCGAACCCGGCGCGGCCGTCCAGCGCGGCCACGAACACCAGGTCCCAGTCGATGCCGGTGGTGGTCGATTCAGCCGCCAGCGCCTGGAAGCTGGGCACTTCGGCGGGCAGCTTGTCCACGCACAGCACCGGCGACAGGGTGCCGCCCTCGCGGCGGTCATGCCGGCCGCGCTGGTCGTCAGTGGGCGACTCGGGCAGCTCGGCGCGCACGAATACGAACAGCAAGCGTTGCGGTTCAGCCTGCTGGCCTGCGGCGTGCAGCAGCTGCTGGAAATCATTCATCATCATGAGGGTTGTCACACGCCCGCTGCACGGAAAGCCGCATGCTGCCACAACGCCTGCCGTGCGGGGCCGAAGACGATTGATTTAAGTCATGCCCATGGAACTGATGGCCGCGTACTCTGGCAATCGTTCCAGCAGACGAGGGTTTCCGGGCCGTTCCGGGCACAGGCAAGACGGTGGAGCAACAAGGTGGACCAGCCATGAGCCAACTCACCGACGGTTTCGGACGCAGCTTTCCGTACCTGCGCCTGTCGTTGACCGAAGCCTGCAACTTCCGTTGCAGCTACTGCCTGCCCGATGGCTACCAGGCCGATGGCCGCCCGCGCTTCCTGCAGGTGGATGAAATCGCGCGTCTGGTACGCGCGTTTGCCGCGCTGGGCATGAGCAAGATCCGGCTGACCGGCGGCGAGCCCAGCCTGCGCAAGGAGCTGGACGAGATCATCGCCACCGTGGCGGCGGTGCCGGGCATCCGCAAGGTGGCCATCACCACCAACGGCACGCTGCTGCCGCGGCGCCTGCCGGGCTGGCACCGGGCGGGGCTGACCGCGCTGAACGTAAGCATGGACAGCCTGCAGCGCGAGCGCTTCAAGGTCATTACCGGGCACGACCGCCTGCCGGAGATCGAGCAGGGCCTGGCCCTGGCGCAGGCACTGGGCCTGCCGGCGATCAAGCTCAATGCGGTGCTGCTGCGCGGCCTGAACGACGACGAGCTGCCGCAGTGGATGGACTACCTGCGCGACCGTCCCTTCAGCGTGCGCTTCATCGAACTGATGCGCACCGGCGACAACGAAGCCTATTTCCAGCGCCACCACCTGCGTGCCGACGTGGTGGTCGAGCAGCTGCTGGCCGCTGGCTGGCACGAGCGCCCGCGCGCCGCCGATGCCGGTCCGGCGCGCGAGTTCGGCCACCCCGACCATCGCGGCAGCATCGGCATCATTGCCCCGTATTCGCGCGACTTCTGCAAGGGCTGCAACCGCCTGCGGGTGACCGCCAAGGGCGACCTGCGGCTGTGCCTGTTCGGCGAGTTCGGCGTGCCGCTGCGGCCGCTGCTGCAGAGCGACGATGACCATGACGCGCTGCTGGCGCGCATCACCACCCAGCTTGGCCTGAAAGCGGCCGGGCATGGCCTGCACCAGGGCCAGACCGGGCTGACCCCGCACCTGGCCTCGATCGGAGGATGAGCAACACGATGAGTGGGGAATTGAATGCGGCCTTCCATATGGCCGATGTCCGCGACAAGCGCATCACCCGCCGCCGTGCGGTGGCGATGGGCGAGCTGCATGCCGGCCCGGTGGCCTATCCGCTGATAGTCGAGCGCCGCCTGCCCAAGGGCGATGCGCTGGTGATGGCCGAGATTGCCGGCCTGCAGGGCGCAAAGATGGCCTCGATGCTGATGCCGCTGTGCCACCCGTTGCCGCTGGAGCTGGTGCAGGTGTTCTGCGCGCCGGTACCGGAACGGCAGGCGATCCGCGTGTGGTGCGAGTGCGCCAGCGAGGCGCGCACCGGCGTGGAGATGGAGGCACTGGCCGGCGTCAACGCGGCGCTGCTGACCCTGTACGACCTGAGCAAGCCGGTGGAACCGGCGCTGCGCATCGAAGGCATCCGCCTGCTGTTCAAAGAGGGTGGCAAGCGCGGTGTGTGGCTGCACCCCGACGGCATGGACGAGGCCGAGCGCGCGCGCTTCAAGCCGCGTGCACCGAAGGGTCTGGAGGGCGCGGCCTGCGCGGTGATCACGCTGAGTGATCGCGCCAGCGACGGCACCTATGAAGACATTTCTGGTCCGACCCTGGTGACCGGCGTGAAAAAGCTGGGCGGCGAGGTTGTGGCGGCCGAGGTGCTGCCCGATGGCATCGAGCCGTTGGCCGGGCGCCTGCAGGCATTGGCCGCCGACGGTGTGCGCCTGTGCCTGTGTACCGGCGGTACCGGTTTGGGCCCGCGTGACCTGACCCCGGAGGCGCTGCGTTCCTTGAACGCGCGGCCGGTGCATGGCCTGGCACAGATGGTGCGGGCGCTGAGCGCGCAGCACACGCCGATGGCGTGGCTGAGCCGGGCCGAGGTGGTGCAGCTGGGCGGCATGCTGGTGTTCGCGCTGCCGGGCAGCCCGAAGGCGGCGGCGCAGTGCCTGGACATCCTGGCGCCGGTGCTGGGCCACGCGCTGGCGATGGTCGACGGCGGTGGCCACACCCATGGGAGCGCCGCATGATCGCCTACAGCGAAGCGTTGCAGCACCTGCTGGACGCGTCCACGCCGCTGCCGGCCGAGCGCCTGCCACTGCATGAGGCGGGTGGACGCACCCTGGCCAGCGATATCCACAGCGGGCAGTCGTTGCCGCCGTTCGACAACTCGGCGATGGACGGCTTCGCGCTGCGCGCCAACGGTGCTGCGTTCGACGCGGGTACCGAGTTCGCGGTGCAGGGCTGGCAGGCCGCCGGCGATGCCGGCGCCGAGGGCGGCGAGGGTGCCTGGGAAATCATGACCGGCGCACGCATGCCCTCTGGACTGGATACCGTGGTGCCGGTCGAGAATGTGGAGATCCTCGCCAGCGAGGACGGCCGCCCGACCCGCATCGCCCTCAAGTCGCCAGTGAAGCCGTGCCAGCACGTGCGCCTGCGCGGGCAGGACGTGAGCGACGGCGAGCGCGTGCTGCAGGCCGGGCAGGTGCTGGATATCAACGCCCGCACCCTGCTGCACGCCATCGGCGTGGGCGAGGTGGCGGTGGTGGCGCGGCCGAAGGCCGCTGTGATCGCCACCGGCAAGGAGCTGGTGACCGAGGCCGCGCAGGCGCTGGAATCGGGCCAGATCCGTGACAGCAACCGTCCGTATCTGGTGGGTCGCCTGCAGGCGGCCGGTGCCGAGGTGGTCTGGCAGGGCACCGTGGGCGATGACGTGGCCGCGTTCAACGCGGTGCTGGATCAAGCGCTGGCCGCAGGTGCGCAGCTGCTGGTCAGTACCGGCGCGGTGTCGGCCGGCCGCTACGATTTCGTTCCCGATGCCCTGCGTGGCCGCGGTGCGCGCATCGTGTTCCACAAGGTGGCGATCCGCCCGGGCAAACCGCTGCTGTTCGCGGTGCTGCCCAATGGCGCGCTGTACTTCGGCCTGCCCGGCAACCCGGTCTCGGCCGCCGTCGGCCAGCGCTTCTTCGTGGAGCCGGTGCTGCGCCGCCTGCTGCGGCTGGCACCGGAAACCGTGTTGCAGCTGCCGTTGCAGGCCGACGTACGCAAGCCGCCGGGCCTGCGCTTCCACGCGCGTGCGCGGGTGGAGGTGGACGGGCAGGGGCGACTGAGTGCGCGCGTGCTGTCCGGGCAGGAATCGTTCCGTTTGATGTCGATGCTGCAGGCCAACGCCTGGGTGGTGCTGGAGGCCGAGGGAGACCTGGCCAACGCGGGCACCTACGTGCGCGTGCAGGGCTGGGGTCACCACGAACCGGTGCAGCTGGTGAGCCAGGAGTGATGATGAAACAGGTGAATCTGCAGTTGTTCGGTGCCTTTTCCGATCTGGATGCCAGCCGCGAAATCGCGGTCGACGTGGCCGGTGGCACCGTGGCCGACCTGCGCCAGGCGCTGCGTGAACTGTTGCCGGTGCGTTGGCCGGGCTTCCGTGCCGGCCTGCTGGATTACTCGGCATTCGCCGACCAGCAACGCGTGCTGCGCGACCACGAGGCACTGCCCGACGATGGGCGGGTGGCGATCCTGCCGCCGGTAAGCGGGGGCTGAGCCATGAGCGAAAAGATCATCGTCAAGGTGATGGACCGCGCGCAGGCGGCGATCGATCCGGCCGAGGGTATCGCCGCAGTATCCGATCCGGGCTTCGGCGGCATCGATGTGTTCATCGGCAAGGTGCGCGACGTCAATATCGGCCGGCCGGTGACCGGGATCACCTACGACCTGTTCGAGCCGCTGGTGCTGAACGAATTCAAGCGCCTGGCCGCGGAAGTGGAGGCTGCGTTCGGGCCGAAGCTGAAGCTCTATGTGGCCCATGCCAAGGGTCGCCTGGGTATCGGCGACGTGGCGGTGGTGGTGGCTGCCGGCAGCCCGCACCGTGACGAGGCCTTCCGTGCCTGCCGGCAGCTGATCGAAGCGGTCAAGCACCAGTGCCCGATCTGGAAGCAGGAGCATTACGAGGACGGCGACAGCGAATGGAGCGAGGGGTGCAGCCTCTGCCATGCGGACAGCGAGCCCGCACATGCCCATGACCACGCGCACGACCACCACCACCATTGACGGAATCGTGCTGGCCGGCGGCCTGTCCAGCCGCATGGGCCGCGACAAGGCGTTGCTGCCGTGGCAGGGGCGCACGCTGCTGGAGCACATGCGCGGCCTGTTGTTGCAGGCTGGTGCCAAGCGGGTCTGGGTAAGCGGCGACTATCCGGCTTTCGGCGGCATCCCCGACCAGGTGGCGCGCTGTGGCCCGTTGGGCGGGCTCCATGGTGTGGCCATGCGCATGCCCGATGGCCCGGCCTGGGTGGTACCGGTGGATACGCCGCTGCTGCCCCCGCGCCTGTTACATCAATTGCGTGACGGCCATCGCAGTCCGTGTACGATCTTTGCGGGCCACCCCCTGCCCATGCTGCTGAATATGGACGATGCTTGCCGGGCCGCGCTGGCATCGATGCTGGATGACCCCGGCGGCCCGCGCTCGCTGCAGGCGCTGCAGCGCCGCCTGGGCGTGAACACCGTCGCCCTGGCCGCGGTTGACGAGGCCGGACTCGTCAACTGCAATACCCCCGAACAATGGGAGGGTGTTGCGTCATGAAAGTGCAGTTGCAGGACCAGTCGGTACGGCTTCGCCTGGACGAGGCCGAGCTGGCGCGCCTGCTGGCCGGTGAATCGGTCGAGAACATGACCCGCTTTGGCGGCATCGATGGCTGGGGCATGGCGGTCTCGCTGCATGCTGGCGAGCAGCCCGTGCTGCTGGACGGCGGCACCTTCTGCCGCCTGGTGCTGCCGCGCAATGCGGTGGAGGCATTGGCGGCACGCCTGCCGTGCCGTGATGGCCTGCCGTTCGACATCGCCCTGGACGAGGGCGGCCAGCTTCAGCTGCAGTTCGATGTGGATGTACGCGACAGCGTGCGCCAGCGCGGGGTAGCCCGCCGCAGCACGGCTTCATCGGTTTGACATTTGTCAGGGGCAGGGTGGAAACCCGTTCCTGATTGATCCAGATCAACCCCGTCGTCCGTGCTGCACGGCCTAATGGCTTCATGACGACGGGTCACAACTTGAAACGCAGTACCCACGTCATTCCACAGCCTTGGAGCCATGTATGACCGTCGGTAGCGATTCTGTTGTCCGCAGCACCTCCCGTCCGGGTCGCGTCATCAGCGACTGGACGCCGGAAGACCCCGGCTACTGGGAGCGCACCGGCAAGCGGGTCGCCACCCGCAACCTGGTCATCTCGATTCCCTCGCTGCTGCTGGCCTTTTCGGTCTGGGTGCTGTTCTCGGCGGTGTCGATCAGCCTGCCGAAGATCGGCTTCAACTTCAGTACCGACCAGCTGTTCTGGCTGGTGGCGCTGCCCAGCCTGTCCGGCGCGACCCTGCGCATCTTCTATTCGTTCGTGATTCCGATCTTCGGTGGCCGCCGCTGGACGGCGCTGTCCACCGCCTCGCTGCTGGCGCCGACGATCTGGCTGGGCTTTGCGGTGCAGGACCCGGCCACGCCGTACTGGGTGTTCGTGGTCATCGCCATCCTGTGCGGATTTGGCGGTGCGAACTTCTCTTCGTCGATGTCCAACATCTCTTTCTTCTACCCCAAGCAGAAGCAGGGCCTGGCGCTGGGCCTGAACGCCGGCCTGGGCAATGTGGGCGTGTCGGTGGCGCAGGCGGTGATTCCGCTGGTGATCACCGTGGGCGTGTTCGGTGCGCTGGGTGGTGCGCCGCAGCCCACGGTGGAGGGCGGGGCGTCGCTGTTCGTGCAGAACGCAGGTTTCATCTGGGTGCCGGCGATCGCGATCTGTGCGGTTGCGGCCTGGTTCGGCATGAACGACCTGACCAGCGCGCGCTCGTCGTTCTCCGAGCAGGCGGTGATCTTCCGCCGCAAGCACAACTGGCTGATGTGCTGGCTGTACATCGGTACCTTCGGTTCCTACATCGGCTTCTCGGCCGGCTTCCCGATGCTGGTGAAGAGCCAGTTCCCGGACGTGAATCCGCTGGCCTACGCCTTCATCGGCCCGCTGCTGGGCGCGCTGATGCGCTCGGTGGGCGGCAGCCTGGCCGACCGCTGGGGCGGCGCGCGCCTGACCTTCTGGGTGTTCGCGCTGATGATCGCCGCCGTGTTCGGGGTGCTGCACTTCCTGCCCAGCCACGGCCAAGGCGGCAACTTCCATGGCTTCCTGCTCAGCTTCATGGCGCTGTTCGTGCTCAGTGGCATCGGCAACGGCACCACCTTCCGCATGATCCCGGTGATCTTCCGCACCCTGCACGAGCGCTGGTCGGCCAACGACAGCGCCGAAGGCAAGGCGGCGGCCGCGCACCAGGCCAGCATCGAGTCGGCCGCGGTGGTCGGCTTCTCCGGTGCGATCGGCGCCTATGGCGGCTTCTTCATCCCCAAGAGCTACGGCTCGTCCATCACCTTGACCGGCAGCCCCGACATGGCGCTGTACGGATTCGTTGTTTTCTACATCACCTGCCTGGCCGTGACCTGGTGGTGGTACTACCGGCGCGGTGCCGAGACACCCTGCTGACAACTTGAAAACGCACCGCAGCCAATGAACACCACAGCCACGTTGCAGATGTCCGCAAAGGGAGACCCCCGATGAGTTATTTCCTTGATCGCTTGCAGTTCTTCAAGCGCGACCCCCAGTCTTTTGCCGATGGTCATGGATTTGCCAAGAGCGAGGGCCGTGACTGGGAAAACAGTTACCGCGCCCGCTGGCAGTACGACAAGGTCGTGCGCTCCACCCACGGCGTGAACTGCACCGGCTCGTGCAGCTGGAAGATCTACGTCAAGAACGGCCTGGTCACCTGGGAAACCCAGCAGACCGATTACCCGCGTACGCGCCCGGACCTGCCCAACCATGAACCGCGTGGCTGCCCGCGTGGCGCCAGCTATTCCTGGTACCTGTACAGCGCCAACCGGCTGAAGTATCCGCTGATCCGCGGCACGCTGCTGCGCCTGTGGCGCGAAGCGCGCAAGAGCAAGGCCCCGGTGGATGCCTGGGCCAGCATTGTCGAGGACAAGGAAAAGGCGCGTTCGTACAAGACCCGCCGCGGCATGGGCGGCTTCGTGCGGCTGCAGTGGGAAGAGGCCAACGAGATCATTGCGGCCTCCAACCTGTACACGGTGAAGCAGTACGGCCCGGATCGCGTGGTCGGCTTCTCGCCGATCCCGGCGATGTCGATGGTGTCCTACGCCGCGGGCGCACGCTACCTGTCGTTGCTGGGCGGCGCCTGCCTGTCCTTCTATGACTGGTACTGCGATCTGCCGCCGGCCTCGCCGCAGATCTGGGGCGAGCAGACCGACGTGCCCGAATCTGCCGACTGGTACAACAGCCGCTACATCATCGCCTGGGGCTCGAACGTGCCGCAGACGCGCACGCCGGACGCGCATTTCTTCACCGAGGCGCGCTACAACGGCACCAAGACGGTGGCGATCTGCCCGGACTATTCCGAGCTGGCCAAGCTGACCGACCACTGGCTGCACCCCAAGCAGGGCACCGACGCGGCGCTGGCCTTCGCCTTCGGCCACGTGATCCTGCGCGAGTTCCATGTCGATTCGCCTTCGCAGTACTTCCAGGACTACTGCCGCCAGTACTCGGACATGCCGATGCTGGTGCGCCTGGAACGTCGCGACGATGGCCGGCTGGTGCCGGGCCGCTTCCTGCGTGCCAGCGAGCTGGGCGGGCTGGGCGAAGCCAACAACCCCGACTGGAAGACCCTGGCCTATGACGAAACCAGCGGCCAGATCGTGGTGCCGAATGGCTCGATCGGCTTCCGCTGGGGCGAGAAGGGCAAGTGGAACATCGAGGAGAAGGCCAGCAACGGCGCCGATACGCGCCTGCAGCTGAGCCTGTCTGAAGCCCACGACGGCATCGAGGCGGTGAGCTTCCCGTACTTCGGTGGCATCGAGACCGAGGGCTGGACCGCAGCACCGGCCGATGAGGTGCTCGACCGCAACATCCCGGTGCGTCGCCTGGCCCTCGCCGACGGCGGCGGCACCCTGGTGGCCACGGTCTACGACCTGCTGTTGGCCCAGTACGGCGTGGACCGTGGCTTCGGCGGCGGCAACGTGGCGCGCAGTTTCGACGACATGGTGCCGGGCACCCCGGCCTGGCAGGAGCGCATCACCGGCGTGTCGCGTGCGGAAGTGATCGAGATCGCCCGCGAGTTCGCGCGTACCGCCGACAAGACCCACGGCCGTTCGATGATCATCGTCGGCGCGGGCATGAACCACTGGTTCCACAACGACATGAACTACCGCGGCCTGATCAACATGCTGATCATGTGCGGTTGCGTGGGCCAGACCGGTGGCGGCTGGGCGCATTACGTGGGCCAGGAAAAGCTGCGCCCGCAGACCGGCTGGCAACCGCTGGCGTTCGGCCTGGACTGGAGCCGCCCACCGCGGCACATGAACGGCACCTCATACTTCTACTTCAACACCGGGCAGTGGCGTTACGAGAAGCTGCAGGTGGACGAGCTGCTCTCGCCGTTGGCCGATGCCAGCAAGTACAGCGGCAGCCTGGCCGATCTGAACCTGCGCGCCGTGCGCATGGGCTGGTTGCCGTGCGCGCCGCAGCTGGACCGCAATCCGCTGCAGCTGGTGCGCGAGGCGGAAGCGGCCGGCGTGGCCCCGGCCGACTATGCGCTGGGCAAGTTCAAGGATGGCTCGCTGGACTTCGCCTTCGCCGACCCGGATGCGCAGCAGAACCATCCGCGCATGATGTTCATCTGGCGCTCGAACCTGCTCGGTTCTTCGGGCAAGGGCCACGAGTACATGCTGCGGCATCTGCTCGGCACGCGCCATGGCCTGCAGGGCAAGGACCTGGGCGAGATGGGCGCGATCAAGCCGGAGGAAGTGAAGTGGCGTGACGAGGCGCCGGAGGGCAAGCTGGACCTGCTGGTCACGCTCGACTTCCGCATGTGCACCACCGCGCTGTACTCGGACATCGTGCTGCCGACCGCAACCTGGTACGAGAAGGACGACCTCAATACCTCGGACATGCACCCGTTCATCCATCCGCTGTCCAAGGCGGTGGACCCGGCGTGGGAGTCGCGCAGTGACTGGGAGATCTTCAAGGAGGTCGCCCGCACCGTGAGCGAGATGGCGCCGGGTGTGCTGGGCGTGGAAAAGGACCTGGTGCTGGTGCCGACCCTGCATGACACGCCCAACGAACTGGGCATGCCGTTCGGCGTGGCCGACTGGAAGAAGGGCGAGTGCGAGGCCATCCCGGGCCAGACCATGCCGTCGATGACGGTGGTGGAGCGCGACTACCCGAACCTGTACCGCAAGTTCACCTCGCTGGGCCCGCTGCTGGACAAGCTGGGCAACGGCGGCAAGGGCATGAGCTGGGACACAAAGCACGAGGTCGAATTCCTCGGCAAGCTCAACCACACCGTGCACGACGAGGGCGTCAGCCACGGCCGCCCGGCCATTTCGACCGCGATCGACGCGGCCGAGGTGATCCTGCACCTGGCGCCGGAAACCAATGGCCACGTGGCAGTGAAGGCCTGGGAGTCGCTGGGTACCTTCACCGGCCGTGAGCACACCCATCTGGCGGTGGGCAAGGAGCACGAGGCGATCCGCTTCCGTGACATCCAGGCGCAGCCGCGCAAGATCATCTCCTCGCCGATCTGGTCGGGGCTGGAAGACGACAACGTCAGCTACAACGCCGGCTATACCAACGTGCACGAGCTGATTCCGTGGCGCACGGTGACCGGTCGCCAGCAGTTCTACCAGGACCATGAGTGGATGATCGACTTCGGCGAGGCCTTCATGGGCTACCGGCCGCCGGTCAACACGCGCACGGTGGAGCCGCTGTTGAACCAGCGCCCGAACGGCAACAAGGAGATCGTGCTGAACTGGATCACCCCGCACCAGAAGTGGGGCATCCACAGCACCTACAGCGACAACCTGATCATGCAGACGCTGTCGCGCGGTGGCCCGATCGTGTGGTTGAGCGAGGATGACGCGCGCAGCGCCGGAATCGTCGACAACGACTGGATCGAGCTGTTCAACGTCAACGGTGCGATTGCCGCGCGTGCGGTGGTCAGCCAGCGCGTGATGCCGGGCATGGCGATGATGTACCACGCCCAGGAACGCATCATCAATGTTCCGGGTTCGGAGATTTCCGGTACCCGCGGCGGCATCCACAACTCGGTGACCCGCATCGTGCTCAAGCCGACCCACATGATTGGTGGCTACGCGCAGCTGGCCTATGGCTTCAACTACTACGGTACCTGCGGTACCAACCGCGACGAGTTCGTGATCGTACGCAAGATGGACAAGGTCGATTGGTTGGACGATGAGCAGCCCGCTGGTGCTTCGGCATCGGCCAGCAAGGAGGTGGTGTGATGAAGGTCCGTGCACAGATCGCGATGGTGCTGAACCTGGACAAGTGCATCGGCTGCCATACCTGCTCGATCACCTGCAAGAACGTCTGGACCTCGCGCGAGGGCGTCGAGTACGCCTGGTTCAACAACGTGGAAACCAAGCCGGGCATCGGCTACCCGAAGGAGTGGGAGAACCAGGACAAGTGGAACGGCGGCTGGGTGCGCACCCGCGCCGGCAAGCTGGTGCCGCGTGCTGGTGGCCGCTGGCGGATGCTGGCCAAGATTTTCGCCAACCCGGACCTGCCGCAGATCGACGATTACTACGAGCCCTTCGACTTCGACTACCAGAACCTGCACACCGCCAAGGACAGCCAGCACCAGCCCACCGCGCGGCCGCGCTCGTTGATCAGCGGCGAACGCATGCAGAAGATCGAGTGGGGCCCGAACTGGGAGGAAATCCTCGGTTCGGAGTTCAGCAAGCGCTCGCGTGACTACAACTTCGACCAGGTGCAGAAGGAAATCTACGGCGCCTTCGAGAAGACCTTCATGATGTACCTGCCACGCCTGTGCGAGCACTGCCTGAACCCGGCGTGCGTATCGGCGTGCCCGTCGGGCGCGATCTACAAGCGCGAGGAAGACGGCATCGTGCTGATCGACCAGGACAAGTGCCGTGGCTGGCGCATGTGCGTGTCGGCCTGCCCTTACAAGAAGATCTATTACAACTGGAAGAGCGGCAAGTCGGAGAAGTGCATCTTCTGCTATCCGCGCATCGAGATGGGCGAGCCGACCGTGTGCTCGGAGACCTGCGTGGGTCGCATCCGCTACCTGGGTGTGATGCTGTACGACGCCGACCGCATTGCCGAGGCCGCCTCGGTGGCCGCCGAGAAGGACCTGTACCAGGCGCACCTGGACATCTTCCTGGACCCGAACGACCCGGCGGTGATCGCTGCCGCGCGCAAGGAGGGCATTCCGGACAGCTGGCTGGACGCGGCCAAGCAGTCGCCGGTCTACAAGCTGGCCATCGACTGGAAGCTGGCGCTGCCGCTGCACCCGGAATACCGCACGCTGCCGATGGTCTGGTACGTGCCGCCGCTGTCGCCGATCCAGTCGGCGGCCGAGCGTGGCCGGGTGGGCATGAGCGGCGAGTTGCCGGACGTGGCTTCGCTGCGCATCCCGATGCGCTACCTGGCCAACCTGCTGACCGCCGGTGACGAGGCGCCAGTAGTGCGCGCGCTGGAGCGGCTGATGGCGATGCGTGCCTGGCGCCGGGCCAAGAACGTGGACGGCTTGGAAGACACCGCTGTGCTGGAGCAGACCGGGTTGAGCATTGCCCAGGTGGAAGAGATGTACCGCTACCTGGCCATCGCCAACTACGAGGACCGTTTCGTGATTCCGACCGGCCACCGCGAATATGCCAACGATGCCTTCGGCGAGCGCGGCGGCTGCGGCTTCACCTTCGGCAACGGCTGCAACGGTGACAGCCCGGCCGACCTGTTCGGCCAGCGCAGCACCAGCACGTTCGTTGTGGACAAGGGGCCCAACCACCGCCGCAAGGAGGTGGTGTGATGAGCGTGCTCAAGCTGGTCGGGGTGCTGCTGGACTACCCCCGTGAGGAACTGTGGCAGCACGGCGAGGAACTGCTCGCCGCCTGCGACGACCCGGCGCTGAGCGCCGCCCGCCGCCAGCAGCTGCGCAGCTTCGTGCAGCAGCTGCTGGGTACCGATGCGCTGGATGCGCAGGCCGCCTGGCTGGCCAGTTTCGACCGTGGCCGTTCGATGAGCCTGCTGCTGTTCGAACACATCCATGGCGAATCGCGTGATCGCGGCCAGGCCATGGTCGATCTGGTCGAAACCTACCGCCGTAACGGCTTCGAGCTGGACGCCCGCGAGCTGCCGGACTACCTGCCGCTGCTGCTGGAGTTCCTGGCCCATCGGCCCGGCAGCGAGGCCCGTGAGTGGCTGCACCACATCGGCCACATCGCCGGCATGCTGGCTGCGCGCGCCGCCGAGCGCGAGCTGCCGCATCGGGTGCTGTTCGAGATCCTGGTCGAAGCCGGCGACGGCAAGGCCGATCTGCAGGCGCTGCGCCAGCGTGCCAGTGAAGAAGTCCGCGACGATACCGCCGAGGCCATGGACCGCTTGTGGGAGGAAGAGGCGGTGCGCTTCGGCGCCGAAGCCCCTGCCGAAGACTGCAAGCCGCCCGTGCGTTCGCCGGCCCGTCCTTCGCATCGAGAGGTCCAGCCATGAGTTACTCCCTGCATCAATTCGCCTTCCAGTACTACCCGTACATCGCCGTGGCGGTGCTGCTGATCGGCAGCTGGGCCCGTTATGACAAGGCCATGTACACCTGGCGCACCGGCTCCAGCCAGATGCTGTCGGACAAGGGCATGCGGATCGGCAGCAACTGCTTCCACATCGGCATCCTGGCCATCCTCGGTGGCCATCTGGTCGGACTGTTGACCCCGCACGCGGTGTACGAGCACTTCATCACCTCCTCGCAGAAGCAGATGCTGGCGATGGTGGTCGGCGGTGTGTTCGGCGCGCTGTGCTTCATCGGCATCAGCATCCTGCTGGTACGCCGCCTGTTCAATGCGCGTGTGCGTGCCACCGGTAGTTTTGGCGACACGCTGGTGCTGGTGCTGCTGTTCGCCCAGCTGTGCCTGGGCCTGTACAGCATCCGCATCTCGGCCGGCCACCTGGACGGCGGGGTGATGGTGCAGCTGGCCGAATGGGCCCAGCACATCGTGACCTTCCGTGCCGGTGCCGCCGACTACATTGAAGGCGTCAGCTGGGTCTACAAGATGCACATCTTCCTGGGCCTGACCCTGTTCCTGATCGCGCCGTTCACTCGCCTGGTGCATGTGTGGAGCATTCCGATCAGTTACCTGTGGCGGCCGTACCAGGTGGTGCGCCGGCGCCAGGCCACGCTGCGCTACGGGCCGCGGGAGTGAGCCATGGGCAGCCTGCCGAAATTCCTGCCGATCACCGTGATCGACTCCGCCGCACCTGTGCCCGCCGAGGCGCATTCGCACCACCACGATGCGGCGGAGCAGGGGCCGCGTTCGCTCGGGCAGCCGGCACCGTGCCGGCTGTTCGTGGACGATACCGCCATCAGCGAGGCCGAGATCGCCCGCGAGATGCAGCACCATCGGGCGATGCGCCCGGAACAGTCACGCGCCGAGGCAGCGCGTGCACTGGTGGTGCGCGAGCTGTTGCGCCTGGAGGCGCAGCGGCTGGGGCTGCAGGCGCCCGAGGGTGGCCGGGTCAGCGATGAAGAAGTGCTGATCCAGCAACTGCTGGAAGATGCGATCGAGGACCGTGTACCGACCGACGAGGACTGCCGCCGTTACTTCGAGCAGAACCCGGAGCGCTTCCGCTCGCCCGATCGTGTGCGACTGCGCCATATCCTGCTGGCGGCACCGGCCGACGACGTGGCCGGGCGGTTTGCCGCACGCACCGAGGGTGAGCGGCTGGTGGGGCTGCTGAAGGAATCGCCGCACCTGTTCGCCGATTTCGCCCTGCGCCATTCGCGTTGCCCCTCCAGCAGCGAGGGCGGTGACCTTGGCTGGTTGCAGCGGGGCCAGACCACGCCGGAGTTCGATCGCCAGGTGTTCCGCCTGCGCGAAGGCCTGGCCGGCTTCCCGGTGGAATCGCGCTGGGGCTACCACGTGGTCTGCGTTGATGCCCGCGAGGAAGGCCAGCCGCAGCCATTCGAAGCGGTGCTGCCGCAGCTGCGTGATTACCTGGAGCTGCAGGTGCGCCAGCGCGAGGTGCAGGCCTACCTGTTGCAGCTGCAGGAACGCTATCCGGTGCGCGGGCTGGAAGAGATCGAAGCTGAAGCGGATATCGGCTGACCCACCTTGAACGAGGAGACCCCATGAACCAGGCTCTTGCCCCCGCCAGTGCCGGGCAGCAGCAGCGTGCGCTGTGGCTGAGCACTTTCGCTTTTGCCGTGTGTTTCGCCGTGTGGATGATCTTCTCGATCATCGGCATCCAGATCAGCCAGCAGCTCGGACTGAACGACACCGAGTTCGGCCTGCTGATCGCCACCCCGGTGCTGACCGGTTCGGTCAGCCGCGTGTTCCTCGGCATCTGGTCCGACCAGTTCGGTGGCCGCAAGGTGATGGTGCTGGTGATGCTGTGCGGTGCCGTGGCCACCTGGATGCTGACCTATGCGCAGACCTACACCCAGTTCCTGTTCGCTGCGCTGTGCGTGGGCATCGCCGGCGGCAACTTCTCGGTCGGCGTGGCCTACGTGTCGAAGTTCTTCCCGGCCAGCAAGCAGGGCACCGCGCTGGGCATCTTCGGTGCCGGCAACATCGGCTCGGCGGTGACCAAGCTGCTGGCGCCGCTGGTGATGGTGGCCGCCGGCTGGACCATGGTGGCCAAGGTCTGGGCCGTGGCGTTGGCCGTCACCGCCGTGTTGTTCTTCCTCTTCAGCAAGGAAGACCCGTCGCTGGAGCAGCGCCGCCGCGAAGGCGTGAAGCCGGTGCCGTTCGCCGAGCAGATGGCGCCGCTGAAGAACCTGCAGGTGTGGCGGTTCTCGCTGTACTACTTCTTCGTGTTCGGCGGCTTCGTGGCGCTGGCGTTGTGGCTGCCGCACTACCTGGTGGGCGCCTATGGCATGGACGTGGGCACCGCCGGCATGCTGGCGGCGTGCTATTCGATCCCGGCCAGCCTGTTCCGCGTGGTCGGTGGCTGGATGTCGGACAGGATGGGCGCGCGCCGGGTGATGTACTGGACCTTCGGCGTCTCGGCCATCTGCACCTTCCTGCTGGCCTACCCGGACACCGAGTACGTGGTGAAGGGCATCCACGGCCCGATCCACTTCCACCTGGCCATCGGCGTGGTGCTGTTCACCGTGCTGGTGTTCGTGCTGGGCTTCTTCATGTCGCTGGGCAAGGCCGCAGTCTACAAGCACATCCCGGTGTACTACCCGGATCGCGTCGGCGCGGTCGGTGGCGTGGTCGGCATGATCGGCGGCCTCGGCGGCTTCATCCTGCCGATCGTGTTCGGTGCGCTGAACGATGCGCTGGGCATCTGGAGCAGCTGCTTCATGCTGCTGTTCGTGCTGGTGGCCGCTGCACTGGCCTGGATGCATTTCGCCATCCGCCGCATGGAGCGCCGCCATTTCCCGCAGATCGACCGCGAGACGGATCTGCCTGAAGCCATCGATGCCGCCGCGGCAGATCGTGCGCGCGGCAGGTGAAGGGTTTTGCCGGCCAGCGGCCGGCACTACCGTGTGTGTGAAGGGGTAGTGCCGGCCGTTGGCCGGCATGAATCCCCGGATGCGTCGCGCTTGATTTCAATCAGGGCAACGCGAGGAGGGACGCCCGAAGATGTCTGCCATGAGCTTCCACGTTGACCAGAGTGAGGACACCGCGCTGCAGGCGGCATTGCTGCGGCAACCCCGGCATGTGCTGTTCCCGCCGGCTGACCAGTTCAGCACCGGCTTCGGCGAAAGTGGATGGCGCGCCGCGGTGCGCGCCAGCAACGAGCACCTGATCCCGCGCGGCCTGACCCTGGGCTTCCAGGCCGGGCGCGGCGGGCGCGAGGTATCGCCGCAGGCCTATCTGGAGACACTGCTGCAGGCGCTGCGGTTGCAGGCCGATGCACTGGCCGAGGACCGCGAGGTGGTGGCCATGGTCCTGCAGCTGGGGCTGGCCGAAACGCTGCCACCGCCGCAGCTGGGCCAGCTGCTGGACGCGGTGCCGCAGCATCTGCGCACCGTGGCGCGCCCGCAGGTGGAGGTGCGGCTGGATGCAGGCAGCGCACTGTCTCCGGAACAACTGCGTGCGCTGGGGTGCACCCGCCTGAACGTGATCGACCGGGCTGACGCGCCGGGGCCGACCCTGCTGGCGCAGGCGCGGCAGGTGGGCTTCACCGCGCGCTACTACCAGTTGCGGGTGCCAGCCTGCGAGGATGCCGGCTTCATCGAACGCCTGCATGAGGTGCTGGCCGAAGCGCCCGAGCGCGTGCTGCTGCCGGCACCGTGCGCGTTGCCGCAGCATCCGTCCGCCGCGAACTGGCTGCAGGCCTGGCGCCTGCTGCGCGCAGCGGGTTATGAGGAAATCGGGGGCGATCACTATCAACGGGGTGACCTGCCGAACCCGCACGGGCCTGGCGATGGCCAGCGCCACTGCGACCTGGCCGGCGTACCGCGCCGTGACCGCAGCGATTTCATTGGCCTCGGCCTGTCTGCCTGCAGCCAGATCGGCGAGGTGTTCTATCGGCTGGAGGACGAATGGGATCAATGGCGCGCTCGGCTGCAGGCCGGGCACATCGGCGTGTCCGCCGGCCTGATCCTGTCTGAAGACGAGCGGCTGGCGGCCGAGGTGGCGCAGAGCATTGCCTGCGACCATGCCCTGGACGCCGCGGCCTTCGAATGGCGCAACGATGAACCGTTCGAGGAGTGCTTTGCCGCACAGCTGCCGGCGCTGTCTCCACTGCTCGCTCGCGGCTGGGCGCAGTGGGACGCACGCGTGCTGCGCCTGGCCGAAGAAGGTCGCCTGCTGTGGCGTATGATGGCTGCATGCTTCCGGCCGGCGGCCGCCATCGCTTGAGTCTTGCCTCGATGTCTCCGAATCCGTCCTCGCACGGCCGCCTTCGCCAGGCGACACCGAACCCCGCTGCTGCCGACGACGGCGACGCACTGCATTTCTGCAGCACCTGCGCGTTCTCCGATGCCTGCATGTCGCAGGGGTATGACAAGACCGCGCTGGGTGACCTGCATGTGCTGGTCGACCATGTCGGTCCGTTCCATGCCGGTGACTACATTTTCCGTGCCGGCGAATCGTTCGATTCGATCGCGGCGGTGCGCGCGGGCATGGTCAAGACCTTCGTCGATGACAGCCAGGGCAATGAGCAGGTGCTGGGCTTCAGCCTGCCAGGTGAGGTGATCGGCCTGAACGCGATCCATGGTTCGCGCTTCCCCTGCAATGCGGTGGCGCTGGATACCGTGCACCTGTGCCGCATCTCGTTCCCCAAGTTGAGCCTGCTGGCCACGCGCATGCCGGGGCTGCAGGCCAAGCTGTTCAGCCTGCTCAGTGCGGAGATCGGCAAGGTCGCCACGCTGGCGGCCAACCACCGCACCGAGGAGCGCATGGCCGCGTTCCTGTTGGACATGTCCGAACGTTATGCTCGGCGCGGCTTCTCTGCCACGCGCTTCAACCTGACCATGGCGCGGACCGAGATCGCCAACTACCTGCGGATGGCGCCGGAAACCGCCAGCCGCGTGCTGCGCCGCCTGAGCGATGATGGGATCATCGCGGTGAAGCAGCGCGAGATCCTGCTGCTGCAGCCCGAGCGCCTGGCGGCGCTGGCGGTGGCTGACGAATCCGATCCGAACTGAACCTGGCCGGGAGCCGACCATGAAACGAGCGGGACTGTTGTTGCTGGGACTGCTGGCCACGGTGCCGGCCTGGGCGGCCGGCCTGACGGTGTCGGCGGCATCGAGCCTGACCGAGAGCTTCCGTGAACTGGGCGCCGCCTACGAGAAGGCACACCCGGGAACCAAGGTCGATTTCAATTTCGCCGCCTCGGGCGTGCTGCTGCAGCAGATCAGCCGCGGCGCGCCGGTGGACGTGTTTGCGTCGGCCGATGAAACCACCATGGACCAGGCCCAGCAGCAGGACCTGCTGGCGGCCGGCACGCGCGAGGTGTTCGCGGTGAACGCGCTGTGGGTGGTGGTGCCGCCGCAGGCCACGGCCGCGCCGCGCAGCTTGAAGGACCTGGCCGGTGCCAGCGTGCAGCGCATTGCGCTGGGCAACCCGGACAGCGTGCCGGTTGGCCGCTATGCCAAGGGCGCGCTGGAGAAGGCTGGGCTGTGGCCGTCGGTGCAGGGCAAGACCATCACCACGCAGAACGTGCGCCAGTCGCTGGATTACGTGGCGCGCGGTGAAGTGGACGCCGGCTTCGTCTATGCCACCGATGCGCAGGCGATGCCCGACCGGGTGCGCCGGGCCTTCGCAGTGCCGGTGTCGGGGCGCATCGCCTATCCGCTGGCGGTGACCAAGGCCAGTGCGCAGCCGGTCGAGGCCAAGCGCTTCACGGCGTTCGTGCGTTCGGCGCAGGGCCAGGCGATCCTGGCCAAGCACGGATTTGGCAAGCCCTGAGGCATGGATCTCGACTGGAGCGCACTGGGGTTGTCGCTGAAGGTGGCCGGTTGGGCCACCGCGATCAATCTGGTGCTGGGCGTGGCGCTGGGCGCGTTGCTGGCGCGACGGCGCTTTCCGGGCCGTGAGCTGCTGGATTCACTGCTGACCCTGCCGATGGTGCTGCCACCGACGGTACTGGGCTACTACCTGCTGGTGCTGATCGGACGCAATGGCCCGATCGGCGCGTGGCTGCAGTCTTGGTTCGGCATCAACCTGGTGTTCACCTGGCAGGCCGCGGTGATCGCGGCAGCGGTGGCCTCGCTGCCGCTGGTGTTCAAACCTGCACGTGCGGCGTTCGAGGGCGTGGACGGGCAGCTGGAGCAGGCCGCGCGCACGCTCGGCGTGTCCGAAGCGGCGGTGTTCTTCCGGGTCACGCTGCCGTTGGCCTGGCGCGGCATTCTTGCCGGCCTGCTGCTGGCCTTCGCGCGCGCGATGGGCGAGTTCGGCGCAACGCTGATGGTGGCCGGCAGCATTCCGGGCCGCACGCAGACGCTGTCGATCGCCATCTACGAAGCGGTACAGGCCGGGCAGGATGGCAAGGCCAATGCGCTGGTGATCCTGACCTCGGTGGTGTGCATCGTGATCCTGCTGCTGGCCGCGCGGCTGGTCGGCGGGCGCCGCCGGGAGCTGCGTGATGTGGCTTGACCTGCAGGTGCAACGGCGGCTGCAGGCGGCCGGACAGGATTTCGTGTTGGACGTGTCGCTGCAGTGCACGCAGCGGCAGGTGGTGCTGTTCGGGCCCTCGGGCGCGGGCAAGAGTTTGACGTTGAAGGCGGTGGCCGGGCTGCTGCGGCCCGGCCAGGGCCATGTGCGCCTGCAGGGGCAGACCCTGTTCGATGCGGCCACCGGCGTGGATCTGCCTCCGCAGCGTCGCCGGCTGGGCTATGTGTTCCAGGACTATGCGCTGTTCCCGCACCTGAGCGTGCGCCAGAACGTTGCCTTCGGGCTGCAGACGGGCTGGTTGAATCCTCGCAGCAGCCAGCGCTTCGATGCGGTGGAGCAGTGGTTGCACGCCTTCCGCATCGACACGGTGGGCGATCTGCTGCCGTCGCAGATATCCGGCGGCCAGCGCCAGCGCACCGCCCTGGCGCGCGCCCTGGTGACCCAGCCGCAGGCGCTGCTGCTGGACGAACCGTTTTCCGCGCTGGACCACGACCTGCGCCAGCACCTGCGCCAGGAACTGGAGACGGTGCTGGACAAGACCGGCATCCCGTTGCTGCTGATCAGCCATGACCCGCAGGACGTGGCCATGTTCGGCCAGCAGGTGGCCCGCGTGGTGGACGGCCGCATCGTCGGCGAGTGACGCGTGATGGGCGCACTGGCGATGGTTGGTTGCATCTGATGGAAGTGCCGGCCGCTGGCCGGCAACCATGGAATCCGGAGCGGCCGGCCAGCGGCCGGCTCTACCCGACGGACGGGTCAATACAGCTCGCAGTGGGTGCGGCCTTCGCCGCGCAGTGCGTCCCAGTGCCCTTCGCCAGCGATGGCATCGATGGCGTCGCGCACCGCGCCTTCCAGGTGGCGCTTGTTGCCGCACAGGTACAGATGCCCGCCACGGGCGAGCACGTCTCGCACTTCGCTGGCACGCTGCTGCAGTACATGCTGCACATAGACCTTGTCGGCCCCATCGCGCGAGAACGCCGTATGCAGGCCAGCCAGCGCGCCGCGCGCGTGCCAGTCCTGCAGCTGCTCACGATAGAGGTAATCGTGTTCGCGGTGCTTCTCGCCGAACACCAGGTGCACTTCACGTTCGCAGGCGGTCGCCTGCAGTTCCTGCATCAGGCCCATCAACGGTGCGATGCCGGTGCCGGTGCCGACCAGCAACAGCGGTGCTTCGCCGCTATCGGGCAGATGGAAGCCCGGATTGGAGCGGCAGTACACACGGGCGTGGTCGCCGCCCTGCAGCAGGCTGCCGGTGGCGGTGCCAAAGCGCTCGCGGCCACGCAGGGTGTAGCGTACCTCGCGCACGCACAGGCTGAGCTGGTCATCGCACGGGTGCGAGGCAATCGAATAGGCACGCGGCAGGCGTGGTGACAGCAGCTCGCGCAGGCGCGCCAGCGGAACGCTGTCCGGGGTGGAGTGATCCTGCAGTACGTCCAGCAGGTCCAGGCCGTGCAGGTACGCCTCCAGCTCGCGCTTCTGGCTGACCTTCAGCAGGCCCTTCAAGGTTTCGCTGCCACCGAGCCGGGCCAGTTCGCGCAGCACGTTCTTGCCCAGCAGGCGCAGCTCGCGGTCGTGCAGGGTGGCCACGGCGCCGGTGTCGCCGTACCAGTTGGCCAGCGCCTGCAACAGTGCAGGATCGTTCTCTGGTACCACGTGCAGGGTGTCACCGGCCCGGTAGGCCATGCCGCTGCCGGCAATGTCCAGCTGCAGGTGCCAGGCCGCGGGGTCGCTGCTGTTCAAGCGGCGGCGTTCAACGATGCGCGCGGCAAAGGCGTTGTCTTCGCCATAGGCGGTCACCTGCAGGCGCAGGTCCTGGCCGGCGGCGGGGTTTCCGTCCAGCACCTGGCCGAGCACCGGCTGCCATTGCTGGAAGAACTGCTCGTAGCCGAGATCGGCATCGACGCGGTGCAGCAGCGGTTGTGCCTGACGCTCGCTCAGTGCGGCATCGAGCGCCTTGGTGAAGCCACAGAAGCGGGGGTAGCCGGTATCGCCAAGCCCGAATACCGCATAGCGCAGGCCGCTCAGTGTCGGGGTCTGGCGCAGGGTGTCGAAGAACTGCTCGCCGTTGGCCGGCGGTTCGCCGTCACCGAACGAGCTGGAAATCGCCAGCAGCACATCGCCGTGGCCGAGGCTGGCCACGTCGATGTCGTTGAAGGCAAGCACCTGCGGCGCGTGCGGCTGAAGGTCCGCGCCCAGGCGCT
This sequence comes from Stenotrophomonas sp. YJH_SMC_57, assembly GCF_059369755.1. Lineage (NCBI taxonomy): Bacteria > Pseudomonadati > Pseudomonadota > Gammaproteobacteria > Lysobacterales > Lysobacteraceae > Stenotrophomonas > Stenotrophomonas sp. YJH_SMC_57. The sequence goes on from NZ_JCAFSZ010000002.1 coordinate 116,351, forward strand.
GGGCCAGGGCGCGGGCATTGCCCGACTCGGACGCGAAGCCCACCAGCAGGCGGCTGATGGCGGTGCTGGTCGGGAGCGCGTTCACGCGGCCTCGTAGAAGTCGTCGAACTTTTCCTTGCTGAACTCGACCAGGTCGTAGTTCTGCATCAGGTCGTTCACCACGCGGCGGATGCTGATGTACGAGGTGATGTTGCCTTCGGCGTCGAACAGCGGCTGCACGGTGGTGTCGACCACGTAGAGCACGCCGCCCTTGCCCAGGTTCGGCACGATGCCGGTCCAGGTCTTGCCGGCCTTGATGGTGTCCCACATGTCCTTGTAGACCGCCTTGGGCACGTCCGGGTGGCGCACGATGCTGTGCGGCTGGCCGATCAGTTCTTCGCGGGCAAAGCCGGTGAGCGTGCAGAACAGGTCGTTGGCGTAGGTGATGTTGCCCTGCAGGTCGGTGGTGGAGATCACCATGACGTTCTGCAGGGCGTTCAGCAGCTGGGCGTTGTCGGGGGTGTAGCTCATCGCAGGGTCCTTGTGGATGCCGGAAACGCCGGCGTGTTCGGGTCCTGCATAGGAATACGCCCGCGCGGCGGCGGGCGATTTGATATTGGTCAAGTGACGGACGGGATCGGCTGCGACCGGGTGTCGCAGGGAGTTTTCTGTAGAGCCGGGCATGGGGCTGGGCTCCACAGAGGAAGGGCGAGCGCGTCAGCCCATCAGGTAGCGCAGTACACCCGCCGAGACCACGCCGATCAGCACCGTCGGCAGCATCGACAACCGCGTGGCGGCCAGCAGGGTGATCGCCAGTGCCACCAGGTCGGCCGGCTTGTCGGCGACGAAGTCCGGTGCGATCACCGAGATCAGCACGCAGCCGGGTGCGGCTTCCATCACCGTTACCGCGCGCTTGCTCAGCGTACGGTTGCGCAGCGCCAGGAATCCGACGATGCGGGTGAGGTAGGTGGCGGCCGCCATCAGCACGATGGTCAGCACCGAGGTCCAGTGGATCAAGCCATTGAAGATCATGCCGCGTCCTCCGCCAGCAGCCAGGCCGCCGCCAGGCCGGCCAGCGCGCCACTGGCGACATACCAGGCTCCGGGCACCAGCAGGCAGGTGGTGGCGGCCACCACCAGGCTCACCAGCCAGGGCCGCGCGGCCTTCATGCCCTGCCACATGCCGCGCAGCAGCACCAGGAACACGGCGGGGAAGGCCATGTCGAAGCCATAGGCGTGGATGTCGCCCAGCATCGGGCCGACGATCGCGCCCAGCGCGGTACAGGCCACCCAGACCGTGTACAGGCCGGCCGAGACGCCCAGGTAGTAGGCCAGGCTGAAGCCGAGGGCGCGGCGGCGTGCGTCGGCCACGCCCATTGCCCAGCTCTCGTCGCACATGAAGAACAGCGCGGGCAGCACCCGGCGGCGCGGAAGGTGCTGCAGCAGCGGCGCCAGGCTGGCGCCCATCAGCAGGTGGCGGCTGTTGACCAGCGCGGTGATCGCCACGATCAGGGCGATGTGTGGCGGCGAGGTCCACAGTTCGACTGCGGCGAATTCCGAGCCGCCGGCGAAGTTGAGGCCGGTCATCAGTGGTACTTCAAGGGCGGTCAGGCCCTTCTGTGCGGCCTGGGCGCCGAGCACCAGGGCGAAGGGAATGAAGCCGATCATCACCGGCACGGCGGCGCGCAGGCCGCGCAGGAATTCGGCACGCGGTGCGGTGTCGCAGGTGGCGTCAGGCAGGGGGAGGGTGGTACGGGCGTCCATGGAACGACACAACTGAGTGGGGTGGCCCATCCTAGCGGCCTGATCGCGAAATCGGGTTGCGTTGATGCCACTGGATTGGCGAGGATTGGAATTTCATGCGGCCAGCGTTGCCAAGGGTGGAATTTCATGCAGTATCAGCTCGACAATCTCGATCGGCGCATCCTCGACGCCCTGCAAGGGGACGGACGCCTGCAGAACCTGGAGCTGGCGCGCCAGGTGGGCCTCTCGCCGTCGGCCTGCCTGCGCCGGGTGCGGCTGCTGGAGGAAGGCGGCTACATCGACCGCTACGTGGCGCTGCTGAACGAGGCCAAGATCGGGCGGGGCTTCACCGTGTTCGTGCGGGTGTGGCTGCGCGGGCAGGACGAGGACACCACCAATCACTTCATCAACAGCATCAAGTCTTTCCCGGAAGTGCTTGAATGTCATCTGATGGCGGGTGACTGCGACTTCCTGCTGCGGGTGGCGGTGGCCGACCTTGATGCCTACCGGCAGTTCCAGATGCAGCACCTGAACCGGATTGCCGGGGTGCAGAACACCAAGACCGAGATTCCGATGCAGCGGATCAAGCAGACCACCCGCCTGCCGCTTTGAGGGGTGGGGGCGGGCCGGGTTGCACCCGGTACCCGCGGTCGTGCCGGCCGCTGGCCGGCAACCCCAGGAGCAACAGCAACAGCAACAGCGGCTTCCTGGGGTGGCGGGGCGGTGTGGCCAGGCAGGACACGCCGTAAACCCATCCATGGGGGCTCGTTGGCGCCATCCATGGCGCCAACGGTCCTGCCTGGCCACGCCGCCCCGCCACCTGACAGATCCCGCGATGTGCCGGAACGGCATGAGCTGCTCCTGGTGGGTGTCGACCATGGCTGCTCCTGGTGGGTGTCGACCTTGGTCGACTCGCTTTGGTCGGCACGGGGCCGGACCCGGTTGCTTCGCAGCGTGCTCCGCGCAGCCTCGCTCGCCCTCGGCCGTGGACGCTGGTCATCGCAATGACATGTGCTGCCGGTACGGTTTGAACCCGCTTGCTGGTCGCGCGGGCCGGGGTTCCGCTCGTGCCGCGCGTGCACTGCAGCTGCTGTCGCTGCCGAGGGTCATGTGTTCTACGTCAGGGGGCTGAATGGACACCATGCGGTCAGAACTTGGAGGGTGGCCATCGCCGCATGGCTGCTGTTGTCCTTCGCGGCCGCCGCACAGGACGGTGTTCATGCCTACGACATCCCGGCGCAGCCGCTGGAGCTGGCCGTCGAGCGCTTCAGTGTCATCAGCGGGTGGTCGGTGATGTACCCGGGTGACCTTGCCGCCGGGCGCAGCAGCCATGCACTGCGTGCCAGCCTGCCGCCGCTGCCGGCGCTGCAGGCGCTGCTGCAGGACACCGGCATCGAGGCCGAGGTGATCGGCGAGCAGCGCGTGGTGCTGCGCCGGGGTGCGCCATCCGTGAATGAAATGACGCCAGGCAGCGAAGCTGCCGACGCCGAGCGGCGCCGTCGCTATGGCGGCGTGCAGCAGCGCCTGCGCGAGGCGTTCTGTGACGACCCGGGCATCGCGCCGGGTCGTTATGCGGCAACGCTGCGCTTCCGCATTGACAGCGACGGCCAGTTGCTGGCGCCTGAGCTGGTGTCTGGCACTGGCAGTGCAGGCCGCGACGCGCGCCTGCTGCAGGCGCTGGCGCAGCTGGTGCTGGCGCCCGATGCCGCCGCGCTGCCGCAGCCGGTGACGTTGCAGATCCGACCTTCCGGCATCGACCACGACTGTGGCCGGCGCTCGCCCCTTCCATGACTTCAAGGATTCGAACATGAGCAACGGTACGGCTGGGGCAGTTGACCTGATGGACCACCTTCTGGGGGCCTATGACGAGTTGAAGCGGCGGCTGGTGCGCAAGCTGGGCTCGGAGGAGCTGGCAGGCGACGCGCTGCAGGATACCTGGATGCGCCTGAGCGCCCGCCGCGATCGGCTGGACGCGGTGCAGAACCCGGCGGCCTACCTGCTGCGCATGGCGATGAACACCGTGATCGACCGCCAACGTGCCGACCATCGACTGCTGAGCCTGGATGAGGTGGATGCGCTGATGGACCTGGCCGATCCGGCGCCGGGCCCGGCGCAGGCCGCGGAACTGGACTTCGCGTTGCAGGACATGGTCGCCCTGCTGCAGCGCATGCCCGAGCGCCGCCGCCGCATCCTGCTGGCGATCCGCGTCGATGGCCTGCAGCAGCGCGACGTGGCCGAGCACCTGGGGGTGTCGCTGCGATTGGTGCAGCGTGAACTGAAGGCGGCTCAGGACTATCTGGCCGAGCGCAGCGGGCAGGGGCGCCAGGTGCGGTTCTGAGCGCCGGCATCCGTCTACACTTTGACGCCGAGCAGAACCCCGCAGCGTGCGGGTCCGGCATGAGCCCCCATGGACGCTGACGATCGCCCGCAACGCCCGCTGGATGCCGTCGAGCGTCAGGCCCATGCGTGGGTGGTGCGGCTGACCTCGGGCGAGGCCACCGCCGCCGATGGGCGCAGGTTCCGCGCGTGGTGCGACGCCGATCCCCGCCATCGGGAGGCGTTCGGCCGTGCACGGCGGCAGTGGGACCAGGTGCGGCTGGCGGGCGAACAGCTGCCCGCCGCGGCGCGCCAGCCGGTCGCGCCGGGCCGTGCACAGCGCTGGAGCCGACGCGCCTTCCTTGGCGCCGCGATTGCCGCGCCGGCCAGCCTGGTGGTGGTCGCCGCGATCCGCCCGCCGCTGGGCCTGTGGCCGCCGGTCGCGGCAATGGCCGCCGATTTCCACACCGGTACCGGCGAGCGCCTGCAGATCACGCCGGTGCCGCAGCTGAAGATCGATCTGGATACGCAGAGCAGCCTGCGCCGTCGCGCCGCCGCCGATGGCGAGGGCTTTGAACTGGTGCAGGGCCAGGCCGCGATCGAAACCCGGGCCGGCCTGCGCCTGGCGTTGTTTGCCGGGCCGGGCTGCGTGATCGCCGACGAAGGTGCGGTGCGCCTGGACGTGCGCAACACCCATGGCCAGGTGCGGGTCACCTGCCTGCACGGCAGTGCCCGCATCGAGCACCCGCAGGGCCGCCTGCAGCTGCAGGCCGGGCAGCAGACCCGCTACGACGAGCGCCTCAGTGGCGTGGTGGCCGAGGCGGTGGCCGCGGAGGTGAGCGCCTGGACCGAGGGCATGCTGGTGTTCCGCCGTGCGCCGCTGCGTGAGGTGGTGGACGAGATCAACCGCTACCGCCGCGGCAGGATCGTGCTGGGTGAATCGGCATTGGCGCGTGCGCCGGTCAGCGGCCGCTTCCGCATCGATGATCCCGACGCGGCCCTTGAACAGCTGCGACAGTCGATGTCGCTGGATCTGCGTCGCTTTCCGGGTGGCATTGCCGTCCTCGGTTAGATGATGACGCTGGCCCCGCACTTCACGCAGGGCCGTTGCAAGCAAGGAGAGGCCTGGGGTGCGCAACGAGACCATCGGTGTGCTGGATCTGCGTCGCAATCTGTCGGCGTTGCTGGAGACCACGCAACGACGACCGTTGATGGTGCATCGCTATGGATCACCGTGGGTGTGCGTGGTCTCCGAAGCGCAATGGCAGCAGCAGGCGGTGCTGCTGGAGTTCGATCCGCAATCGCATCCGTTGGCGATGCTGCTGCGCCTGCAGCAGCAGGTACTTCCGCTGCCAGAGACGGGCGCGCTGGCGCCCGCGGCGATGGCAAGGGCGCTGCTGCTGATGGGCATGTACGCAATCGATGAGCTGGCGCAGCTGCACGACCAGGTGCAGCATCATCGGCTGTGGCACTGGTTCGTCGCTGGCGGCCACGGGATGATGGAGGGCTGGCAGCTTTCGCCGTTGCGTGTTGCGATGGCGTCATGGCTGGATGACGTGGCGATGACCGATGCGCTGGCGGCCTTCGCGCAACGCAGCGAGGTGGCCGTGCTGGCGCGCCGCTGTGGCGGCGACGTGCCGCGCCTGGAGCGCGAAGCCTGCAGGCGGATGACGCTGCGATGACGCCGATGAGGAAGCGCTACGCAGCGCACAGAGAGGCATTCGCGCTGTCGCTTCATTCGCCCTGCCGACGTCTTTCCTGAGTACGGCGCATCACGCGTCGCAGAGCGCAGGCGATGCCGATGGCAGACAGTCGCAGTGTCACCATGCTGGAACTGGACCGGCACCTGAGCCAGTCGCTGGAGCAGGCACGGCATGCGCCGGTGAACGTGCAACGCTATGGACGCTCGTGGGTATGGGTGCTGTCCAGCGACGCGTGGGCGGATGCTGCGCGTTGGGCGGCGCTGGACAGCAGCGCGCATCCGTTGTTGGCCCTGCGCAGGGCGCTTGATGTGCAGTTGCGGCCCTGGCCCGAGACTGTCATGAACCTGCTGCCGTTTGATGCGGGCGATACGCGTGCGCTGCAACGCGCCGCGTTGCTGGTGGTGCTGCGCGATCTGAACAGCGCGCAGCGGGTGTTCGATGATCTGCGCTACCACCAGGCCTATCGGCTGTTCGTCGGCCTCGGTCACGGCACGGCATGGTCGCCGATGCAATGCGTGCGGCTGCTGAAGGCGTGCACGCAACCGCCGCTGCGTGCCTGCATTGAAGACACGCTGGGCGAAATTCCTGCACCGCTGCTGGAGGCCGCGTGCGTGCCTGCAATGCGCGCAATGCCGCTGCAGGTGCAGGCGCAGCGAATAGCAGGCGGATGTTTATCGTACTGACACATGCACCGCTGACCATGGCGCAGCGGTCTCTTCCAGGATGACGGGGGCGGAACAATGGCAAGGCAGGTTCGTGGTCGCTGGGCACGGCAGCAGGGTTTCAGCCTGATCGAGATCATGGTGGTGGTGGTGATCATCGGCATCCTCGCCGCCTTGATCGTGCCGCGCTTGATGGATCGCCCCGACCAGGCGCGCGTGGTGGCGGCGCGGCAGGATATCGCTGCGTTGATGCAGGCGTTGAAGCTGTTCAAGCTGGACAACGGACGCTACCCCACTGCCGAGCAGGGGTTGAAGGCGTTGGTGACGCCACCGCAGGGCGGCGGCGCAATGCCGGTGACGCCCTATCTGGACCGCCTGCCGAATGACCCGTGGGGCCATCCCTACCAGTACCAGATTCCCGGCACCCACGGCGACATCGATGTGTTCTCACTGGGCGCGGACAGCAAGCCGGGCGGCGATGCCGGCAACGCGGACATCGGCTCCTGGCAGCTGTGAGGCCCACCGATGGCAGCCCGGGTGCGTTCGGTGTCGTGCGCCGGCCAGCGTGGCATGGCGGTGATCGTGGCGATGCTGGTGGTGGCGTTGGTGGCGGTGATCGCCACCGCGCTGCTGACCCGGCAGTCGGCGCAGCTGCGCATGCTGCGCGGCGACCAGCTTCGTGCGCAGGTGCGCATGACCGTGGACGCCTCGCTGGAGCGCGCGGCACAGCAGTTGCGTGAAGACGTACGCGAGCAGGTGACGACGGTGCGCGACGGGCGCTGGGCGCGGCCGCTGCAATCGCAGGTGCCGCTTCCGGTACAGCTGCAACTGGTCGATGCGCAGTCGATGTTCAACCTGCGCAATCTGCTGGCACAGGGCAAGCCGGACCCGGACGCACGGCACGCGTTCATCGCCCTGTGCGCCGGGCAGGGGCTGGGGCAGGGCGCCTGCGCCTCTGCGGCCGAGCACATACAGGCGCGCCTGCGCGATGGCGACATCCAGGCGCAGGCGCCCCTGCCGCGCGAATCATTGATCGAGCAGGCCTTTGCGGGGTCGGATCCGCTGGCCGTGCAGGCGCTGGCACGGCGCACCGTGGTGCTGCCGGCGCAGACCCTGGTCAATGCCAACACCTGCGATCTCAGCGTGCTGCAGGCGGTCACGCCCGAGGTCGAACGGGGGCGCCTGCAGGCGCTGCTCGGGGAGCGGGACGGCGGCCACTGGCTGCTCAATCGCGGTGACATCGCCAATCGACTCCAACTGAGCAGCGCGCAGATGGCCCTGGTTCCCCTTGGCATTCATAGTGAGTGGTTTCTCGCCGTCGGCCAGGTACAGGCCGACGGCCAGGCGGTCGACTTCCGGGCACTGATCTGGCGCGAGTACCGCGATGACGGTGTGCGCGTGCAACGCGTGTGGACGAGGATCGGCGCATGAGCCTGCAGTTGAGGATCTGCCTGCCACCGCTGGAGCGCCTGCGCACCGACAGTGAGGTCGATTGGGCGCTGCTGCACAAGGGCGCCGTGCAGGCGCATGGCCGCGGGACGCTGATCGCGCTGGGCCAGCGCCATCCGCAGGCCGAGGTGCTGGCCTGCCTCGATCCGCACGATCTGATCCTGCTGGAGCTGCAGCTGCCGCCACTGACCGGGCGCAGGCTGCAGGCTGCATTGCAGGGCGAAGTGGAAGCGATGCTGCTGGATGACCTGCAGGAGGTGGCCCTGGCGCACGGCGCGCAGGCCGATGACGGCAGCGTGCCGGTCGCCTGGCTGGGCCAGCAGGCGATGGTGCAGGCACAACAGCTGCTGGAAGCGTGCGGCCTGCGGCTGCGGGCACTGTACCCGACGCCGCTGCTGCTGCCGTGGAACAGCGAGAAAGCGACGCTGCGGGACTGTGGCGAGCATCTGCTGGTGCGCAGCGGGCGTGACCGGGGCAGCGTGCTGTGGTGCGGCGGGCGTGACGCGGGCGCGGTGATGCAGGCGCTGGCGGCGCGGCTGCAGCAGTCCGGCGTACAGGCCGTGCAGTGGATCGGCAGCGTGCCGTCCACATGGCCGGAAAGCCTGCCTGCAACGGCGGTCGCGCACGAACTGCAGGCCTGTGGACCGCTGCCCGCGTGGTCTCTGCCCCTGCCCAGTGCAGCCCGGAAGCGGCCGCAGCTGGCGATCGGGCTGGCATTGGCCGCGGTGCTGCTGGCGGCCCTGGGCCTGCAGCTGCAGGTTTCGCGTTGGCGCAGCGAAGGCGAGGCGCTGCAGCAGGACATGGCGCGGCAGTTCAGCGCACGCTTCCCCGAGATCACCGATGTCGTGGACCCGGTGCTGCAGGCGCGGCGGGCGCTGGCTGCACCGGCGCCGCTGCCGTCGTTGCCGGCGGTGCAGCGGCAGGTGGCCAGTACGCTGCAGGCGATTCCGGAACTGGGTGGCCAGGTCCGCGCCCTGCACTACCAGCCGGGCCAGCTGGACCTTGAACTGGACCCGGATGCGCAGGCGCTGGCCGACGACGCACAACGGCTGCAGCAGTGGCAGCAGGCGGCCCAGGCACAGGGCCTGGGGCTGGCACGCGCGAGCGATGGGCGCCTGCGCGTGAGCGGGGGCGAGCGGTGACCACACCGACCCTGCGCCGGGGTGCGGGCCTGGCAGGCCTGCAGCAGCGCTGGCAGCGCCTGCCGCCTCGTGATCGGTTGATGCTGGGCGTGATGATGGGTGCGCTGCTGATGGCGGGCCTGTGGTCGTTCTGGCTGGAGCCGCTGCTGAAGCAGCGCACGCACTGGCAGGCGGAATTGCCGCGGCTGCAGGCACAGGCCACCGCACTGGCGCCGCTGCTGCGCGCCCGCGAGCGCCAGCAGCAGGCCCGGGACCAACGCCCGACGCTGGCCGGGCTGCGCGAACGGATCAGGTCCGCCGGCCTCGCCGAAGGACTGCATATCGAAGCACGCGACGGGCGCTGGCACCTGCAGGTGCAGGCCGTGCCCGCCGACGCGCTGTGGAACTGGCTGCTGCCGGTGCTGGCCGATCCGGCCATCGAACTGCAGCAGCTGCAACTGACACGTACAGGGGATGCGAACATGCCGGCGGCACGGATTTCCGGAAACATCGTGATGGAACCCGCTGCGGGTGGACATTCATGAGAGCAATGCGCAGTCTTGCCTGCAGCAGCGCGCTGGCCCTGATCGTTGGCATGGCGCATGTTCCGGCTGTGGTGCTGGCGCAGGACGCCCGCGATGAACCGGTGCAGTTGAACCTGGTGGATACCGATATCGGTGGCGTGCTGCGCATGGCAGCGCGCTTCACCGGCCGCCAGTTCCTGGTCGATCCGCGGGTGACCGGCAAGATGACCGTGGTCTCCGAGGGCCCAGTCAGCCGTACCCAGGCCTACCAGCTACTGCTGGGTGCGCTGCGCATGCGTGGCTTCGCCGTGGTCGAGAGCGGCGGTGTGAGCCGGGTGGTACCACAGGCCGACGCCAAGCTGCTCGGCGGACGCGTCGGTGCGGGTGGCGCCGGCGGCGAGGTGACCACGCGAACCTTCGCGCTGCGCTACGAGAACGCTGCCGCACTGGTGGCGGTGCTGCGGCCGATGATCAGCCCGGACAACCCGATCACGGCCAACCCGGGCAACAACACCCTGGTGATCACCGACTACGCCGACAACCTGGAGCGCATTGCGCGGGTGATCGCCAGCGTGGACACGCCGGCTGGCATGGACACCGATGTGGTCAAGTTGCAGCAAGGCATCGCGGTCGACGTAGCGGCGATGGTAGCGCCGCTGCTGGATGCACAAGGCGCCGAGCCGAGCCAGAAGGTGGTGGTGATGGCCGATCCGCGCAGCAACAGCGTGCTGCTGCGCTCCAGCAGCCCCGGTCGCACGCGCCTGGCGCGGCAGCTGGTGGAGAAGCTGGACAAGGCCCAGGACGAGTCCGGCAACCTGCACGTGGTGTATCTGCGCAACGCCCAGGCCAACCAGCTGGCCGGGGTGCTGCGCGGCGTGGTGGCCGGGCAGAGCGATGCACCGGCAATGGGCAGCAACGAAGGCATCACGCCGCTGCCCGGCGATGCCAGCCGCAGCACGCCGTCACAACCGTCGCAGGCGCAGGCGCAACAGGCAAAGGCCGGCGGCAATGCGCTGGAATCACAACGGCTTGATCCCAACCGCCGCGACCCGATCGAGGCCGGCAGCACCGGCTTCAGCCAGAACGGCATCTCGGTGCAGGCCGACGTGGCAACCAACACGCTGCTGATCTCGGCCCCCGAGCCGGTGTACCGCAACCTGCGGCGGGTGATCGACCAGCTTGACCAGCGCCGCGCCCAGGTGCTGGTGGAAAGCCTGATCGTGGAGGTCAACCAGACCGACGCGGCCGAACTGGGCGTGCAATGGATGCTGGGCAATGGCCGCACCTTCGGCGGCACCCACTTCGGGGGAACCACGGGTGGCAGCGGGCTGAACACCGCCGCGCGCACCACCCTGGACGTGCTGCCCAAGGATGGCCTGAAGATCGGTGTCATCGACGGCACCATCAACCTGCCGGGGGTCGGCCAGATCCTCAACATGAAGGCACTGGCCAATGCGCTGCAGAGCCGGGGCGGTGCCAACATCCTGTCCACGCCCAACCTGATGACCCTGGACAACGAGGCGGCCAGCATCATGGTCGGCCAGACCGTGCCGTTCGTCAGCGGTCGTTACGTGACCGACGGCGGGGGCGGCAGCAACAACCCGTTCCAGACCATCATTCGCGAGGACGTCGGCCTGAAGCTGCGCGTGCGGCCACAGATTTCCGAGGGCGGCACGGTGAAGCTGGACATCTACCAGGAAGTCAGCAGCATCGACGCGCAGAGCGCGAGCAGCACGGCCGGCATCATCACCAACAAGCGTGCACTGGACACCAGCGTACTGCTGGACGATGGCCAGATCATGGTGCTCGGTGGGCTGCTGGAGGACAGCGTCAGCCATGGTCGCGATGCGGTGCCGGGGCTGGGAAAGATCCCGGTGCTGGGGGCGCTGTTCCGCAGCGATACGCGCAAGCGCGCCAAGACCAACCTGATGGTGTTCCTGCGCCCGCATGTGGTGCGCGACCCGGCCGCCGGGCAGCGTCTGACCCGTGACCGCTACGACTACATGCGCAACGCGCAGGCCGGTGCACAGCCGGCGCAGAGCTGGGCACTGCCCGCGCTTTCCGCGCCGCAGCTGCCGCCGCAGGATCTGTCCGTGCTGGGGCAGGGCAATGCGCGCGATGGCCAGGGCCAGCCGTTGCAGAACACCAGCCTGGCGGCGTTGTATCCGGCCGGCGAGGGTGATGCACAGCTGGTGCAGTTCGCGCAGGGGCTGGACGTGGCACGCGCCAGCCAGGGCGTGGCGCAGGCACGGGCGCTGGGATTGCAGGCCTATGCCGAGGCCATGCCGGGCGGTAATGGGCAGCGCCTGCGGGTGCGGCTGCCACGCGATCCGTCGAAGCTGGACCCGGCGCTGCAGCAGTTGCGCGGGCTAGGCTACACGCCGGAACTGGTGATCGGTCCGTGAGCACGACCGCGCCGTTGCCGTATGCCTGGGTGCGCAGCCATGGCGTGATGCTGGCCGAGGCTGGCGGCGAGCCGGTGCTGCTGGGCACTGCCGAAACCGCCGCCTGGGCAGTGGCTGAACTGCGCCGCCGGCATGGCCCGCTGCCGTTCCAGGCGTTGGATTCCGCAGCGTGGCAGCAACGGCTGGGGGAGCAGTATCGCGACGGCGGCGATGCCGCTGCGGTGGTCGGTGCCGCTGAAAGCGAAGTGGATCTGGACCGGCTGATGCAGGACATGCCGGAAGTCACCGATCTGCTGGACGCGCAGGACGACGCGCCGGTGATCCGGATGATCAACGCGCTGCTGGCGCAGGCCGCACGCGATGGTGCCAGCGACCTGCACATCGAGCCGTTCGAGACCCATTCGGTGGTGCGCTACCGGGTCGATGGCACCCTGCGTGACATGGTGCAGCCACGCCGCGCGCTGCATGCGGCGCTGGTGTCGCGCATCAAGATCATGGCGCACCTGGATATCGCCGAGAAGCGCCTGCCGCAGGACGGCCGCATCGCGATCCGTGTCGGTGGCCGGCCACTGGACATCCGCGTGTCAACGGTGCCGACCGGGCATGGCGAGCGCGCCGTGCTGCGCCTGCTGGAAAAGGATGCCGGCCGCCTGCAGCTGCAGCGGCTCGGCATGGCCGACGACACCCTGGCGACCTTCACCGGGTTGATCCGGCAACCGCATGGCATCGTGCTGGTGACCGGCCCGACCGGCAGTGGCAAGACCACCTCGCTGTATGCGGCGCTGGGCCAGCTCGACAGCAGCACCAGCAACATCCTGACCGTGGAAGATCCGGTGGAGTACGACTTCGCCGGTATCGGCCAGATCCAGGTCAATGCACGCATCGGCATGAGCTTCGGCACCGCGCTGCGCGCGATCCTGCGCCAGGACCCGGATACGATCATGATCGGCGAGATCCGCGACCTGGAAACCGCGCAGATCGCGGTGCAGTCCTCGCTGACCGGCCATGGCGTGCTGGCCTCGCTGCACACCAACGACGCGATCTCGGCGGTGACGCGCCTGGCCGACATGGGTGTGGAGCCGTTCCTGCTGGCTTCGTCGCTGCGCGGCGTCCTGGCGCAGCGGCTGGTGCGGCGCCTGTGCACCCAGTGCCGGCGTGCAGAGGTGGATGGCAAGGGCCGTACCGTGTGGCGCGCGGTGGGCTGCGCGGCGTGCGCGAACAGCGGCTATCGGGGACGCACCGGTATCCATGAACTGTTCGTGGTCGATGAGCGCGTGCGCGCCCTGATCCACGAAGGGCAGGGCGAGCCGGCGCTGCGGGAGGCGGCACGGCGTGCCGGCATGCGCAACCTGCGCGAGGATGGCCAGCGCTGGGTCGACAGTGGCGTGACCACATTGGAAGAGATCCTGCGCGTCACCGGCGACGCTTGAGGCGACGATGGCACTGTTCGACTACCAGGCCGCCAATGCGCAGGGCCGCATCGAGAAAGGACAGCTGGATGCCGACAGCCCGCGCAGCGCGCGCCAGCTGCTGCGCGGACGCGGGCTGACACCGGTACAGGTGAGTGTGGCGCGCGCTGCAGGCAGTGGCTGGGGCGCACGCCGCCTGTCCGCCAGCGAGCTGGCCTGGGCCACGCGCCAGTTGGCCAGCCTGCTGGCCGCAAGCCTGCCGCTGGAAAGCGCGTTGAGCGCGGTGATCGAGCAGGCCGAGCGCCCGCACGTCGCGCAGGCGCTTACCGCGGTGCGTGCCGACGTGCGCGCCGGCCAGCGCCTGACCGTGGCACTGGCCGCGCGGCCGCGTGATTTCCCGCCGATCTACCGTGCGCTGGTCGGTGCGGGCGAAGACTCCGGTGATCTGGCGCGCGTGATGGAGCGTCTGGCCGACTACATCGAGGAGCGCAATGCACTGCAGGCCAAGGTGCTGACGGCCTTCATCTACCCGGCGGCGATCAGCCTGGTATCGGTGGCGATCGTGATCTTCCTGCTCAGCTACGTCGTGCCGCAGGTGGTGACCGCGTTCGTGCAGGCGCGGCAGACGCTGCCGATGCTGACCCAGGTGATGCTGGCTGCCAGCGCGTTCGTGCGCAGCTGGGGCGTGTGGGTGGCGCTGTGCAGTGGCGCGATGGTGGTGGCGTGGCGGCTTGCACTGCGCCGGCCGGAGCTGCGCCTGCGCTGGGATGCGATGCTGCTGCGCGTGCCGATGGTCGGGCGCTTTGTTCGGGGCGTGAACAGTGCGCGCTTTGCCTCGACGCTGGCGATCCTGCTCGATGCCGGCGTGCCGCTGCTGCGTGCCCTGGAGGCGGCGCGGCAGACGTTGGGCAATGCATTGCTGGCGCGCTGCGCCGACGACGTATCCGCGCGGGTTCGCGAAGGTGCGGCGCTGGGTGCTGCGCTGAAGGTGCAGAAAGTCTATCCGCCGATCCTGGTGCACCTGGTGGCCAGTGGCGAGAAGACCGGTTCGCTGGCACCCCTGCTGGATCGCGCTGCACAGACCATCTCACGCGAGATCGAGCGCCGGGCGATGGCGCTGACCGCACTGCTGGAACCGACCATGATCCTGGTGATGGGCGGGGTGGTACTGACCATCGTACTGGCGGTGCTGATGCCGATCATGGAGATGAACCAGCTGGTGCAGTAGATCCACGCCCTGCGCGGATGGATCGCCCGATTCTCCACACAATCCTCCACACCTTTTCCCGATCTTCCACAGGTTTCTTAAGCGGCCTGTCATCGGCGCGGACCAGCATGGACACGTCGCCGCAGAGTGGGCTGGGAGGCCCTCGGCGGCAGCAGGCGTGAAGTGACCGTTCCTCCCTTGGTGTTTCCCTTCGCAGTAAACCCTTCAGGAGAAGATCATGAACAAGTACAAGACCCTGGCCGCGCTGGTTGCCACCGCGCTGCTGGCTACCGCAGGTGCCGCCTCGGCGCAGTCGCTCGTGCAGGGCGGTGGCGCTTCGCTGCCGGCCAAGCTGTACAAGGGTTCGGCCGACAGCATCCTGCCGGCCAACTTCAGCTATGAAGTGACCGGCTCGGGCACCGGCAAGCAGGCCTTCCTGGAAAACCGTGCCGACCTGTTCAAGACCACCGGCACCGTGCATTTCGCCGGCAGCGACTCGGTGCTGACCGACGCTGAGATCGCCGCCTACGCCGCCAACTTCGCCCCGACCTACGGCCCGCTGATCCAGATTCCGTCGGTCGGCACCTCGGTCACCGTTCCGTTCAACAGCGCCGGTGGCAATCTCGACCTGAGCGTCACCCAGCTGTGCGGCGTGTTCTCCGGCAAGATCACCAACTGGAGCACCTTGGACGCGAATCGTTCGGGCCCGATCACCGTCGTGTACCGCAACGAGAAGAGCGGAACCACCGAACTGCTGACCCGCTTCCTGGCCAGCGCCTGCTCGGCCAGCGACACCGCCGGCAGCACCCTGATCGGCGGCAAGTTCAGCACCACCCAGGAGTTCTGGAAGCAGTTCTCGTCGCTGCCGGCGAACTTCACCACCGCTTCGGCGCTGGGCAGCCAGCCGCTGTATGACAAGGTCTATGCCACCACCGGTGCGATCGGTTACATCGGCCCGGACGTGGTGCCGAACCTGAGCGACGCCACCAAGATCGCCAAGGTGCGTGGCTTCTCGCCGAACGACCCGAGCGTGCAGGCCACCCTGGACACGGTGCTGCCGCCGACCGGCGCTGCTGCCAATGACGTGCGCAACTGGGCCCCGGTGTTCACCAACCCGCCGGCCGTCGGCTATCCGATCGTGGGTTACACCACCTTCGAGCTGGGCCAGTGCTACAAGGCCGGCAACGTTGCGCTCGCCCTGCGCGGCTTCCTGCTGGGCCACTACAACGGCAACAACGATGCTGCGTCGCGTGCCCACGGCTTCGTTCCGCTCACCCCGGCCTGGCGTGATGCCATCCGCACCCGCTTCGTGCTCGCCAGCAGCGTCAACGGCGTGAACAACGCCAGCGCCTGCGCCGGCCTCGGCCGCCCGTAATCGCGTCGAACGCAGTGCTTGAACCGAGCGCCGGCCGTGAGGCCGGCGCTCTCTTGCGTGTGCGCGCCGGCCACGGTTCCGGCCGGAATCCGGCCCATTCCCGCATCGGCGGCGCTGTCTTTTGATGTCGGCTTCACGCAGCCGTCCCCGTCTTACAGATGCAGGGCGCGTGCCGCCCGATCCTTCAGAGCGCGCCGCGATCGCGGCCGCCCAACCAGGTTGACGAGGTTCAGATGTCGCATCCGCTCACGACCGCTTCGCGCCCGTCCACGCTGCGCCGCAGCCACCCGATGGCCTGGGCCGTCGCCGTTGCGCTTGGCACGGTGGTGGCGCCGGCCAGCCAGGCCCAGCAGGCATTCAGCCCGGCCTGGTTTGCCGACCGCGGTGCCGCCCAGGGCGCGGCCGCACAGAGTGGACGCATGCCCAGCGGGGTGCCGATCCAGTTCCAGCTGCCCGCGCAGCAGCAGGATGCGGCCCGCCAGCAACTGCAGCGGTCGATCGACAACCTGGGGACCGCCGCACAGGCCATCGCGCTGCAGCAACGGTTGCAGCAGGAAGCCAGGCAGGCCCGGCGTGATGCCGGATTCGTGGTCGCCGACGGGCTCGGCAAGGACGGCCTGAAGGTGGATGAGAACCCGCTGACGCGGGGCTGGACCAACGCGCGCGAGGCCATCCAGGCGCAGGGCGCCGATGGCCGCGTGCAGGTCACCATCGAACAGACCGCGGACAAGGCGATCCTGAACTGGGAGACCTTCAACGTTGGTGCCAACACCACGTTGAACATCGTGCAGAACGCGGACTGGGCGGTGTTGAACCGGGTCAACGATCCCAACGCGCGGCCCAGCCAGATCCTCGGCCAGCTGAAGGCCGACGGCAGCGTGTTCGTGGTCAACCGCAACGGCGTGATCTTCGGCAGCAACGGCCAGGTGAACGTACGCAACCTGGTGGCGGCGGCCGCGCGCATCAGCGACACGCAGTTCCGTGATGAAGGCCTGTACAGCGTCAACGCCAGTTCGGATGCGCTGACCGAGGCGTTCGGCAAGGTGATGGTGGAGCGTGGTGCCCGCATCGCCACCCATGAGCCCACCACGGCCACGCGCGGGGGCGGCTATGTCCTGCTGGCAGGGCGCAGCGTGGAGAATGCCGGCCAGATCGACACCCGCAAGGGACAGACCCAGCTCGCCGCCGGCGACAGTTTCGTGATACGGCGTGGCGTGGGCACGGCACAGAACACGTCGTCCACCACCGGTGGCAACGAAATCGCGCCGCGCTTCGTGGCAGGCAGCACGGCAGGCGATGTGCGCAACAGCGGCCTGATCCAGGCGCGCGAAGGCGACATCACGCTGGCCGGACGTCATGTCGAGCAGGCCGGCGTTGCGGTTGCCACCAGCACCCTGAACCAGCGCGGCACCGTGCACCTGCTCAGCTCCGCCAGCGATGGCAAGGCCAGCGTGACCCTCGGCCGTGATGCCACCACGGCCATCCTGCTTGAGGACGATGGCAAGACCACCGCGCTCGACAGCCAGCGGCAGGCGCTGCTGAACGAGTCGTCGGCCCAGGACAAGGTGCGCAGTACCGCTGCACAGGGCGCGTTCGACAACCTGTCGCGGCTGCAGGATCGGCGTGACCAGTCGCGCGTGGAGATCGTCTCCGGTGGCACGGTCGAGGCCCAGGCCGGGTCGCTGACCCTGGCGACCGGTGGCCAGATCGTGGTCGACGCACGCCAGCGCACGCTGCTGGGCGATGGCGCACGCGTGGATGTATCCGGTGCCACCGGGGTGAAGGTGGCGATGGAGAGCAACCAGCTGGAAATCAACGTGCAGGGCAACGAACTGCGCGATGCCCCGGACGTACGCGATGCCGGCACGCTCAACAGCAGCCGGGTCTGGGTCGACCGGCGCGGCCTGATCTACGTGCCGGCCGGGACAGGCGGCCATGAAGGCGAACGATGGTATGCCGGTGGAGGGTTGCTGGAAGTGAGCGGCTACCTGGGCAACCAGCGCCACTCCATCGGCGAATGGGCCGCGCAGGGCGGCACCGTGCAGCTTGCCGGCAGTGAAGTGGTCAGCGCCGCGGGTTCGCGGATCAACCTGTCCGGCGGCAGCCTCGATGTGGCCAGCGGCATGCTCAAGGAGAGCTGGCTGCGCGGCAACGATGGACAGCTGTATCGCCTGGACGACGCGCCGGTGGATCGTGGATTCGCCGGCCTGTATCGCGGTTTTGAAGTGGAACAGGCGCGCTGGGGCATCACCGAGGCCTGGCGCAATCCGTTGATCGGCAATGAATCGCGTTACGAGAACGGCTACACGGTGGGGCGCGATGCCGGGCGGCTGCTGGTTTCGGCGCCCACCGCGGTGCTCGAGGGGCAGATCGATACGGCCGTGTTCAATGGCGTGCGGCAGACGCGGGCACCGGGCAGCAGCACCGATGGCTACGTGCAGTCGCAGACGGCGGTGGCACGCGGCGCGCAGCTGTGGCTGGGGCGCTACGACGGTACCGGCCGCAATGCGGTGTTCGACTCGCAGGTGCGTATCGGCACGCCTCCGGCGGCGACCGCACGCTGGAGCCTGCAGGGCGCGCTGGATGAAAGCCGGCGCAACACCGTCTGGCTCGATGGCGCACAGTTGAGCGTCCAGCAGTGGGGCCGGCTGGACCTGGCGACGGCAGGTGGCATCCGCATCGACGGCGAACTGGCCCTTGCCGATGGTGGGCAGCTGGACCTGGTCGGAGGGCGCGTCAACATCAACGGCCGGGTCCGGATTGCCGGGGGCAGCCTGACCGCCAGCAATCTTCTGGCCGACGCCACCGGCCGCATGCAGGTGGTGCAGGCCAACGGTCGGGGTGTGGTCACATTGGGCGAAGCGGCGGTGATCGACCTCGACGGCCGCTGGGCAAACCAGCGCCTGGACGGCGGCGCCGGCAGCGCGCAGGCGTGGATCAACGGCGGTCGCGTGAACCTGGAAAGCAGCCACGATGTGTCATTGGTCGCAGGCAGCCGCATCAGTGTCGATGCGGGTGGACGCGTCGACCTGCAGGGCAAGGCCAGCGCAGGCAAGGGCGGTGACATCGCCCTGCTGGCCGACAGCAGCCAGGTGACCACCGACGGCAGTGGGCGCTTGCAGCTGGACGGGCAGATCAGCGGCCTGGGCAGCAGCGGTGCCGGCACCCTGCAGCTGGCGACCGGGGGCAAGGTGAGGTTGGCTGACCGGGCCCGCGACGATGGCAGCCTGTGGCTGTCACCTACGCTGCTGCGCAGCGGATTCGGCCAGTACGACATCAACGGCCATGCCGGGCTTGAGGTGGCCGATGGTACCCGGCTGGACGTGCGCGCACCGACGTTGCGCGTGCGCCAGGCCGCTGCCGATGCAGCGACCGCAGGCGAAGGCCTGGAGGCCTGGACGGCACCGCTGTATGCCTTCGACCCGGGCAGCGGGTCGGTTACCCAGCGGCAGGGCGCAAGCGTGCTGCTGCGCTCGCAGCGCAATACGCTGGGCGGAGATGTAAGGATCGGCAGCAACGCGGTCGTGCAGGTCGATGCCGGGCAGTCGATCGAGCTGCGCGGCGGTGGCAACACCGACGTGGCCGGTGCACTGATCGCCAAGGCAGGCAGCATCCGCCTCGACGATGTGCGCGACAACCAGCAGCGCTACCAGATCGGCGGCACCCCGTTGCGCTATCGCATCGGTAGCAACGCGCTGCTGGATGTGTCCGGCGACAGCTTCGCCGCGGAGGACGCCGCGGGTCGTCACCAGGGCGTGCTGCATTCGGGCGGCAGCATCGGGATCGGCGGTACGCTGGACTGGGAGTCGCGCGATGCGCTGGAGAACCGCCCGCCGGATGCCTTCGTAGTGGTCGAGCGCGGCGCGGTTCTGGATGCGTCCGGTACCCGCGAGACGCTGACCGTGGATGGCAGTGGCACCCGTTCCGTGGCCAGCGACGGCGGCACGATCGTGTTGCGCTCGGCCAATGGCCTGTACCTGGATGGCACGCTGCGGGCGGCGGCCGGTGGCGTGGGCGCGCAGGGCGGCACGCTGGGCGTGGCCTTCGGCGGTGGGGTGTACGAGCGCCGGGCGGGCGCTGCGGAGCTTGGCCCGCGTGCAATCACCCTGGTGCAGCAGTCCAGCGATGCAGCCCCTGGCGCGTCCACGCCATTGCAGCACGGGCACGCCGAGCTGTCGGCGGCACAGGTGCAGGCCGGTGGCTTCGACCATCTTTCGGTGTTCGGCGATCTTCGCGCGCAGGGGGATGTCGACCTGCGCGTGGGGCAGAGCCTGCGCCTGTACGGGCTGAGCGATGCCGCGATGGGCATGGCCACCGGCAGCGCGGCGGGATCGGCATTGCACATGCAGGCGCCCTATGTGCGACTTGCGCAGGCACGCTGGTTCCGCGACACCTCGGACAATCCCTTTGTGGCGCCGGTGGCGGCCCGTGCCGACGCCGGCAACCACAGTTTCAGCGCCTCGGCACAGGTGCTGGACGTACGCGATACGGTCGATCTGGCCGGCTTCGGCAGCGCCCACCTTGCCAGCAGCGGCGACCTGCGGCTGCTGGCGAAAGTCAGTGGCAACAGCAACTTCTTCGATACCCAGCTGCTGGCGCCGTCGAGCCTGGACATCACGGCCGCGCAGATCTATCCGGTTGCCGGAACCAAGGGCCGCATCGCGGTATCGATCTACGATGTGCTGGGTGGACAGAACAACTGGACCGATGCCAAGGGCGTGCTTCGCATCCATGGCACCGGCGCCACGCCTCCTGCGGCCGATTCGGTGTTCGGTTCGCTGGCGCTGGTTGCCGCCACGGTCGAGCAGGGAGGCGTGGTGCGCGCGCCGCTGGGACAGTTGGTGATCGGCGGACTGGGCCCAGGCAATGTCGCGTCGCGTATCACGCTGTTGCCCGGCAGTGTGACCTCAAGCAGCGCGGCCGGCCTCAGCGTTCCCTTCGGTGGCACCGTGGATGGCCAGCGCTGGCGCCTGAACGGCAAGGATGTCAGTCCCAGCCTGGTGGGCATGATCAACACCGTGGACACGGTGGGTGTCGACCTGCAAGCCAACAGTGTCGACATCCAGGCAGGTGCGCTGCTGGACCTGTCCGGTGGCGGCACGCTGACCGGCGCAGGGTTCGTCAGTGGCCGCAGCGGCTCGGTGGACGTGCGCAGCCACGCACTGCGTGACGCCAATCCGGCCTACACCTTCAGCGCCAGCAGCAACGCGGTGTATGCCATTGTCCCGTCCTACCGCAACGGCATCGCGCCGCTGGGCCTGGCCGACGGCAGCGCCGACCCGGGCATCGGCCAGCGCATCACCGTGCCTGAAGGCGTGCCGGGCCTGGCGGCGGGCACCTATACGTTGCTGCCGGCGTCCTACGCGCTGCAGCCGGGCGCATTCCGGGTGGAAGTGGGCGCGCAGGGCACGCAGCAGGCGCTGGCCACCGCCACCGGAACCGGCTCGTGGAAAGTCAGCGGCCAGCAGGCGCAGGGGCTTGCGCCTTCCGCATCGCCGTTGTGGACGGACCTGGTGCTGACCCCGGCCGAGGTGGTGCGCCGCCACTCCGGCTACAACGAAACCGGCTACAACGCGTTCGTGCAGGACGATGCGGCGCGCCGCGGCATCGCGCGTGGCATGCAGTCGGTGGACGCTGGCACGCTGCGGCTCACGCTGGGCGCCGGTGCAGGCCTGGGCACCACAGACGCACTGCGCATGCAGGGCATGACACGTTTCGCGGCCGAGGCCGACAGCAAGGGCTTCGGCGGTACGGTGTCGGTGGTCGGCAATGGTGGCCCGAGCACGCTGGAAGTGCTGGGTGCAGGCCAGCGCGCCAGCGCGGGCAGCATGGCGGCCATTTTCGCCGACGCGCTCACGGCGTTGCAGCCCTCGCGCCTGACGGTCGGTGTGACCCTGCGTCCGGACGCCACTCTGCCCGGCACGCTGAACGTGAGATCGGAAGGCGGCGGCGTGCTGGTTCGTTCCGGTGCAACGCTGAGCGCCCCCGAGGTGATCCTGGGCGCCGCGGCCGGTGGCGCGGGCGTGGTGGTCGAGCAGGGCGCCGTGATCAGTACGGTCGGGCGTGGAAAGCCCGGCTACGACGCCACCGATGGCTACCTGATGAAGCTCGATGCGATCACGGGCGTGCTGGCCGTGTCCAACGGCCAGACCAACCTGCTGTCGGGAGGCGCGGCCGCCCGCGTTGCAATCGATGTGGGCGCCTGCCGCAGCGACAGCTGCACCGGGCAGACCCGGTTGCTGTCCGAGGGCAGCATCAATGTCAGTACCGAGGGCGGGTTCCAGCTGCGCGACAACGTCAGCTATGGCACACGCCGCCTGGGCCTGTCGATGACCGCCATCAACCTCGGTGATGCCGCATCGCTGCAGGCGATGGCTGCACAGGGTGCCCTGCCGCAGGGGCTGGCGCTGAACCAGCAGACCCTGCAGCAGCTGCTGCGGGGCAATACCGCGCTTGGCACGCCCGCGCTGGAGACACTGAGCCTGTCCGCACGCGACGCGATCAACGTATTCGGCAGCGTGGACCTGGACACCCGCAATCCGGCCACCGGCAACAGCAGCCTGCGCGAGCTGGTGCTGGGGGCGCCGGCGATCCATGGCTACGGCAAGGCCGGTGACCAGGCCCGCATCTATGCCGACACGCTGGTATGGGATGGCACGCAGGCGGTGTCGACGGTGCTGACCGACGGTACCCCGCAGGCGCCGGGCGCGGCGATGGTCGATCGGCTCGGCCATGGACAGCTCGAGCTCAACACCCGCTCGCTGATCCTCGGACGCGCGCCCTATACACGCCCCAGTTCGGAAGTGCCGGCCCATCGCCAGGTGCTCGGGTTCGACGGCGTCTCGCTGCGGGCCACGCAGCAGGCGCAGTTCGCCGGCAAGGGCACGCTGGACGTCTACCAGGCGCAGGGCGCCTACCAGGCCGGCACGGGCTGGCAGTACAGCGGCGGTGCACTGGACATCCAGGCACCGCTGCTGACCGGCGCGGCGGGAAGTGCCCTGCTGGTACGCAGCGGGGGTGATCTGCGCATCAGCGGCGCAGGCCAGACCCAGGGGCACGATGCGCTGGGCGCCGAACTGGGGCTGCAGGCACGCAACATCCTGATCGACTCCGCCGTGGCGCTGGCCTCGGGCCGCCTGCAGGCCAGGGCGGACGGCGACGTGGTGCTGGGCAGCAACGCCCGCATCGACCTGGCCGGGCGCCGCATCCGCATGGACGATCTGGACAAGTACAGCTGGGGCGGCGACGTTGAACTCACCGCCCGCCAGGGCAACGTGCTGGCCGCCGCGGGCTCGAGCATCGACGTCTCGGCATCGAACAACCGCGCAGGCCGGATCACCGTCAATGCGCTGGGGGAAAAAGCCGGCCGCATAGAGCTGGCCGGGACCCTGCGTGGCAGCGCGAGTGGTCGCCAGGCCACCGGTGGCAGCACGGTGCCCTATGACAGCGGCGAACTGGTGCTGCGCGCGCAGCAGCTTTCCGACTTCGCCGGCCTGAACCGCCAGCTGGATGCGGGCGGCTTCTTCGGCACACGCAGCTTCCAGCTGAAGCAGGGCGACCTGACCGTGACCGACACGCTGAAGGCGCGCAACGTTGCGCTCAGCATCGACGGCGGCAGCCTGCATGTGCTCGGCACCATCGATGCCAGCGGAGAGCAGGTCGGAGGCATCCGCCTGGCCGCGCGTGACCGCCTGCAGGTGGATGGGCTGCTGGATGCACACGGCAGCGGGCTGCGGGTGGACAGCTACGGCAAGATCATCGACAGCAGCAACCGTGCGCTGGTGGAGCTGGGCAGCCGCGATGGCGAGGTGGTGCTGGGCAGTGCCGCGCGGGTTGACCTGCGCAGTGGCACCGCGGTTGCACAGGGCACCGCGGCCGGCCAGAACGATGGCGTGGCACGGGGCACCTTCACCCTCAATGTGCCGCGACGGGGCACTGACGATGCAGCAGTGCGCGCCGAGTCCGGTGCGTCGGTCACCGGCGCGCGGGATGTGCTGGTCAATGCCTTCCGGCGCTATACCGACGCGCCGCTGGCAGCGACGCCTGACGTCAATGGCCATCGGCCGCAGCTGGTCACCCAGCAATGGCTGGACACGGTGGTCGATCCGCACAACCAGGCATGGATGAACGCCGCTCTCGGCAATGCCGATCTGGCCGCGCGCACCGCGGCACTGGGCAAGGTGCGCCTGCGGCCCGGCGTGGAGATCGTGGGCCAGGTGTCGGCCGACAATCCCACCGGCAACCTGACCGTGCGCGGCGACCTGGACCTGTCCGGCTACCGCTATGGTCCGCAGGCCAATCGCAATGACCCCCTGCGGCGTGGATTCGGCGAGTCGGCTGCGCTGGTGCTGCGCGCAGCGGGCGATCTCAGCATCTATGGCAGCATCAATGATGGTTTCGCGCCGCCCCCGGCCAATCCCGATGAGTCGGGCTGGATGCTCGGAGAGACGGCCGATGCCAATACGCTGCGCATTACGCCGCTTGGCGGCGACATCGTGGTGCCCATCGATGGCGTGACGCTGCAGGCCGCGACACGGTTCCCGAAGGGCGCGGTGCTGAACTACGCGATCCCGGTCACGCAGACCGATGTGCCCGCCGGCACCGTGCTGCCGGCGGAGATGCGGCTGGGCGCACGCCTGCTGCTGGCGGCGGGTACCGTGCTGCCGGCGGCCGTCACCCTCGCCGACGGCACCGTGCTGGCCGCGGGCAGCCTGCTGCAGCAGCCGTTGCAGCTGGCAGCCGGTGACCGGCTGGGCGCCGGCTTCCGGCTCGCTTCGAAAGCAACGCTGGCGGCGCAGCTCTGGCCGGCAGGCGCGGCGTTGCCGGAGGCCATGGAACTGTCCGGCGCGGTTGCACTGGCACCGGGCTCGCTGATTCCGTCGATGACCGCGGTGAAGCTGCCCGGCGGCAAGCCGGTCAACCTGCGGCCGGCCGATGCCAACGGCAGGCAGGGCCGCAACTGGGCGTTGGCGGCAATGTTGCCGGAAGGCACCACGTCGTGGGATGTCACTGCCGTGGCCGGTGCCGATACCTCGGCCGCCGATCCGCGCCTGCGCCGGCTGGACGCCAAGGGCGACCTGATCCTGGCCGACAGCCACTATGGAACGATCGGCACCGTGCAGAAGACCAGCGAGTGGATCGGCGAGCGGGTGCTCACCCTGGATGGCGCGCTTGCGCTGATCGGTGATCCCTCCTATGCCAATCGCCCGTTGAAGGATGTGGCCGAAGAACTGGGCGTCGACGAGCAGACCCTGTGCGACGCCGGCGAAGGCTTCTGCGGCCTGGCCCCGCGCCTGGTGGCCAAGCAGGCCTCGCTGGACCTGGTGGGCGACGAGTCGGCGGTGGGCATGTCGGCGAAGGAATTCGCCGAGATCTTCGGCATGACCGAAGAAAGCTTCTGCGCGATCACCGACTACTGCTATGGCGGTGGCGAACTGATCGAGAAGACGATCTATGGCTCGAAGCTGGGCACCCCGCTGTGGAGTGTGCTGCGCACCGGCAAGGGCGACCTGCAGCTGCTGGCCGGCCGCGACGTGCGGATGATGTCCGGCTTCGGTGTGTACACCGCCGGCGCCCCGACATCGCTGGGCAACGGGCGCGATGCAGCGTTCAATCCGGGCCGGGCACCGGCACCGGGGCTGGCCACCGTGCTTGGGCCGACCGATGCGGACGGGCGCTATGCGGCCGCCTTGGGGGCATGGCAGGCCTGGTATCCGGACCAGGGCGGAAACCTGACCGTTTCCGCGGGCCGCGACATCCGTGGCGACCTGTGGGACAGCGCCGCCCAGGTCGGATTCGATGTCACTCCGCGCAGCCAGACTGAAGGCGCGGGCTTTGCCCCCAGCGCAGTGGGCAACTGGCTGTGGCGCCAGGGCAGCCCGGGCGTGGCCGGGGCGCCGTCCACGGCGACCAGCTGGTGGGTGAACTTCGGCAGCTACACCAGCCTGCCGACGCTGACCGGTGCGCGCATGGTGGGCTTCATGGGCTTCGGCACACTGGGTGGCGGCAACCTCACCCTCGAGGCCGGCCGTGACGCGGGCGTGGCCAGCGGAACCGTGGTCAATTCACTGGCACGCCATTCGTCCGGCGTGGTGGCAGCGGTGGGCTCGACCGGGCGCGTCGAGGCCGACGGTACGCTGCACCTGACCGGTGGCGGCGACCTGGCGGTGCGCCTGGGTGGCGCGCTGAATCCGAACCTTGCACTGGCAACCAGCGATCCATCATTGAACCAGCCCAACCTGCCGCTCAGTGGTGCGCTGGTGAACCTGCGCGGTCGCATGCAGCTGGACGCGGCACGCATCGGTGGCATGGTCACCAATGTGGCGCACTACGTGGCGCCGTACAGCGGCCTGAGGCAGGAAGATCCGTTCCGCGCGCAGCTGGGCGATGCCATGGGCGGGCCGGTGCTGGTGCTGGGCGACGCGGTGGCGACCCTGCAGTCGCGCGGCGACCTGGTGCTGGCCGGTGTGGCCGATGCCGGCCGGGTGCCGGTGCCCAGCTACAACGCACTGGCGCTGGGCGATGGCCGCACCGCCGCTTCCAGCAGCTGGTTCTCGCTGTGGACCGCCAATACCGCGGTGGACCTGATCTCGGCCGGTGGCGATCTCGCGCCCGGCCAGCAGAGGGGAACCGTGATGGCCACTGCCGAATCCGGCGAACTGTTCGCCGAGGCAGTGAAGCAACGTGGCGGTGCCGATCTTCGCTACTGGCTGTATCCCTCGCAGCTGCGGATGCTGGCCGCCAACGGCAGCATCCGCCTTGCGGAAACATCGACCACGGGCAGTGATGCGCGTGATGTGCTGCTGACCGCGCCCTCGGCGCGCGGTTCGCTGGAAGTGCTGGCGATGGACTCGATCCTGGTGCCGATGCGCGGTGCCGACATCAGCAGCTCCGGCGCCGATGTGCGCCTGCCGTCCCCGTTCGCGCCGGCCTTCACTGCCGAGGTGGGCGCGACGGTGATCGGAAACGCCTCGTTGGATGGCGTGGCGGGCAATCCGCGCGCCTCGCTGCCGCTGTTCGCGTTCGGCCCGAATGCGCCGTTGGCGCGGGAACTGCGCGACGGCACCAGCGCGCCGAATCGATTCTATGCAGTGCAGGGTGACATCGTCGGCCTGAGGACCGGTGGCCAGTGGACGCTGGACAATGCCATGGGCACGCGCAGCCTGCTCAACTGGAGCGATCTTTCCGCCCCGGTGCAGGTGCGCGCCGGCGGCGACATCCTGGTGTCCAGTATCGGTGCGATGAACACCACTGCCACCGACATCACGGTGGTGCAGGCCGGGCGCGATGTGGTGCGCAGCACGGTGCACGTGGCCGGACCGGGCAACGTTGATGTCAGCGCGGGCCGCCAGCTCCGCTTCGAGGACGCGGGCGGCGTGACCACCACCGGCGGCCTGATCCAGGGCGACACCCGGCCGGGTGCCAGCGTTTCCTTGACTGCCGGCGACCAGCACATCGCCTTCGATGCAGTGCGCGCCCGCTACCTGGGGGCTGCCAATCTTGCCGACCCTGCGCAGCCGCTGGCATCGCAGCCGGGGAAGGTGGCCAGGATCTACGACGCGGAACTGAAGCAGTGGCTGTCGCAGCGACTCGGCATGCGCGTTGACGACGGCTCCGCGCTGGCCGCCTTCGATGCGCTGCCGAAGGAGCAGCAGCACATCTTCCTGCGCCAGGTCTTCTATGCCGAACTGCGCGAGGGTGGCCGCGAGTTCAACGATGCCGAGGGGCCGCGCTTCGGCTCCTACCTGCGCGGGCGCGAAGCCATCGCCACCCTGATGCCGGACAAGGATGCGAACGGTGCGACCCTCGACCGGACCGGCGACATCGTGATGTTCGGTGGCTCCGGCGTGCGTACCGAAGCCGGTGGCAACATCGAGCTGCTGGCGCCGGGCGGCCAGATCGTACTGGGCGTGGCGGGCGAGGTTCCGCCAGCCAGTTCCGGCCTGATCACCCAGGGTCGCGGGGATATCCGGCTGTTCAGCCAGGACAGCGTGCTGCTGGGACTGTCGCGGGTGATGACCACCTTCGGCGGTGACATCCTGGGCTGGTCGGAGCAGGGCAACATCAACGCCGGGCGCGGCTCGCGCACCACGCTGCTGTATACCCCGCCGCGCCGCGTCTACGACCGCTGGGGCAACGTGGTGCTGTCACCGCTGGCGCCTGCGACCGGCGCGGGCTTCGCCACGCTGAACCCGATTCCGGAAGTGCCGGCCGGCGACGTCGACCTGATCGCGCCCCTCGGCACCATCGACGCGGGCGAGGCGGGCATCCGCGTGTCGGGCAACATCAACCTGGCTGCGCTTCAGGTGCTCAACGCCGCCAACATCCAGGTGCAGGGAGAGAGCAAGGGCCTGCCGGTACTGGCCACGGTGAACGTCAACGCGCTGGCGGCGGCCAGCGCGGCGGCAAACAGTGCCAGCCAGGCCGCACAGGATGTGATGCGCAAGAGCCAGGACGACGCGCGGCGCAACCAGCCGTCGGTGATCAGCGTGCAGATCCTCGGCTTCGGCAGTGGCACCAGCAGCATCCAGCCGCCGGCGCATGGCAACACCGCCAGCAGTGGCTACGACGACAACAGCGCCTTCCAGTTCCCGCAGGCCAGGCGCGACGAAGGCAAACAGCGCCGCTGAGCATCGAACGGCGCTGCA
Source organism: Stenotrophomonas sp. YJH_SMC_57 (assembly GCF_059369755.1). Classification (NCBI taxonomy): domain Bacteria; kingdom Pseudomonadati; phylum Pseudomonadota; class Gammaproteobacteria; order Lysobacterales; family Lysobacteraceae; genus Stenotrophomonas; species Stenotrophomonas sp. YJH_SMC_57. The sequence continues at coordinate 144,890 of NZ_JCAFSZ010000002.1, forward strand.
GACGGCAGCATCGGGCCAGCCGCCATGGAAGGGTCGCGGCCCCAGCCAGGACGGCACGGAGGGCAGGGAGCGGCCATCAGCGGTGAGGACCACCGACACGGCGCCGCCGGGTGCAGGAGTGCGCCCGGCGGCAGAGGGGCAGTGCATCGTTGCCCACCAGTAGATCCACGCCATGCGTGGATGACGTCCCTCCCAAGGCGTCCTAGAACCCCACCACCCGCCGATAGCTCAACGCACCACGCCCGTCGCGCAGCTCCAACCGCAGCTCCAGGCCCGTGGCCGGCAGCACATCGCCTTCGCCCGGCAACGACGCCCAGCCCGCCCCGGGCTGCCACGCGCGCAGTTCGAAGCGCTGCACGGCGCGTGCCACCGCAATGCCCTTCGACGGCTCGGGTGCGGGCAGCGGGTAGCGGTCGGTGGCAGCGCCGCTGGCCCGCCACAACGTGTCCCCCTGCCGCCACCAGCGCACGCGCTGCCAGCGCAGCCCGTCGCTGCCCACGCTGCGGGTGATCTCCAGTGCGAAGCTGCCGTCCGGGTGGCGCTCACTGACCAGCGAGGGCGGCAGCAACCGCTGCGGCTGATCGGCCGGACGCACCGCGCCGTTCATCAGCGCATCATCGGCGCGCATCTCGACATCGCGCTGGAACTGCTGCAGCGCGCGCAATGCACGCGTGGTTTCCGCATCGGCCTGGCGCAGGCGCTGGTCGCTGCTGGCCACGCTGTCGATGGCCCGCCAGCAGATCAGTGCCAGTACGCCCATGATGGTGATCGCGATCATCACCTCGATCAGGGTGAAGCCATGCACCGGGCGCTTCACGGCGTGGCTGTCCAGGGCAGCTGCATCCGTGCCAGCGACTGCCGCGGCGACTGTTCGGCCACCACGCTCAGTTCCAGCTGCGGCTGCCCATCCGCCCCGGTGCCCAGATGCTGCAGCACCAGGAACCGGCTGCGCCCCTGCAGGCAGCGCTGGCGTGCCTCCTGCGGTACCTGTCCGGCCAGGCGCAGTTCCTGCCAGCGATCCTGCGCACACATCAGGGCCAGCCGACGGTCGCGCAGGCGCGACTGATCATCGGTGGCGACCGCGACCGATCGCATCACCGCGGCCAGGGCAATCGACACGATCGCCAGTGCGATCAGCACTTCGATCAGGGTGAATCCGCGCGTGTTCCGGTTCACTGCACGACCTGCAACTGTCCGCTGCCATCATCACGAAGACGCAGCAGGCGACCGTCCAGCGACAGCCGCACTTCCCAGGCAACGCCGATCCACTCCGGGCTCAATTCGATGGCGGTGGCTGGCTGCACCGAAATGCCGGCGGCCTGCCACGTCTGCGGCCGCAGCAGGTCGTCGCGCTCCATGTCCACCCAGCGGCTGCCTTCGCGGCGGCTGAAATGGTAACCGTCGGCGTCGGCCTGCCAGCGCATGGTGTTGCCATCGATGCGGGCCTCGTCGCGCGCAACCTGCAGGCGTTGTGCCAGCCGCTCGGCCTCCTGCCGCAGCTGCCGCGCGGGATCGAGCAGGCTGCCCAGGCCCAGGCCGATGCCAGCCGTGCAGATGCCGATGATCACCAGCACCACCATCAGTTCCAGCAGAGTGAAACCACGCGGAATGTGCAGCATCGACATTGCCTCCGGTCCTTGCCGATGCCTGCCAGCGTATGCGCGGATGATGAAACAAAAGCGTCAGCGGTAGCTGCTAGCGTGGGCAGACACGAACGTGGCGATGGTGCAGGACATGGACAGGCGCTGGGATCGCAATCGGCTGTTGACCGTACTGGCAGCGACGCTGCTGCTGGCGGTGGTGGCCTACTGGACGGTGACCCTGTCTGCAGTGGCGCCGGCGGCGGTGGCCAGTGAAGCGCCTGTCGAGGCCTCTGTGCGGCCGGTGTTCGCGGCGGCGGCCAGCCTGCCGCTGGTGCGGCTGCTTTCGCCCGGCGCTGTCCAGACCGAAGTGGTGGTGCTGGGGGTGATGGCCGGCGACCATTCGCCGCTGGCCCTGCTCTCGGTCGATGGCCGTCCTGCCGAAGCGTACGCCCCCGGCCAGCGGCTGGGGCCCTGCACTGTGCTGGCCGGCATCAGCGCCAGCACGGTGGAACTGAACCAGGCCGGGCAGTCGCGCAGCCTGCCGGTGCCGGAGCTGCCGCCGGTGCCGACGGATGGCTTCGTGCCGGCCGCTCCACAGCGCGGCGCGCCGTAGCGCCGAGCCCGCGCTTGGCTGCGATGCACGGGTTCAGCGCGCCGGACGCTGCGGCACCACCGAACGACCAAAGGCATCGCCCATGCGCTGTCGCGTGCCTTCCAGGTTGTACTGCATCAGCTGGTTGCCGGGCCGCCGCATCAGGCGCTCGGCTTCGGGAAGCGCCGGTGACTTCGCCGGTTTCGGCGCCGGTGCCAGCTTGCGCTGCAGGCAGTCCCAGGCAGGAATGCGCTCGCCGTTGACCTGCACTTCGATGCATGGCGCGGCATCGTCCTGCTGCTTCGCTTCCCGGGCCTGGAGCGGTGGCAACACCAGCAGCAATGCCAGTGCGAGAGCAGGGTGGAGGCCCGTCTTCAATGAACTGCTCATCTCGAATCTCCTGCGGCAACCCGCGTTCTTCACCGAAGACGTATGGCGAAGGCAGTGTCCGCCCGCGAGGGTTCCGGCGCTGTCAAAAGATGACAGGGCTGTCACAAAACTGTTGGCGGCTTTGACGCGACGTGCACGTCCTGTTGGTAGATCCACGCGCCGCTCCATGGCCATTCCCTTCGATACGACGCGATGCCTTCGATGACTCCTGTTCCGCCCCGAGCCGTCCGCCTTCCGCTGCGCCTGCATCCGTTGGTGCTGGCCCTGGTCATGATACCGCTGCCGCTGTTCGCACAGCAGGCGCCCGCGCCCAGCGTGAACATCAACGAATACATCGTGCGCGGCAACACCGTGCTCGATCCGCGCCAGATCGAACGTGCAGTGGAGCCGTTCCTCGGCCCGGGCAAGACACTGGCCGATGTCGAGAAGGCGCGTGATGCGGTCAATGCGCTGTACCAGCAGGCCGGCTACCAGTCGGTCTACGTTGAACTGCCGGAACAGCAGGTCAGTGGCGGCGTGGTACTGCTGAAGGTGCAGCAGACGCCGATCGGCCAGCTGCGCGTGGTCGGCACGAAGCACGAGTCGCCCGAACGCATCCGCGAGCGCGTGCCGGCGCTGGCCGAAGGCAAGGTGCCCGATTTCGAGCAGGCGCAGAAGGAACTGACCGCGCTCAACGAAGGCGGGCGCCGGCAGGTGATGCCACTGGTGCGCGAAGGCCAGGTGCCCGGCACCATGGACGTGGACCTGCAGGTTGAAGAGAAGTCGCCGTGGCGCGTCAGCGCGGTACTGAACAACGATCGCAGCGCCGATACCGAGAAGCTGCGCCTGAGCACCTCGCTGGCCTACGACAACCTGTGGCAGCGCGGGCACAGCGTCAACGTCGGCGTGTACCTGGCGCCGCAGGACACCCAGCAGGCCAAGGTGTTCTCGGCGTCGTACATGATGCCGTTCGAAGGCACGCCCTGGAGCCTGGAAGCCTCCGGCTACAAGTCCGACAGCCGGGTGCTGAATGCCGGCGCGCAGGTCGGCACCGGGTCAGGCACCAACGTGATCGGCAATGGCCATTCGATCGGCCTCAAGCTCAACTATCGCCTGGCCGGCAGCCGCCAGTGGTGGCGCCAGCTCAGCCTCGGTGTGGACTTCAAGGACACCGAGGAAGACACGCAGATGGAAAAGGGCAGCCTGAAGACGCCGTTGAAGTATGCGCCGATCACCCTCGCGTTCGTGGGCGTGCGCCAGGGCGAGCAGGACCAGTTGAGCATCAATACCCAGCTGGTGGCCGGCACCCGCCGCCTGCTGGGCTACGGCAGCGATGCCACCGCATTCGGGCAGAAGCGATTCTGGGCCGATCCGAGTTTCGTGGCCTTCAAGGCCGACGTGGCCAACACCCATACCTTCGGCAGCGACTGGCAGTGGTATGCACGCGGCTCGCTGCAGGTGACCGACGCGCCGCTGGTGTCGGCCGAGCAGTTTGCCGCCGGCGGCATGTACACCGTGCGTGGCTATCTGTCGGCCGAAGCGATTGGCGACTACGGCGGCCTGGCCAGCCTGGAATGGCGCACGCCGGCGTGGTCGCTGTGGAGCGGCACCGATCTGCGCGTCTACAGCTTTGCCGACGCGGCCTACCTGCGCCTGCGCCAGCCGCTGCCCGATCAGCGTGACAAGTACAACCTGGCCTCGGTCGGCCTGGGCGCGCAGCTGCGCCTGGGCGAACACCTGCAACTGCGCCTGGACTACGCCTGGCCCTACGCCGACGGCCCGGTCACGCGCAAGGACGACCCGCGCCTGCATTTCAACATCAGCACCAGTTACTGACCCTTCCCTTGAACATGCGTTCTCCGGAGACCCTTCGCATGGACCGTTTGCTTTCCCGAGTGTTGTTGCTGCTGGCCGCGCTGGTTGCGCTGCCTGCCGCTGCGGCCGATGCCAATTGGTGGCAGGCCGAATGGAAGTACCGCAAGCCGATCACCGTCGACGCCGGCCCGCAGGGCGCGGGCCTGGCCGGTGACCCGGGCCGCACACCGCTGCTGCTGCGCCTGCATACCGGCAACTTCGGCTTCGATGGCACCCAGGATGCGGGCAGCGACCTGCGTTTCGTCTCGGGCGATGGCCGCACCGTGCTGGCCCACCAGATCGAACAGTTCGATCCCAAGCTCGGCCTGGCACTGGTCTGGGTCGACGTGCCGGCGGTGAGTGCCGCGGCGCCGCAGACGATCTGGATGTACTACGGCAACGACAAGGCCCCGGCCAGCGGCAATGGCCAGCAGGTGTTCGACCCGGACTACACGCTGGTCTACCACTTCGCCGAAGCCAATGCCCCGGCCCGCGACACCACCGCCTATGGCAACAACGCCGGGGCCGTGGTGGCGCCGTCGGAAGGCTCGGTGATCGGCCGTGGCGTGCAGCTCGGCGGCGGTCCACTGCCGCTGCCGGCCAGCGCCTCGCTGGCGCAGCAGGCCGGCGCGCCATTGACCGTTTCCGCGTGGATCAAGCCGGGCAGCAACAGTGCCGCACAGGCGATCTATGCCCGTCGCGACGGCGCGGGCGAGCTGGTGCTCGGCATCGAGAATCGTGTGCCGTTCATGCAGCTCAACGGCCAGCGCAGCACGCCTGCGCAGCCGATTCCGGAAGGGCAGTGGGCGCATGTCGCCCTGACCGCAGGGAAGGGGGCGCTGCAGCTGTACCTCAATGGGCGCGTGGTCGCCCAGCTCAGTGGCGATCTGCCGGCCCTGAACACCGCCGCCGTGGTGGGCGCCGATGCTGCGGGTGCGGCGCAGCCGCTGGCCAACTTCGAAGGTGCGCTGGATGAGCTGCGCATCTCGCGGGTGGCGCGCCCGGCGGCGCTGCTGCTGGCCGATGCCACCGCGCAGGGCGCGGATTCGCGCCTGATCAGCTACGGGGCCGACGAGCAGTCGGCCGGGCAGAGCCACTTCGGTTTCATCCTCAAGGCGATGCCGTTCGACGCCTGGGTGGTGGTGGCCATCCTTGGCCTGATGATGCTGCTGTCGTGGGCGATCATGATCGCCAAGAGCCGCCACTTTGGTCGCACCAGCAAGGCCAATGCCGTGTTCACCGAGAGCTTCGGCAAGCTGTCCGGCGTGCCGCTGCGCACCCTGTCCGACATGGACCGCCAGGGCAAGGCGCCGACCGCGATGCACGAGGGTTCGCTGTGGCGCATCTACCAGGTCGCCATCGATGAAATGCAGCAGCGCCACCAGCGTGATGGCAACAGCGGCTACCTCAGCGCGGCCACCATCGCCGCCATCCGTGCCTCGATGGATGCGGTGATGGTGCGCGAACAGGAAGGCATGGCGCGGCGCATGAACTGGCTGTCCACCACCATTGAAGGCGCACCGTATGTGGGCCTGTTCGGCACCGTCATCGGCATCATGCTGGTGTTCGTGGTGGCGGCGATGGCCGGCGCGGTGGACATCAACTCGGTGGCGCCGGGCATGGCTGCGGCGTTGCTGTGTACCGCAGCCGGCCTCGGCGTCGCGATCCCTGCGCTGTTCGGCTACAACTACCTGGGTGCACGCGCCGAGGCGATCGGCGCGGACATGGCGGTGTTCATCGACGAGTTCGCCGCGCGCCTGGCCGAAGAGCAGGACGGGCGCGGCCCGGCCGCGGTCCAGGACTGAGGGGCGCGCCATGGGCCAGAAGGCGAAGTTCGGCATCAAGAAGCGCGAGAAGGGCATCAACGTGACGCCCTTCGTCGACGTGCTGCTGGTGGTGCTGGTGATCTTCATCCTGACCAGCAACGCCTCCATCCCCGGCATCGAGGTCAACCTGCCGAAGGCCAGCAACAGCGTGGCGCTGGAGAAGCCGAAAACCAAGGCGATCACCATCGACCCCAGTGGCCAGGTGTTCCTCGATGCCTACCCGGTGACGATGGCTGAACTGGAAGACCGCCTGCGCACCGAGCGCGCGACCACGCCGGACTTCCCGGTGATCGTGCGCGGCGATGCGCAGGTGCAGTACGCGCGCGTGGTCGAGGTGCTGGACCTGCTGCGGCGGCTGGAGCTGGCCCAGGTCGGGCTGGTCACCGGCAAGGCACAGGGCTGAGGCATGACGGCCCATCAACCCCCTCGGCCGGAGCCCGGCATGCGCGGTCGCCAGCTGCTGGTGACCGTGGCGCTGGTGCTGGCCGCGCTGTTGGTGCTCGGCATCGCGGTGTGGTGGCTGCTGTTCAAGGACACCGCCAGTACCCGCAGGCCGGTGGTGCAGCCGCCGATGCTGGCGCTGCCGCCCCCTCCGCCACCGCCCCCGCCACCGCCGGAAAAGCCGCCTGAGCCGGAAACGCCGGAAGAGACGGTACCCGAGCCGGAGCCGCTGGATCAGCCGACCCCGGCGGAAGAACCGACGCCGACCCCGGACAACGCCGACCCGGTAACGATGAATGCCGATGCACAGGCCGGCGGTGACAACTTCGGTATCCAGTCCGGTACTGGCGGCGGCACGTCCGGCGTCGGCCGCGGTGGTGCCGGCAATGCCACCTATGGCCGCTACCTCGGCTACCTGATGCAGCAGGCGATCGCACGCGACGACAAGGTCAAGCGCCTGGCGTTCCAGCTGCAGGTGAATGTGTGGCTGGCCGCCGATGGCCGCCTGGAAAAGGTCGAGCTGGTGCGCGGCAGTGGCAACGAGGAGGCCGATGCGGCCGTGCTCGATGCGCTGCGTCGCATCGGCAGGGTCGACCAGGCACCGCCGCCGTCGCTCGATTTCCCCGCCCGCGTCCTGATCCAGGGCCGCCGGCCCGGGGCCTGATTTCCGACTTCCGTGATTTCCACTCTTTCGATGAGAACCGTGATGAACGACCACGACCGCGCACGAACCGACTCCCGCCGCCCGCGGCCGGCCCGACGGGCGCTGCTGTGCTGCGCCGTGCTGCTCAGCCTGGCGGCCCCGGCCGGTGCGATGGCCGCAGAAACCACCATGGTCAAGCTGATCAAGGGGCTGATCGCCAGCGGCGCGCTGAAACCCGAAGACGGCCAGGCGCTGCTGGTGCAGGCCGAAGCCGAGGCGGCCGCCGCCCAACGCACCGCCGCCAGCGGTAGCGCGCCTGCCAGCGGCGGCGTGGCCCTGGAAGCCGGCGATGTGCGCGTGCCTTACGTGCCGCAGAGCGTGCGCGACGGCATCCGTGACGAGGTGCGCCAGGATGTGATGGCGCAAGCGAAGTCGGAAGGCTGGGCGGCGCCGAACGAAGTGGCCGAATGGACCAAGCGCATCAAGGTCACCGGTGACATGCGCGTGCGCAGCGAATCGCGCTTCTATTCCGAGCGCAACAGCGACATCGTGAGCAACTGGCCGGCGATCAATTCCGGCAATGGCTTCGATACCAACACCAACACCAACCTGCAGCTGCCGCCGCTGTTGAACAGCCGCCAGGACCGCCGCAACCTGTGGCGCATCCGTGCCCGCCTGGGCATCGAAGCGACCATCGGCCAGCACACCACCGCCGGCGTGCGCCTGGCCAGCGGCAGCAGCAATGGCCCGGTGTCGACCACCGAACAGCTGGGCGGTGGCCTGAGCAAGAAGGAAGTGTGGCTGGACCAGGCCTGGCTGGCCTACAGCCCGGCGGACTGGGTGACGGTGCGTGGTGGCCGCTTCGGCAATCCGTTCTGGACCAGCGATACGCTGTTCTCCAACGACCTGAACTTCGACGGCCTGGCCGCCAACCTTAAGTACGACTTCGACGGCGGTGACATCGACCTGTTCGGCAACCTGGCGGTGGTGCCGCTGGAGTACACCTCCGACAGTTCACCCAGCCAGAGCCGGGTCAAGACCCCGAACGAGAACAAGTGGTTGTCCGGTGCGCAGGTGGGCGTGAACTGGCGCTTCAGCGATGACAACGCGCTGCGCGCGGCGCTGGGCTACTACGACTTCAAGAACATCAGCGGCCGCCTGTCTTCGCCATGCGCGCTGTATGCAGGTGCGGTGGGCTGCGATACCGACTGGTCGCGCCCGGCCTTCATGCAGAAGGGCAACACCCTGATGCTGATCCGCGACATCGCGCGCAATCCGCTGGACCCGGCCAACACGCCCACCCCGCAGTACGTCGGCCTGGCCTCGGCGTTCCGCCTGGCCACGCTGAACCTGCGCTGGGATACGCAGCTGGCGCAGGGCATCGGCCTGCGCCTGGACGGTGACTACATCCGCAACCTGGCCTACGACAAGCAGGCGATGTTCAGCCGTGCCAACAATGGCATCGTCAACAACTACGACGCGGGCGGCACCGCCAGCATCAACACCTTCCGCAGTGGGGATACCGCATGGATGGTGCAGGCCACCTTCGGTGCCACCGAGCTGAGGGAGAAGGGCCAGTGGCAGGCACTGCTGGGCTACAAGCACATCGAGGCCGATGCGCTGCCGGATGCCTACAACGACCCCAACTTCCACCTGGGTGGCACCAATGCCCGCGGCTACTACGTGGGCGGTGCCTACGCGCTGGATGCGCGCAGCTGGATCAGCGGCAAGTGGATGGCGGCCAAGGAAGTGTCCGGTGCGCCGCTGTCGATTGACGTGTTCCAGCTGGAGTTCAATACCGGCTTCTAGCCGGATCGCGTGATGCAGATCACGCCGGGCGTGGCGGGGGCGCAGCGATGCGCCCGTCTAAGGAAAGGAGACCACGCGTTGCACCAAAGGAGGAGTGGATGAGCCGTCGCAAGCTGTTTGAAAGTCCTGAACCGTCCAGCCAGGTGCTGGGTATCGGGCCGGCCTATGTATCGGTGGAAGGGCTGCGCCAGCATCTGGCGGAGTTCCTGCTGTATGCCGGCCGGCCGGTGGTGATCATGCGCGGGCGCAGCGAAGTGGGCTACTTCCTGCCGGCGCGCTGCTGGCGCCAGCGCGATGACGATCCGCTGGCGGCGGCGGCTGCCGACCAGCTGCTGGATGCGGCCGGTTTCCAGGCCGAGGACATCCAGCAGGTGGAGCAGGAGTTCAACGCCATGCGCCAGCGCACCGTGCTGCATTCACGGCGCTGAAGTGGATCCACGCCACGCGTGGATGGGGTTACGCCGCACCCCCGCGCTCACTGGTGATGCGTGCACCCTCGCGCATCACCAGGGTCACCGGGGTCTTCTCCACTACCTCCAGCAACCGCTGCCACTGTGCATCGCTCAGCTCCGCGCTGGCATGCAGTACGCGGTGCACGTGGAAGCGTCCATCCTCGTCACGCTCGGAGCGTAGTTCGGCATGGAACTCACCCAGCTCCCAGCCCTTGCGCTGCGCGTACATGCGCAGGGTGATGGCGGTGCAGGCCGCCAGCGAGGCCAGGTACAGGTCGAACGGAGCGAAGCCCTTGCCCTGGCCGCCCAGCGTTGCGGGCTCGTCCGCATCGACATCGAAGCTGCCATTGCTGATGTGGTGCAGGTAGTTGCCGCCGGTTGAAACAATGCGTGCGTAGGCCATGGGGATCTCCTCTGTAGCGCCGGGCCATGCCCGACGCGTTGCACTCTACCGCCTTGCGCGCTCAGCTGCGCTGCGAATCCAGCGGCTCGTGGTGCTTCTGCACGTCCTGCGCCTTCAGGTAGCTCTCGATCAGCAGCTGGTAGTTCGGGAAGATCTTCGTGTAGACCTCGGCCCACTGCTGCGCATCATCGCGGTTCCAGCTGCGCTGGATCTCCGAGGCCACCGCGGCGGTGTCCATCGGCACCACGCCGGCCTGCACCACGCGTGCCAGGGTGATCTCCTCGGCCATCTTCGAATAGGTGCCGGAGGCATCGATCACCGCGAACACCTGGTAGCCGTCGGCGACGGCGGCGATCGACGGGAAGGCCATGCACACGCTGGTGATGGTGCCGGCGATGATCAGCTGCCTGCGGCCGGTGGCCTTCACTGCGGCAACGAATTCGGGATTGTCCCAGGCGTTGATCTCACCCTTGCGCGCCACGTACTGCGCATGCGGCGCTGCGTCGTGGATCTCCGGGATCAGCGGGCCATTCGGGCCCTGCGGCACCGAGGCGGTGGTGATCACCGGCATCCGGGCCAGCGTGGCCATCTTCGCCAACGTAGTGGCGTGGGCGCGCACGGTGCTGAACGGCATGTCTGCGATGATCTGGAACAGGCCGCTCTGGTGGTCGATCAGCAGCATCGCGGCGTTGTCCGGATCGATCACCGGGCGCGCGCCGTTGAAGTTGGCGGGGGTACTCATGGTCATTCTCCTGGGGAAGGGGGCGATGGCCCGTTGGCGCGGCGGGTGATTGCCCGCCGCGCGGAAGCGCTCAGTGCGCGATCTGGCCGAAGCGGCCGCTGTTGAAGTCGTTGACCGCCTGCGCGATCTCGGCCTGGCTGTTCATCACGAACGGGCCATAGCCCACCACCGGCTCGTCGATCGGCTCGCCGCTGAGCAGCAGCAGCGTGGCGTCGCTGTCGGCATCGACGAACACGTCCGTGCCAGTGCGGTCGAAGGTGACCAGCTGTGCCTCGCCGACCGGCGGGCCGCCGTTGATCCGCACCGAGCCCTTCAGCACCACCAGCGCCAGCGTGCGGCCATCGGCCACCGGCAGTTCGGCGTGGTGGCCCTGGCGCAGGCGGATGTCCCAGACATCCATCGGCGTGTGGGTGCGCGCTGGGCCGGCGTGGCCGTCGAAGGTGCCCGCGATGACCCGCACGCGGCCAGCGCCCTCAGGCAGGTCCACCGAGGGAATCCCTGCGTCGCGCAGGGTCTGGTAGCCTGGCGCGCCCATCTTGTCCCGGGCCGGCAGGTTCACCCACAGCTGCACCATGTCCAGCGTGCCACCGCGCCGGCTGAATTCCGGCGTATGGAATTCCTCGTGGAGGATGCCCGAGGCAGCGGTCATCCACTGCACGTCGCCCGGGCCGATGGTGCCGCCGGCCCCGGTTGAATCGCGATGGGCGACTTCGCCCTCATAGACGATGGTGACCGTCTCGAAACCGCGATGCGGATGCTGGCCGACGCCACGCGGGGTGTCGCTGGGCGCAAAGCTGTACGGGCCAGCGTAGTCCAGCAGCAGGAACGGGCTCAGGTGCTGGCCGTGCGTGTTGTAGGAAAACATCGAGCGGGCGGGGAATCCGTCGCCCACCCAGTGCTGGCGGGGCGCGCTGTAGGTACCGGTGACATGCTTCATGGCGACCTCCTGGCCGGGGCTGCCGGCCGCTGTTCTTCGTTGCGTGAGACGATATCGCCGAGACAATGAGGCCGGTAGACGCCACTATTTGCCGTCATAGTCCTATCTGGTGAACAATGGACCCAAGCCTTGCGCGCAGGAATTCGCCCCGTGTTCATTGCCGATATCCGCCGCTGCGATCTCAACGACCTGTTCTACTTCGCCATGGTGGTCGAGCACGGCGGCTTCTCGCAGGCCGGCCGGGCGCTGGCGATGCCCAAGTCGAAACTGAGCCGGCGCATCGCGCTGCTGGAGGAACGTCTGGGCGTGCGGCTGATCCAGCGTTCGACGCGGCGCTTCTCGGTCACCGAGGTCGGGCAGGACTACTATCGCCATTGCAAGGCGATGCTGGTCGAGGCCGAGGCCGCTGAAGAGGCGATCGCACTGTCCCGTGCCGAGCCGCGCGGCACGGTACGCCTGGCGTGTCCGATCGCGATCCTGCACGCGCGCATCGGCCCGATGCTGGCCGACTTCCTGGCCCTGCACCCGCAGGTGACGGTGCAGCTGGAGGCCACCAACCGCCGCGTGGACGTGGTGGGCGAGGGCGTGGACGTGGCGATACGGGTGCGGCCGCCGCCGCTGGAGGACAGCGACCTGGTGGTGCGCGTGCTGGCGCGCCGCGCCTGGTGCACCAGTGCCAGCCCGGCGCTGCTGGATCAGCTCGGCACGCCGCAGGTGCCGGCCGACCTGGCGACGATGCCGAGCGTCGATCTGGCATCGCCCAGCCAGCAGCACGTCTGGGAGTACACCGGGCCCGGCGGTGTGCAGGCCAGCGTGCACCATCGCCCGCGCCTGGTCAGCGATGACATGATCGCGCTGCGCGCCGCCGCGGTTGCAGGGGTGGGGGTGTTGATGCTGCCGCGGATGATGATCAGCGAGGAGCTGGCCCGTGGTGCGCTGGTGCCGGTGTTGCCCGAGTGGGTGCCGAAGCACGGCATCGTGCACGCCGTGTTCCCGTCGCGGCGCGGACTGCTGCCGGCCGTGCGGGCGCTGCTCGATTACCTCGCCGAGCGTTTCGAGGCGTTGGATGAACCGTAGGCTCCGCATCCACGCATGGCGTGGATCCACTGGATCCGCCGCCTGGTAGATCCACGCCATGCGTGGATGATCCTGGTGCCGCGCGACGGGCCTTCGCTTGCCGCCTGCGGCCACGCAGCCCACAATTCACCTCCGGACCGTCGCCATCACGCCCATCATTCCCCGGTCCGGCCTTGGCACCTATGTCTCCCAATGCCCTGGCGCTGGTCGAGCTGTTGATCCGCGAGCGCCGTGCGTTGTCTCGCTTCATCGCGCGCTACCTCGACCCGGCCAGTACCGAGGACACCCTGCAGAACCTGTACCTGAAGGCCAGCAGCGTGCCCGGCGATCCGCCCATCCTGGAGCCGCGTGGCTATCTGTACCGGATGGCCTATCACCACGCGCTCAACCGCAGCCAGGCCGATGCCCGCGAACGGCGCGCGATGGCCGAGTACGCCGCCGACATGGCCGGGGCCGGCCACGATGGCGAGGCGCAGGCGCTGGACCAGGCACAGCTGCGTGAGATCACCCAGACCATTCTGGCGCTGCCCGGGCAGGTGCGCGAGTGCTTCGTGCTCAACCGCTACCTGGGCCTGAGCGAGCGTGAGATCGCCACGCGCCTGGGAATCTCCAAGAGCCTGGTCGGCAAGCACGTACTGCGCGCAGCGCTGTTGATCCAGCAGCACCAGCAGGGAGCACGGCGATGAACGGCGATTGCCGTGGGCAGATCGCGCCCGCCGTTGTCACAACAGGAAAGCGCACCCGTTCGCGGTGCGGCAGGCCACAACCATGACCACGTCCGAACCCTCGCCGCGTCAGGCCAGGCAGGCGTTGCGCTGGGTGATCCGGTGCAGTGCAGGCCCGCTGCCGGAACGCCAGCAACGAACCCTGCAGCGCTGGCTGCAGGCCGATCCGCGCCATGCGCTGGCCTGGCGCAAGCAGCAGGCCTTCTGGCAGGGGCTGGATGCCGCCGGGCCCGAGGTGCTGGCCGCGCTGCCCGAGTTGACGGCTGATCGCCAAGGACTGCGGCGGCTGGCGCCGCGCCGCCGCCTGCCATGGCTGCTGGCCTCGGCCGCTGCCGTGGTGTTGATGGTCGCCGCCGCACCGCAGGCAATGCTGCTGGCACGCAGCGACCTGCGCAGCAGCGATGCGCCGCGCGTGGTGCAGCTGGAAGATGGCAGCACTGCCGTGCTGGATGCCGGTACCGCGCTGGCCATCGATTTCAATGGTCAGCAACGGCACCTGCGCCTGCTGCGCGGCCAGGCCTGGTTCCAGGTGGCACACGAGGCCCGCCCGTTCCAGGTCGAGGCGGCGGGTGGCAAGGTGCATGACATCGGCACCGCGTTCAGCGTGTCGATGCAGGACAGCACGGTCACCACCCAGGTCAGCGAGGGCGCGGTCGATGTGCGCCCGGGCGATGGCAGCGTGCAGCGCCTGCATGCGGGGCAGGCACGTGTGTTCCGTGACGGGCGCTGGCTGCAACCGCTGCAGCAGGTAGGTCCCGATGGCGTAGCGCCGTGGCGGCGCGGTGAAGTGGTGATCGACGATCTGCCGGCGGCACAGGCCATTGCCGATCTGGGGCGCTACCGCCGTGCACCGGTCTGGGTGCTGGGCGGGCAGGGTGCCCGCGTGCGGGTCAGCGGCCTGTTCCACCTGCAGCACCCGGAAACGGGCATCGATGCAGTGGCTGCACAGGCCGGGTTGCGCGTGCAGCGCCTGCCCGGCGGGGCGATGGTGGTCTGGTAAAGCCCGGTTGGTGCGGCGCCGGATCGGATGCATGAAAAAAACATGAAAAATCCGTGGGCAGTCGCCGCATGCGGCTGTCTATAGAGGTATAGCCAGAGCGAAACACCGTTTTTCCTCAAGCCAGTCATGCCACCGGCACCGGATGTGCCGGCGGTTCCGCCCCGCTTGAGGAGTTCCTGTCCATGCCGTCCACGGCATCCGCCTGTCACCGTCGCGCCACCGTCCTGGCCCTGGCCATCTCCACCGTACTGCTGCCGTTGGCCGGGGTGCCGGCCGCGCAGGCGCAACCGGCGGTCGTTGCGCCGCTGCGCCAGTACGCCATTCCCGAGCAGCCGCTGGCCGACGCCGTGCGTGCGTTCGGTCGCCAGGCCGATGCCCAGGTGGTGTTCCGCAGTGACCTGGTGGAAGGCCGTCGTTCCAGTGCAGTGCAGGGCGAATACAGCCAGATGCAGGCCCTGCAGCAGCTGCTGCGCGGTAGCGGGGTGCGCGCGCAACGCGGCATGGACGGCACCTGGAGTCTGCGTGCCGCAGCGGAGGCGGGTGAAGGGGAAGGGGTGCGGGTGACCGAGACACTGGACGTGGCCGGTCGCCTGCAGTCGGAAGGGGGCGAGGCCCGTGATCGGCGCGGCTACGATGATGTGTTCGCGCTGGACCTGACCACGGCGTATTCGGGGCGCGACCGGGTGGAACGCTATCGCGGCTCCAACCCGGCCGACGTGGTCAAGGATCTGGTCGGCGTGTTCAGTGGCGATGCGCGCAACAGTGGGGCACTGGACATCAACATCCGCGGCATCCAGGGGCCGGGGCGGGTGCCGGTCAGCATCGACGGGGGCGAACAGGCGTTGACCGTCTGGCGCGGCTACAACGGCGTCAGCAACCGCAACTACATCGATCCCAACCTGATTGGTGGCATCCAGGTCATCAAGGGGCCAGGGCTGGTGCGCGATGTGCACAGCGGGATCGGTGGCGCGCTGGTGATCAAGACCATCGACGTTGACGACATTGTTGCGGCCGGCGAGCGCTTTGGCGGGGAGCTGAAGATCGAAGGCAGCAGCAATGCGGTGGCACCGCGCCTGCCGCGGCTGCATACCGGCGAGGACTACCGCACGGTACCCGGCTTCCCGCAGGGCTCGCCGAACTCGCCCTATGACGACCGCACCCTGGTGGTGCCGGTGAAGTCGCGCAGTGGCAACAACCCCTTCGATGGCGAGGACCAGGCCTGGCGCCTGGCGCTGGGCGTGCGTGGCGACAACGTCGACCTGATGGCCGCCTACGCCTGGCGCAAGCGCGGCAACTACTTCTCCGGCAGCAAGGGCAGCGGCTACTACGACCAGGACCCGCGCGAGAAGTACGAATACCAGGGCATCGACTACATCACCACGCTGGCGCGCTACTTCAAGCCGGGCGATGAAGTGCCCAACACCTCCAGCGAGCAGGAATCGTGGCTGGTCAAGGGCAGCTGGCAGATCAACGACGACCAGCAGTTGAAGGCCACCTGGCGGCGCACGCTGTCGCACTACGGCGAGATCATGCCGTCGCGGATCCTGTCCGCGCCGGACTATGGGCGCATCCAGTGGCCGCTCAGCCGCGTCGATTCGGATGCCTGGAACCTGGAGTACCGCTTCCAGCCAGCCGGCAGTCGTTGGCTGGACCTGTACGCCAACCTGTGGCGCACGGAAACGGAAAGCGACACCTACACCGCCGGTGGCTTTCCCAACTTCGCGGTGGGCAACCCGGCATGGAACCCGGACGCCAGCCCGATCCTGCGCAACACCGCGCTGGCCAACGCGCGCAACGACCGCACCGGCCTGATCCTGAGCAACCGTTTCGCACTGCATTCGACCCTGGACCTGACCGTGGGCGGCAACTGGCAGTACGAGAAGCTCGGCTCGACCGATCCGTATTTCGGTACCACCGATGGCTGGCGCATGTTCCCGCGTGCCGGGCGCCGCCAGGAGGGCGAAGGCTACCTCACCCTGGAGTGGCGTCCGGTGGACTTCCTCACCCTCAACGCAGGCGTGCGTTACAGCCGCTACTGGGCCTTCGATGATTTCCTCGAGGCGCACCCCGAGCTGCTGACCAAGGGCGTAGGTGGCAAGGAAGCGCAGTACACCGTGAACGAGTTGCTGCCCCGTCCGGCAGACCTGCAGTCACGCATCGATGCACTGGAAGCGCGCCGCGCCGTCTGGGAAAAGCGGGGCATGGGCTGGTTCATCGACCAGAGCATCCGCAACCTGCTGGCGCCGTACGAGACCCCGCGCCCGGTGCAACATACCCGGCCGTGGCTGCCCGATGCCGATGGCAACTACACGCGCGCAGGCAACCCTTGCCTCAATGGTGAAGTGGCGGCCATTCCCGGCGTGCAGCCGGTGTTTGCCGGCAGCGACCAGGTCTGCAACATCGGCAACAGCGTGCAGTCGCGGCCGGTGGATGGGCGCAACAGCCACCGGCGCGACCATGCCTGGCTACCGACCTTCTCGGCCACGGCTCACCTGTCCCCGGCCGCCCGTGCCTACGTGCGTTACAGCGAAGCAGTGCGGTTCCCGAGCATGTTCGAAAGCACCATCGCCTTTTCCGGCAGCCTCAATCCGCTGTACGCGCTCAAGCCCGAGCACGCCTACAACTACGAGATCGGCTACGTGCACAACCTGTCGGCCCTGTTCGGCAACACCGCCGATGCCGACGTCAAGCTGGCCTACTACGTGCACAAGACCCGGGACGTGATCGAGCGCGACGGCAACTTCCTGTTCGACAACATCGACAAGCAGACCATCCGCGGCATCGAGCTGCAGGCGCGCTTCGACAACCGGCGCTTCTTCACCGATCTGGGCATCACCCGCACGCTGGAAAACGAAGTGTGTGACGAGAGCACGGCGGTGCTGCTGGACGCGAACCGCGGCCTGGTGCCGAACTGCGTGCAGGACGGCTTCGTCGGTGGCTACCTGCTGACCCAGGCCATTCCCAAGCTGTCGATCAACTGGTCGCTGGGCACGCGCCTGTTCGATGAGCGCCTGGAACTGGGCAGCCGCATCGTGCACTACCAGCGCCACGAGAACCCTGACCTGCAGGCCTACCGTGACCGCCTGCTGAGCGGCGGCAGCGGCCTGCTCTGGCAGAACGTGCCGTTCACCTGGGGAAACATCACCACCGTCGATGCCTATGCGCGCTGGCGCTTCAACGAGCATGCCAGCGTCGAACTGGTCGGCAGCAACCTCGGCAACCGCTACTACGTCGATCCGGCCACACGGTCCACGCTGCCGGCGCCGGGCCGCACCCTGAAGCTCGGCGTCACCGCGCGCTTCTGATCTCCCACTTTCAAGCGTTGTACCCGTAGTTCCCTCAATCAAGGAGCAATACCATGAAAATGATCTCCCGTTCGGTTCTCGCCGTTGCCGCCTCGCTGGCTCTGGCCGGTGCCGCGCATGCTGCCGATATCGTCGGTGCCGCCAGCGCCAAGACCGATGCCGAGCTGTACGTGGCGGTGGGCGAATCGCAGGTCAATGGCGGCCCGCACCGCGCTGGCAAGGCCGGTATCGGTGTCGGCACCGTGTCCCAGGCCAAGCCGGTGGACTTCCAGGGCCTGAGCGCTTACTCGGCACCCACCACCGTCAATGGCGTGACGGTACGTACCCTGGCCATGCCGATCACCGGCGCACCGGGCAGCCACGCCGGCATGGGCCACTTCAACTTCGTCAAGGTCGGCAGTGGCGATGTCTGGTTTGGTGAATGGTCCAAGGATGGCGCCGCCGGTGGCTTCAACAACCGCCAGGTCTACTTCGTCGGTGACCGCGCCGGCACCACGCTGCCCGCCGGTGTGGCGTCCTACACCGTGGCTGGTCTGAACAAGTTCAACGGCAGCAACCTGCTGAGCGGCACGTTCGATGCCGACTTCGGTGCCGGCACCCTGGACGGTGCACTGTCCGGCAATGGCCTGAACCTGGCCATCGTTGCCAACATCAACAGTGCCGACGCATCGTTCGCCGGTTCGGCCAACGTCAATGGCAGCGTCAACGGCACCACCCAGGGCCAGTTCTTCGGCGCCAACGCCGCCACCCTGGCCGGCATCGCCACCTTCGCCGGCAACAGCCAGTACGACACCGCCTTCGGCGGCAGCAAGAACTGATTGCCACGCCCCTGACGGGGCAGGGCAGGGACAAGCCGCGATCCGCCAGTCCCTGCTTCGGCCCGCTGCATGCACCACCACGGATCGACCATGCGCCATCCCATCTTCCTTGTGATCCTGTTGCTGGCCGCTGCCGATGTGCGCGCCCAGCAGGATGACCTTCGTCGCGTGCTTGAGCAGGGCAGCGAACTGCGCCACCAGCAGCAGGACCAGCAGCGCCTGCGGCAGGCCGAGTCGGAGCGGCCGACCATCACCATCGACGGCCAGACCCTGCGCGTGGAGCGCACCGTCGACGATCTGGGCCAGGCGCTGTACCTGTCGCTGCAGCATCAGCAATGGGGCGCCGCGCAACGCTTCCTGGATGAATACATCGAACTGCCCGGCCACGACCCGTTGCTGCGCCACTACGCGCAGGGCGGCCTGGCGCGGGTAGCCGGCAACCACCGCCGCGCGGCCAACGAATACGAGGCGCTGCTGCAGGCACAACCGGATTTCCTGCCGGCCCGCCTCGAACTGGCGCGGGTCTATGCCGAAGACCAGCGCGACCGCGATGCCGTGGCGTTGTTCACGGCCATCACTGGTGGCATCAATGCCGACGACCCCGCCACCGCAGGTGTGCGCGGACGGGTGGACGCCTACCTGGCTGCGCTGCAGGCGCGCCAGCGCTGGAAAGGAGCGCTGGCCGCCGGCCCGGCATGGAGCGACAACATCAACCGAAGCTCGGCCAGCCGCACCTGCCTGTTCGGCATGGGCGAGACCTGCATCATCCAGCGCAATCTTCCCGATGCCCAACGCGCGATGGGCCTGGACTACGACGGCAACCTGGAACGTCGCTGGGCGCTGGCCGGTCATCATGGCGTCTATGTGCGCGGGCTTGCGTTCGGCCAGGCCTGGCGCGGGCACAGCGCCTACAACGAGCTCAATGCGAGTGTGCAGGCCGGCTACAGCTGGCGCAGCGCCCGGCATACCCTGCAGATCGCGCCGAGCTATGACTACCAGGGCCTGGGCAATCGAGCTCTGCAGGGCGGCAGCGGGCTGCACGGCGAATGGCAATATGCGCTGGACGCGCGCAGCCTGCTCAAGCTGGAGGCTGACTGGAAGCGCCAGCGCTATCGCCAGCGTGGCCTGGCCAGCAATTACGACGGTGAGTTGGCTGCGGTGTATGCCACCTGGTTCCGTGCGCTCAACCCGCGCTGGACCCTCTTTGCCGGACTGGACCTGAGTGACAGCCGTGCCGCCAATCCGGCCAACGGGTACCGCCAGCGAGGCCTGCGCCTGGGGGCCGCGCGCCAGTGGCCGGGTACCACCGCCACCGTGTTCGTTTCATTGCGCGAGCGTGACTACGATGCCTGGAGCCCGTTGCTGGAGGCGCGGCGCGAGGACAGCGAACAGAACCTCATCGCCA
This sequence comes from Stenotrophomonas sp. YJH_SMC_57, assembly GCF_059369755.1. Taxonomy (NCBI): domain Bacteria; kingdom Pseudomonadati; phylum Pseudomonadota; class Gammaproteobacteria; order Lysobacterales; family Lysobacteraceae; genus Stenotrophomonas; species Stenotrophomonas sp. YJH_SMC_57. Next base: position 164,871 of record NZ_JCAFSZ010000002.1, read on the forward strand.
TCGTGCGCAGCGAACGGCTGGCGGTCGCCGGGCTGGTGCCCAGCCTGAGCCTGCGTTACGCGCGCATCGACAGCAATGTCGGCTGGCTGTACAGCCACGACCGCAGCCTGCTCAGCCTGAAGTGGGAGCGCGCGTTCTGAGATAGAGGCCGGCAGTCTCCGCTCTTCATCGATCGTCACGTGCTCTTGTAGGCCGGATCGCGCATCCTGCCCTCGTTGCGACCGCAGGCGGGTCGCGTGCATCGAGGAGTGCAGGGCGTGCTGGAAGCCGGTAACAAACCAGAGGGCCTGAAAGGGCTGCGCGTGCTGGTGGCGGAAGATGAATTCGCCATCGCGATGTTCCTGGTCGACTACCTGGAACTGAAGGGCGCACAGGTGATCGGCCCTGCCGGTGACCTGCAGGCATTGGGGCAGCTGGTCGACACCCATCCGATCGACGTCGCACTGCTCGACATCAATCTCGGCGGCGAACAGGTCTATCCATTGGCCGATCGCCTGGCGGAGGCAGGGACGCCGTTCCTGCTCACCTCCGGTTACGACGACAACCTGCCGAGCCGTTTCGCCACGGCCCCGCGCTGCACCAAGCCCTATCACATCGAAGCCCTGGTCCAGCAGCTGGCCGGGCTTGTCGCTGCACCGCAGGCGTCTGCGGGCATCGCCTGACCGGGCTGTATGGGGCGCCGTATCGAAGGTTTCCACACCGCCGACCGGCAGGCCGGCATGCCGCCGGCGCTGCGACTGCACGCCCGACTCGATGGGATGGCTGCGCGCATTGCCCGCCATGACTGGGCGTCCACGCCCCTTGGCGGGATGGACCGCTGGCCGCCGCACCTGCGCGCCACGGTGGACCTGATGCTGGCCCACGGCTTCCCGATGATCGTGCTGTGGGGCGAGCAGCTGGTGCAGCTCTACAACGACGGCTATGCCGAGATCCTCGCCGACAGGCATCCGGCCGGGCTCGGCCAGCCGACCCGCGAGTGCTGGCCCGAGGTCTGGCACATCAATGGGCCGCTCTATACCCGGGTCTGGCAGGGCGAAACCCTCACCTTCGAGGACAAGCTGTATCCGTTGGCCAGGCACGGCCGCCTGGAGGATGTCTGGTTCACCATCACCTACAGCCCGATCCGCGGCGAGGAAGGGCGCATCAACGGCGTGCTGGTGACCATGTTCGAGACCACCGCCGCGCATCTGGCACAGGCCGCACGCGAGCGCGAAGAACTGCGTCGGCGCGAGAGCGAGCGTCGCCTCGAGCTGGCCTTCAGGATGTTGCCGGTGGGGTTGTGCATTGTCGATCTGGACGGTCGCATGCTGTTGTCCAACGACCAGATGCGCGCCTATCTGCCTACCGGCAAGGTGCCCTCGGCCGATGCAGACAACCAGCACCGCTGGCGGGGCTGGCACGCCGACGGCAGCGCGATCGGGCCCAATGATTTCGCCATTGCCAGGGCGATGCGCGGTGAAACCGTGGTGCCGGGGCTGGAGTTCCAGTACCTGCATGACGATGGGCGCGCGCGCTGGACGCGGGTTGCCGCTGCGCCGTTGCGCGATGCCGATGGCGAGGTCAGCGGCGTGTTCGCCATTGCCGTGGACATCGACGACCTCAAGCGCGCCACCGAGCGCCAGTCGGTGCTGCTGGCCGAACTGCAACACCGGGTGCGCAACATCATGTCGACCATCCACGCCCTTGCCTGGCGCACCCGCGCGTCGGTCGGCAGCGTGGATGAATATGCCGAGCGCCTGTGCGGGCGCCTGATGTCGCTGGCGCGTACCCAGAGCCTGCTGACCCGCGGCGCCAACGCCGGGGTCTGCCTGCGCGGCATGCTCAACGAGGAAATCGCGGCGGAGACGCCGTCGATGGCCGCCTACTGCCTGCAGGGCGAGGATGTGCTGCTGCCGCCCAAGGCGGCCGAAGTGCTGTCGCTGGCCATCCATGAGCTGGCCACCAATGCACTCCGGCATGGTGCGCTGAGCCATGACAGCGGCCGCGTCGAGGTGTCCTGGCATCTTCAGGTACAGGATGAACACCCCTGGCTGGGCCTGCACTGGTGCGAGCGCCATGCCGAAGTAGAGGGCTGGGCGCTGCCCCGGCAGCGCGGCCTGGGCCGTACCCTGATCGAGCAGCGCGTGCCGTATGAACTGGCCGGGACTGGCGAGCTGCGCTTCAGCCCACAGGGGCTGGATGCCTGGATCCGGTTCCCGCTGCGCGAGCGCGACAGCCTGCTGCAGACCGATGCGCCGCAGCCCGGGCCGGCCCGGTGAAACCCGGTTTATCCCCAATTTGGCCAAATTGGGTATAGTGGCCATAGTCCACCTCTACCCGGAGCTGTGCCATGACCCTGCCGCTGGATCTGCCCGGCCTTGAAAAGGCACCGGCCTCGTCGGTGAAGACCCGCGGTTGGCCGAGCCTGATGCGCACCGTGCGCGAGAAGCAGGCGCTGGTCATCACCAACCACAACCACCCCGAAGCGGTGATCGTGGACATCCGTACCTACCAGGAACTGCTGGCCAAGGCGGCCGGCGGTGATGCCGGTGAACGCAGCGAACAGCTGATGCGCCTGCGCAGCGAGTTCGACCAGACCCTGGCCGGCCTGCAGCGCGGCGAGGGGCTGGGCAAGGTGCTGGGCCAGCCGATCCGTCGCGGCCGCAAGGTCACCCTCGGCCGTCCGCTCTGACCGATGGGGCGGATCCTGGTGCTGGCCGGCGTCAATGGCGCCGGCAAGAGTTCGCTGCTGGGCACCTGGCTGGAGGCCGAAGGGCTGAGCTGGTTCAACCCGGATTCGTTCACCCGGCGCCTGGTGGAAGCTGGCTGGCCGTTGCCCGAGGCCAACGCCGAAGCCTGGCAGGAAGGCACCCGTCGCCTGCGCCAGGCGATGGCCGACGGCACCGACTTCGCTTTCGAGACCACGCTGGGCGGCAACACCATTCCGCGCCTGCTGCGCGAGGCCTGCGAACGGCACCACGTCGCGATCTGGTTCTGTGGCCTGGCCAACGTCGAGCTGCACATCGCCCGCGTGGCCGCGCGGGTGGCTGCTGGTGGTCACGACATTCCGGTCGAGAAGATCCGCGCGCGTTTTGATTCCGCGCGCGAGAACCTGCTGGACCTGCTGCCGCACCTGGCCGAACTGCATGTCTACGACAACAGCGCCCCGGCCGATGCCGAGGGCTGTGTCGAACCGCTGCCGGTGCTGGCAATGGCGCAGGGCCAGCTGCAATACCCGGTGTCGGTGGCCGAACTGCTGCACACCCCGGACTGGGCCAAGCCCATCGTGATGCGCGCGATGGAATTGAACGCCACACCGTAGATCCACGTTATTCGTGGATCGCGTTTCGCGCTGGGCCTCAGGCCGGCTTCCCCTGCTCGGGCTCCGCAACGTCGGGCAACGGCGGCAAGCTCGGGTCCACGGTCACCGGCGCGTCGCTCTTCAACAGCGCGGCCGCTTCCTTGTCGCTGCCCACGGCCGGCGGTGAACCGCGCAGCGGCAGGCCGGCGGTTTCCTTCACGAACAGCATGGTCACCAGGCCGATCACCGCCGCGCCCATCAGGTAGTAGGCCGGCACCAGCGGATCGCCGGTACGCTCCACCAGCCACGCGGTCACCAGCGGCGTGGTGCCACCGAACAGCGACACCGACACGTTGAAGGCGATCGACAGCGCGCTGTAGCGCACGGGGGTATAGAACAGCGCCGGCAGCGTGGACGGCATCGAACTGGTGAAGCACACCAGCGCCAGGCCCAGCAGCATCAGGCCCAGGAAGATCATCCAGTCGTTGCCGCTGCCAACCAGCAGCAGGCACGGCACCGCCAGCACCAGCAGCGCGATGCACGCACCGATGATCATCGGGCGGCGGCCCAGCTTGTCACTGAACAATCCGCCGACGATGTTCAGCGGCATCATCACCAGCATCACGATGATGATCAGCAGCAGGCCCTTGCTCTCGGCATAGCCCATGGTGACGCTGAGGTAGCTGGGCATGTAGGTCAGCAGCATGTAGTCGGTGACGTTGAACACCAGCACCAGGCCCATGCACACCAGCAGCTGGCGGCCGTGCACCTGGAACAACGCGCCCAGCCCGGGCCGGTCATGTTCGCGCTTCTCCGCTTCCTCGGCGAAGGCGCGGAACGCAGGGGTTTCCTCCAGCTTCATGCGCATATACAGGCCGAGCAGGCCCAGCGGGCCGGCCACCAGGAACGGAATGCGCCAGCCCCAGTCCAGCATCTGCTCGCTGCTCAACAGCATGTGCAGTGCGGTGACGGTGCCGGCGCCGGCGATGTAGCCGCCCAGCGTGCCGAACTCCAGCCAGCTGCCCATCAGGCCACGGTTGCGGTCGGTGGAGTACTCGGCGATGAAGGTGGCTGCACCGCCATATTCACCGCCGGTGGAAAAGCCCTGCACCACGCGCGCCAGCAGCAACAGCACCGGCGCCCAGATGCCGATGCGCTCGTAGGAGGGAATCAGGCCGATGGCAAAGGTACCCAGCGCCATCAGGATCATGGTGAACGCCAGCACTTTCTGGCGGCCGTAACGATCGCCCAACGGGCCGAACACCAGGCCGCCCAGCGGCCGCACCAGGAATGCCACGGTGAAGGTGGCGAAGGCCGCGATCACCTGTGCGGTGGGATTGCTGGAGGGGAAGAACACCTGGCCGATGGTGACGGCCAGATAGCCGTACACACCGAAATCGAACCACTCCATGGCATTGCCCAGTGCAGCGGCGCCGACGGCGCGCTTGAGCATGGGCTTGTCGACAACGGTGATCTCATCGACCTTCAGGTGGCGGCGGCGTTTGAACCAGCCGAAATGAGCATGTGAATCGGGGGTGTCCTGCATGGAGGCTCCCTGTCAGGTGGGGGAATGAGCGATGGGTGTGTTCCGGAAACAGGTGCAGGCGCGATGCCACGCGCACGGCACGGCACCGCCGCAGGGGCGGAAACACGGAAACGGGATCACCGCGGCAGCGCAGTCAGCGGCCGGGTGTCACATCAGCGTGGGGAATGCAGGCAGAAGGGCCTGCGGGCGTCAGCCGCCAGGATCCAGCGCGAGGCGATGGAAATGCTGGGCGGGAACATGCGTGGCAAGCGAAGCGCCGGTCGGCAGTGCTTCCCACGTAACAGGTGCGCCCGTCACGTAGTGGGTCGTGTCGATCATCCGTTCATCATAACGGCATCGGTGTGAGCGTGCAGCGAAGCGGCCTGATCTGCACGCTGTGTTCCATCGCGCCTGTTCATCTGCAGCGCACCTGTGATGACATGCGTTGAACGAACTGTGGCCGCGCCGCTCACGCACGGCTGGCTACGGTGCAGGTGAACGCACTCCACAAGGAACATCGCATGACCCGTCGCATTCCCGAAGGCACCCTCATCATCGTCGCCGATGGTGGTTCTGCCCGCGTGTTCACCAACGTTGGCAACGAGCATCAACTCAGCTTGAAGCAGGAAGGTGAGCTGCGCCTGCAGGACATCAGCGAGCAGGGCATCTCGGGGCAGGGGCCGGCCGGCGCGGTGCCGAAGGACATGTCGATCTCGCAGCTCAATGAAGCCACCTTCGCCAAGCAGGTCGCCGAGCAGCTCAACGACGATGCGCTGAACAACCGCTACGCGCACCTGGTGCTGGTGGCCGACCCGACCACGCTGGGCCGCATCCGGCCGCTGCTGCACAAGGAAGTTCAGTCGCGCCTGCTGGGTGATATCGCCAAGGATCTGACCAACGCACCGTTGGCCGATATCCAGAAGGCGCTGGCGGCGTAACGCACATGCCGTTCATGCGTGATCACCTCTCGGTAGAGCCGGCCCATGCGGATGTGGAAGCACAGCCGGGCTGGCAACTGCTGGAGTTCGGCGCACCGTGGTGCGGCCACTGCCAAGCCGCACAGGCGGCGCTGCAGGCCTTCGTGGATGCCAACGATCTGGTGCATTGGAAAATCGAGGATGGCAAGGGCAAGCCGCTGGGCCGTGCGTTCAAGGTGAAGCTGTGGCCGACCGCCGTGCTGCTGCATGACGGCCACGAGGTGGCACGGGTGGTGCGGCCGTTGGACAGTGCCGACCTGGCAACCCTGCAGGCGGCACTGCCAGATTGACTGCAGCTGCTCGATCAGCTCGGTGTCGGTGGCCGCATCGCCCTTGAACGACAACTCCTAGGCGTCACCCCACAGCATTTCGGGTGGGCGAGCACCTGCAGGGTTTCCATGCGCGATGCCTGCATCGTGATAGGTGGAGGTGGCGGACCATCGGCAGCGCGGCTGGTAAGTGTCTGAGTCTTCCTTCCGGATCAGTGAAGCGTCACCTTCTCCGCCTCCTCACGCAGCGCCTGCAGCAGGCATCGCCCGTGCTGGCTCAGCATGATCATCGCCATGGCAATCTGCTTCGGGTTGTAGCCCATCGGCGCGGGTGGCTTCGGCTCCGGGCCGTACTGCTCGCCGATGAGGATGGCCATGCCCTCGGCGCTGTTGAAGGCCTGTTCGATGCGATGGAGCAGCGACTCCATGGCCGGGCTGAGCGGACGTTCGTGGATCATGCGGGAACTCCCTGGGTGTGATGGCCACCGCGAGGGTGGCGGGCAGTGCCCGTCGCATTTATGACGAGCGATGTCTGTCCCTCTTTCTTTTCGGGGGTTCCAATCCCGGCAGCGGTATGTCCGCTGCGGCGCCATCCTGCACAGCTCATGGCGCGACGCGCCAATTGATGTGTCGTCTTGTTTCGCCCTCTGCAAAAGGCGTGGTCTTTCAGAGGGGAGGTTATGGACAACAATTGACGCATAGCAGTCAGCTGATGAAGAGGTAGGCGACAAGCCTATGAGCCGATTCGTCACGCGGCCATGCAATTAAGTGCAAACCGACGCGCCAATCCCGACGGCCGCACTGCAGCATGCGACATGGCTATGCCGGTGCTAGCATCCGGCCATCGCCTGAATCGATCCAAATGCCGATGCCCACGCTGGACCGTCGTTTCCTGATCGCCGTTGCCGCCACTGCCATGCTGGCTTCCGGCGCCGCGTTGGCCGCCACGCCGATATCCGCTGCAGAGCGCGCCTACGCGGCGGTCGACCCGTTCATCGGTACCGGCGGCGAAGGCCACACCTATCCCGGTGCCACGGTGCCGTTCGGCATGGTCCAGCTCAGCCCGGATACGCGCATCCAGCCGCGCGAAAAGGCCTATGGCTGGGCGGCCGGCTACCGTTACGACGACAGCAGCATCGTCGGTTTCTCGCACACGCATTTTTCCGGCACCGGCCATTCCGATCTGGGCGACATCCTGCTGATGCCGTTCACCGGTACGCCGGGGCTGGAGCGCGGCGATCCGGAAAAGCCGCGCAGCGGTTATGCCTCGCGCTTCCGCCACGACGATGAGAAGGCCGAGCCGGGCTACTACGCGGTCACCCTGGATGATTACAAGGTGCGCGCCGAGCTGACCACCAGTGCGCGGGTGGGCGTGCATCGCTATGCGTTCCCGAAGGGCACCGAGGCCAAGGTGCTGCTGGACATGCGTACCAGCATGTACGACTACCCGGGCAAGGTGCTGTGGTCGCGGGTGCGGGTGCGCGCCGATGGCACGGTGACCGGCTTCCGCGAAACCCGCGGCTGGGCGCCGGGCCGCCAGCTGTACTTCGCGATGCGTTTCTCGCGTCCGCTGGCCGGGCATGAACTGCACAACACCGAGCAGGACATCGTCTACAAGGGCTTTCCGCCGCCGGGCGAGAAGAACCCGGCGCAGCGTGCGCAGATCGAGGGTCGTCAGCTGGTCGGCACGTTCGCCTTCGGCAAGCTGGACGCGCCACTGGTGGTGAAGGTGGCCATTTCGCCGGTCAGCGAGGCCGGCGCCATCGCCAACCTCGACGCCGAAGTGGCGGACTTCGATTTCGACCGCGTGCGTGCGCAGGCCAAGCAGGAATGGACGCAGGCGTTGTCGGTGCTCGATATCGAGGCGCCGGAACATGCACGCCGCAGCGCCTACACCGCGCTGTACCACACGATGCTGGGGCCGACGCTGTTCATGGATGCCGACGGCCAGTACCGCGGCTCGGACAACGCCGTGCACAAGGCAGAGGGCTACACGAATTACTCCACGTTTTCGCTGTGGGACACCTACCGTGCGCTGCATCCGTTGCTGACCCTGGTACAGCCGGAGAAGCGCAACAGCGACTTCGTCAATTCCATGCTCGCCCACCACGACCACAGCCCGTACGGCATGTTGCCGGTGTGGTCGTTCCACGGCCTGGAAGACTGGTGCATGATCGGCTACCACGCGGTGCCGGTGATCGCCGATGCGTACGTGAAGGGTATCCGCGGCTTCGACGCCGACAAGGCGCTGAAGGCGATGGTCGAGACCGCGAACTACGGTCCCTATGACGGCATCGCGCAGTATCGCGAGCTGGGCTATGTGCCGATCGACGAGGAAGGCGAAGCAGCCAGCAAGACACTGGAGTACGCCTTCGACGACTGGACCATCGCGCGCATGGCGCAGGCCATGGGCAAGGCCGATGTTGCGGCCACCTTCGACAAGCGCGCCGGCAACTGGCGCAACGCCTTCGACAAGGACACCGGCTTCATGCGCGCACGCAAGCGCGATGGCAGCTTCCGCACGCCGTTCGACCCCAGTGCCAGCGGCTACGGCACCGATTACACCGAAGGCAATGCCTGGCAGTATTCCTGGTATGTGCCGCAGGACGTGGCCGGCCTGGCCGCTGCACACGGGGGCAGCGACAAACTGCTTGCGCGGCTGGATGAGGTTTTCAATGCCAAGGTCGATCCGTCCATCTTCGAGCACATGGAAGACATCACCGGCTTGATCGGCTGGTACGCGCACGGCAACGAACCCAGCCATCACGTGGCCTACCTGTATGCGTATGCCGGCCAGCCGTGGCGCACGCAGGCGCGCCTGAAGCAGATCATGGACACCCAGTACGCCGATCGCCCCGACGGGTTGGCCGGTAACGATGACGTCGGCCAGATGTCGGCGTGGTACGTGTTCACCGCGCTGGGCTTCTATCCGGTGGCGCCGGGTTCGGGCGAGTACATCCTGGGCCGTCCGTTCCTGCCCAGGACCGCGATGCGTCTGCCGAACGGCAAGACCTTCACCATCGTGGCCGACGGGCTGGACGACAAGCACACCTACGTGGGCAGCGTGAGCCTCAACGGCACGCCATTGCAGCGCACGTTCCTGCGCCACGACGAGATCCTGGCCGGTGGCGAACTGCGCTTCAGCATGCAGGCCGAGCCGAACAAGGACTGGCCGGGGCAGGGCGCGCAGGCGCCGTATTCGATGACCCGGTGATGCGCACTGGGGCGGCGTGGGGCGATCCCCGCTTCTGGTAGGTGCAAACTTGGTTGGCGCGCGGGAGGTCAACATCGCCAACCAAGGTTGGCCTCTACCGGAATCCGATCGCTGCGGGCCGTGGGTATCCGCGATGCATCGCCCAGATGCCTGTGATGCGTACTGGCTCGACATGGGGTGATTCCCGCTTCTGGTAGGTGCCAACCTTGGTTGGCACGCGGGAGGTCAACATCGCCAACCAAGGTTGGCCTCTACCGGAACCTGATCGCTGCGGGCCGTGGATGTCCGCGATGCATCGCCCGGATACGTGTCGCGATCTGCATGATTTGTCGAGTGCGGATCAGGATTCTACGGAAGGACTCACCCCGGAATCGGTGACGCAGCGTCGCCGCCGGACCGCTCCAGGCCACATTCATAGCATTCCGATTTCAACCCGCTCATCCCGTTGCTAGGGTCCTGCGCACAGAAGTGCGCCAGGGTGGTGCACGGGGTGTAGGTCTATGCACACGTTGCATGCGCATGAGGATGCAGCGCTGCTGCACCGGTTTGAACTGCCCGCGGCAGGTGCTCTGGTGGTGGAGCGCTGGCACGGACGCGAGGCGCTGTCGGAAGGTCTGGATTACCACATCGATGTACTTGGGGCGCACGCGGATGCGGCCTGCGAACACTGGCTGGGCCGGCCTGCAACGCTGTACACGCGCGACGCGCAGGGGTGTGACATTCCTCGGTCGGGGCTGGTGCGCGAGGTACGTCGGCTGGACGGCGATCGCACGTTCACCCGCTACCGTATCCGCCTTGCCGCATGGACCTGGTGGCTGGGCCAGCAGCGCAACAGCCGCGTCTTCCGTGACGCAACCGTCAGGCAGATCGTGGATGCCGTGTTCGCCGAGCATCAGGCACGTGCCTGCTGGCACTGGAGCGATGATGCACGGGTCCGCCTGGACGCCCTGCCGCCGCGTCACTACTGCGTGCAGTACCGCCAGTCGGATATGGATTTCGTGGCCTGCCTATTGGCCGAAGAAGGCATCGGCTGGCGTGTCGAGGCGGACGCGGAGGCGCCCGCGCTGCATCGCATCGTGCTGTTCTTCGACAGCGTGGCCTTGCCGCAGGATCCGCTGTCGGCACGCGACGGCGCGCTGCGCTTCCACCGTGGCCACGCGGCCGAGCAGGAAGACAGCGTAGTGCAGCTGGCCCGGCATGCGCGGCTGGGCCCGCGCCGGTTGAGCATGGCCAGCGATGACTATCTGCAGGACCGCACGCTGACGGTCCAGTTGCCGATGGAAGGCGGCGGCCATTCAACTGTCGAGCAGTATCTGGCGTGCGGCGCCCAGGCCTTCGAGTCGCATGCGGAAGGCGAGCGTCGCGCCGTGCTTGCGGTTCAACGCCACGAAGCGGACCGGCAGGGATGGCAGGGCATTGCCACGGTGCGCTGCCTGGCCGCCGGCACGTGGTCCAGCATCAGCCAGTGGTCACCGCAGCAGACGCCCGAGCTGCTGCTCGCCTCGGTGGAGCATGCCGGGGTCAACGCCTTGCCTGCGCGGCTGCGCCAGCATCGTCCGGTGCAAGCCCGGCAGCGTGATGGGGTCCTGCCCGACGCACTGCAGCGGAATGCCCAGCAGCTGGGTTATGCGGCCGCATTCCATGCCGTTGACCGCCAGCGCCCCTGGCGGCCGCGCGCACCGGAACAGGAGGGCGAAGCCCAGGTGGTGGGCCGGCAGACGGCCATCGTGATCGGTCCTGACGATCGCACCGGGGTAGCCGAAGGCGATCAGGTGCACGCTGACGCGCTCGGGCGGATCCGCGTGCGCTTTCCGCTGATGGATGCAACCGGCAGGCCGGCGCACAGCGCATGGTTGCGCGTGGCGCAGCGGTTTGCGGGCCCGGGGGTGGGCAGCCAGTTCCTGCCGCGCGTGGGCCAGGAAGTGCTGGTGGGCTTTCTGGAAGGGGATGTGCAACGCCCGATCGTACTGGGTGCCCTGTACAACGGACGCGGTGAGAACGATCCATCGCTGCACGCGCAGGCCTGCGATACGCGCGTCGGCGGCACCGGCAACCTTGCCGGTGGCAACGCGCCGGCCTGGCACGCAGCGGGTGCTGGCGAGCAGGCGCATCGCCATCCTGGTGCGCTGTGGGGTATCAGCTCCCGCGAGTGGGGTGGTGAAGGCGGCACTACGCTCCAGTTCGACGACACCGACCACCAGCTCCGCCTGCAATTGGCCACAACACAGGCCAGCACCCAGTTGAACCTGGGCCACGTCATCCATCAACGCGGCAATTATCGTGGCAGCCTGCGTGGGCAGGGTTTCGAGCTGCGCAGCGACGCGGCGGGCGTGGTGCGCAGCGAGCGCGGCCTGTGGCTTGGTGCGTATCCGGCAGGGGCTGCCCAGCCCGCAGGTACGGCGGTGCAGGCCGGCGCGTTGCTGGCCCAGTGTGGGACGCTGGCCGCTGCGTTCGGCCAAAGCGCTCGCCTGCACGGTACTGCCGGGCTACATGCGTCGACTGCGTTGACGCCCCTGCGCGATGCGGCAATGGGCGTGGTTGCGGCCGATGACTTCGGCCGGGCGCATGTTGCTGCCGGTGACGCAGCTGCAGCCGGTGGTGTCCCGCATTGCACGGCACCCCTGCTGGGCATGGTGGCGCCACGCAAGGCGCTGGTGGCGGGGCAGGGTGTGTTCTGGCAGGCCGGGCAAAGCCTGCTTCTGGGGGCAGGCGCTGCCGGGCAGGCCGTGGTGAAAGGCCACGCGCGGCTTCATGCGTCGCAGTCTGTCGGCGTGTTGGCTTCGGCCTCTGCTTCTGGCAGTGCGTCCGGCATGACCATCGCTGCCGGGCAACAGCCGGTCGACATCCAAGCGCAGGGCGACGCGGTGAAGCTGCAGTCGCGGCAATCACAGCGCCTGGCCAGTGCGCATGCGGCGGTCGAACTGGCTGCGGGACGTGCGTTGGTCATACAGATAGAAGGCGGTGCCAGCCTGACGATCGAAGGCGGCAACATCCAGTTCAACTGCCCGGGAACCCTGACGGTGCACGCGGGCCAACACAGCTTCATCGGTCCGGCGTCCCTGGCCTATCCGCTGCACACGCTGGGCGCCGCACCCTGCCGTGCCCGCTTCCTTGTACGCGACCACGCCGGTGCACCGCTGGTGGGGGCGGCCTACTCGATGCAGCTGCCTGATGGCCGCTGGCTGAGTGGAAACACCGACGGCGACGGACTCACCGAGGAGGTCGTCACCGATGGCCCGGAGAAGGTGGGCCTATTCGTGGATGACGAACGGCACGAAGGCTACCTGCGCGACGCAGGCAACAGCTGAGCGGGTCAGAAGAAAGGAATCTGGTACATGAGTTCTGGAAAGTTCACCCTGTTCCGCCATGATGGTCATGGCAACGTGGTGCCCTGCGCGGACGTCACCTATCGTATCCGCGATGTACTGCATGGCTTCGCCGTCGTGGCCTCCGGCACGACCGACACGCTCGGCGACACCGATCTGGTGACGCTGCCGGAGCGTGTGCAGACCCCGGCACCACCGGTCCTTCCCGACTGGCGCAGAGGCTGGCCGAACCTCGGCGCCGGGCCGGCCGGCCTGAAGCTGCCCTGGCCGCGGCGCAACGTGCCGGACGCAGCTGCCGGGGCCGGGCAGGGCGCCCGCCTGCCGCACAGTGAACATCGATACCAGCTGCAGGTCCGCGATGACGCCAGCGGCGAGTGGACCGATCCGCTGCTGCACCCGGACTGCCATGAGCCCGCGCAGCTGGGCCCCTGGAGCGAAGATCCACGGGCCGAAGCTTCGCTGCGGCCTGCATTGCAGGTGCGGCGGCTGCGGTTGCGACCGTTCCACCAGCTGCAGTTGCAGCGGCAGAGCCCGCCAACACCGGTGGCGGAGGCCGGCTTTGTGGGCTACCGCCGCGACCGCGATGGAACTGAGGTGGTCGCCCTCGACGTGCACGGGCGGCCGGTCCGTGGCGTAACGGATAGGCAGGGAATGACCCCGCGCCTGTTCTGCGAACAGGATCTGCGGCTGGTGTTCACCCTGCCGGGCAGCCGCAGCGAACTGCGCAGTGCGCTGTCCGAGCCACGGGTCGTCGGGCAACCGCGCCTGGTGCCGGTGGTGCCGGTGAAGATGCATGCGGTGGTGAGCGGCCCCGGCGAAGGCGCCACGCTGGAGCTGGCCGGGAAGATCAGTGCACCGGCGCTGCTGAACGTGGCCGACGAAGAACTCCTGCTGCTGACCCCCGAGGTCTGGGAGGAGTTCCGCGAGGTTGCGCGATCCATTGAAGGCAGCCTCTCAGCCGTGCCGCGCGCCCGCTGGCAACTGGAGGAGGCGCTGGCCGGCCGCAGCCTGGAAGCGGTGGCCCAGGCCGAGAAGAACCTCGGCATGGCCGAGGACCGTGCAGCGGCCATGCTCAACGGGAACTTCGCCCGAAAGACAGACCTGGTTGAAGTGATCACCTTTGAAAGCTACAGCCGCAAAAGCGACGGCCAGCCACAGCAGGAGGTGGGCCTTCGCCGCAATTACCTGCCGCGGTTCAAGTACGACGAGTTCAAGGGGCGCCGGGTGATGGGCGTGCCTACCCACGTGGATGTGGGCATGTCGACACGGGCGGGCGACAGCGCGATGTCCGTGGGTAGCGCGGCCCGGCAGAAGGGGCCGGCCTTTCAGAACTTTGATTCACGAAAATTCATGCAGTCGCTGATGACGATCAAGGCCCAGATTGGCCGGAGCGTCAAGGCGCCGAACATCCAGTTCGACCTTATCGAGCTGGGTGGGAACCAGTTCTCCGAGCTGGTGCGCGCGTCGGAGACCTACTCGGTGGAGACCTCCGCGCAGTGGCTGCGGTTTGTGGCGGGTGCCGGGGCCAGTGCCCAGGCCGAGTGGGACCCACTGCACCGCAAGGCCAGCGCCAAGGTCGATGCGGGTGCACATTACAAGCTGGCGCTGTTCGAAGCGAAGGCCGTGCATACGTGGTCGATTCCCTCGCGTACCGGGTGGATGCAGCGCTACGGCGATATCGACCTGGGCGCGATCGTGTTCCAGATGTCGCTGGAGCTCCATGGCTTTGCCGGAATGAAGCGGGCGCTGATGGGCGCTGCCGGCGTGAGCATTGATCGTGGTGCTGCCAAGGTTGACGCGCAGCCGCGTGATCGTGATGACAGCTTCGTGCCCAGCTTCGATATCGTGCGCGGCATGCCGCGGGCTGACATGGGCGATCCGCCGGGCGAGGACGGCCGGCCGTCGAGACGCGTGGTGATGGCCGCGGTGGGCGAGAAGCCGCCGGAGAGCCTGAATGGCATGCGGGTGAATGCCGAGGCGTTTGTGGGTGTTGAGGCGGGCTTGACGCCTGCGGGTGAATTGCAATGGCTGCCGCCCCAGCAGGGAACACCGGTAACGCTTGCGAAGCTGAGCTTGGATACGGCCGCTTCTGCTGGGGCGGGGGCCAAGGCGCAGCTGTATGTGTATTACGCGGACGGGCGTTTCCGGATCAAGGTCAGTGCGCGGCTGTGTTTGGGCATCGGCTGCAGAGGGGCGCTGGATTTCGTGGTAGGCGTGGAAGGAATGCTGGAGTTTGCCAAGTGGGTGTATTACCAGTTGGCGCATGCGGGGTTCAGGGAGCTGATGTTCTTTGCGCGAGATGCGCTGAAGTACTTCTCCCAGATCGCCTTCCTCGAGGTGTCCGCCGGAGGATCTGTAGAAAGGTTCCTCGCCCAGAACATCGACCGCGCGCTCAAGGCTGTAGAAGATCAGATTGGCAAAGCGCAGATTGCGCGGAATCGAATTGAACTGGTTCGAAGAATCAACTCCGCTACGGGAAATTCAGATCTCAATAGTGCATGGCTCTTGTACGCAACACCTGTGACTCGTGGAATGATCCTCTACACCATCACTCGCCACAACTGGATAACGCATATGAATAGTCCAGCTGAATTCGAGGGGATTTTTGATCCTCAGCTGCACTACCTTCCTGATCACAAGAAGGCTGTAATCCGCGTGATAAGGGGCGTCAGCCTTGTCAGTGAATGGCTGGCGATGTTTCAGTACATGACTGCCGACGGCGAGATTAGCGGTGAGTCACTGGGCAAGCTTGAAGGCGATGTAATTAAATTTCTTGACTATGGGAACTCGCTGTCAGGTGACCTTAGAGGAAAAGTAATTGATCCAATCAATGTGGAAGGTGATGTGCCATCAGATCGGCTGGGGAGCAGCTACGTCGAGCAGTTCATTGCCCATCGCAGAAGACTGCTGGGTAGCTTTCCAAAGGGGTATGAGGTAGTGCAGTTGCAGCGGATGGACCTCGATGCGCTCCTGGCGCTTGACGGCAGGGACGCGCCTACATTTGCAAGCATTGATGGCGACTACCTGCGCTCGCGTGGGCAGGAACAACGGGCTGTTGCGATACTTGGTCACAGTGGTTCGCCTGCAAACGCATCCTAGTTTGCAGGCGTCACGACCCCAGAAATGAATAGCGGTGCAGGCCCGTTGCTGGGCCGCGTCAGCTGTCCTTTGAACTGGCAGGGCCGGCGGCTGCGCAACGGAACCTGTTTGAGCTGTTCGGATTGAACAGTCGCCTTCCTTCTTCCGAGAGAAGCGGGTCTGGAGAAGGGTCTGGAATGTCCTTGAACCGGGTAAACGTCATCGACACGATGAAGAGCGAGTCCCCTCCTCGATTGCTGTGGCTTCGTTGGACCTTCTCCTTGCCATGTGCAGGTCCGCGTGGATCTTGCGTGTCTGAAATGTCGTAAGTATTGCTATACCAATCAAGCATCCACTCAAATCCATGATCAATCATGTCGTACAGGCCCAACGGGGTGGGCGGATATTGTCCAAGCGGAGTAGGGCCAGACATATAGCCACGCTGGGAAGCATAGTGCGTGATGGTTCTGTAATCCCCGACATTCCTTCCATCGTCGACGCTCCCATCATCGGTGGGCCAGATCACGAGCTGCCCTCGGTTGCGCGCCGCGTATTCCCATTGCGCCTCCGTCGGCAGCTCCATCTTGCGCCCGATAAGCCCGCCAACCCATCCACAGTACTGATGCGCCGACTCCCAGCTCACGCCGACCGGGAGGTCGTCTGGCAGGTTCCTGTACTTCAGATCCTTCGGGTACTGCGCTGTCCGGGGCTGGCCCGTTGCATCGGTATATACGTCGAAGTCGGCGTAGGTGATCTTTTTGGCGCCGAGTGCGTAGCTGCTCAGCGTTACCTCACGCAGTACGTCGTCGTCGCGCTCACCGCTGTAAGGCATCTTCGCGCGCGGATCGATGGGGCCGAAATCACCCATGATGAAGGTGCCGCCTTCCACCTCCACCAGGTCTTTTTTGGTCTTTTGCGACAGCGCTTCGATGCGCGCTGTGAGCTCAGGAGAGTGCTTCTGGGGCGCTTTGACGGTCGAGCCTTGGCACGCCGTCAGCAGAAGTGCTGTTGGCACAAGGGATTTCAGAAGGACGGGTGGAATAGGCGGCATGGAAAGCACCGATCAGTTCTGGATGGACTGAATTAGCGTAGCAATGCCAGATATGGGGAGGCACTTATGACGGGGTCAAGGAGTGTGAGGCGGCACTTTCCATAGGACGCAGAGATGCAGTGGCGGCGCATCGGAACCTGTTCAGGCTGTTAGGGTCGAAGAGATACTTCGCATCGTCGTCCAGAAGTGGATCTGGACCCGGATTTGGATGGCGTTTGAATCGAGTGAATGTCATCGATACGATGAAAAGAGAGTCTCCACCCTGATTGCCGCTGCTTCGCTGGACTTTTTCATCGCCATGCACTGGTCCGCGGGGGTCTTGTGTGTCGGAGATGTCATAAGGATCCCGATACCAGTCAAAGACCCACTCATACCCATGGTCGATCATGTCATACAGACCCAGTGGGGTGGGCGGGTACTGACCAAGAGGAGTTGGACCGACCGTGTAGCCATGCTTGGAGGCATACGCTCGGAGCGTCTTGTAGTCGCCAACATTCCTTCCGTCGTCGACGCTGCCATCATCGGTGGGCCAGATCACGAACCGGCCCCGGTTACGCGCCGCGTATTCCCACTGCGCCTCTGTCGGCAGCTCCATCTTCCGCCCGATCAGTTTTCCTACCCATCCGCAGTACTGCTGCGCGGCCTCCCAGCTCACACCTACCGGTAGGTCGTCCGGTATGTCTCTGTACTCTAGGTCGAACGGGTACTGCGCCGTTCGGGGCTGGCCAGTCGCGTCGGTGTAGACATCGAAGTCGGCGTAGGTGATCTTCTTCGCACCGATCGCGTAGCTGCTCAGCGTTACCTCACGCAGTACGTCGTCGTCGCGCTCACCGCTGTAAGGCATCTTCGCGCGCGGATCGATGGGGCCGAAATCACCCATGATGAAGGTGCCGCCTTCCACCTCCACAAGGTCTTTCTTGGTCTTTTGCGACAGTGCTTCGATGCGCGCTGTGAGCTCAGGTAAGTGCTTTTGGGGCGTTTTGACGGTCGAACCTTGGCACGCCGTCAGCAGAAGTGCTGTTGGCACAAGGGATTTCAGAAGGACGGGTCGAAGAGGCGGCATGAGAAGCACCGATCAGTTCTGGATGGACTGAATCAGCGTAGCAATGCTGCCGCAAGGCGCGTGGCGGCTCCACGGCTCAGGCATCGCGCCAGGTGCAGCCGGGCACGGCTGGTCGCTTCGTAATCAAGGGCTGCCGATGGGCAGCGCCAACCAAGATTGGCGTCCACCGATATGTCCCGCTACGGTCGCAGCGGATGCCCACCAAGGTGGGCATCTACCGGGAGCGAAACCGCAATCCGACCCGCGCGCCGCCGATCGGGGCGGTATCGATCACCAATGCCGCACCATGCCGCTGTGCGATCTCTGCCACGATCGCCAGCCCCAGACCGCAGCCGTCGCCCTCGCTGCTGGCCCGGTAGAAGCGTTCCGTGACACGCCCGCGCTCGGCCTCGGCGATGCCGGCGCCGTCGTCGTCCACCCACACCTGCACACCTTCGGCGTCCTGCTGCAGGCCGAGCGTGATCACCCCGCGCGTGCTGCCATAGCGCAGGGCATTGTCCAGCAGATTGCCAAGCGCTTCGCGCAGCAGTTGCGGATCACCCTGGATCGACACGCCCTCGTCGGGCCCGTCGTAACCCAGGTCTACGCCTGCGGCCAATGCCCTGTCCGCGTAACGCTCCACCACACCGCGCGCCAGCACCGCCAGGTCCACCGGCTGCAGCGGCAACGCGCTGCCCTGTGGATCTTCGGAACGGCTGAGCATCAGCAGCTGGTTGACCAGGTGCTGCAGCCGCGCCAGTCCGCCCAGCGTGCCGGACAACGCCAGCTGCTGCGCCTGCGGATCATGCTGGCGCAATGAACTCTCCAGCTCCACCTGCATCGCCGCCAATGGCGTGCGCAGCTGATGCGCGGCATTGCTGACGAAGCGCCGTTGTGCGGCCTGCATCGCGTCCAGGCGCTGCAGCAGCGCGTTATAGGCCTCTACCGCCGGCCACAGTTCGCGCGGCGCCTCCTGCGCAGGGTCCAGCGGCGCCAGCGGGTCCGGGCGAGGGCTGGCCAAGCAGCGTGCCACCTGGTTGGCGTGGCGCGCGGCGGCGCCGGTACCCGACCACGCCAGCCACGCCGCCAGCGCCAGGATCGCGGCCTGGAACGGGATGCTGGTCATCAGCAGCTTGCGTTCAAGCCGATGGCGCTTGCGCAGCGTTTCGGCAACCCGCAAGCGGATGTCGTGACCGGGCCCGGCGCTGACCGCCACTTCGACCATGCGCACCGGTTGTCCGCGCAGTCGTGCGTCGTAGTAGACGGCGTCGTCATCGCGTGCGGCGGCAACGGCAGGGCGGGGCAAGGCTTCGGGCAGGTCACCGTACAGGCGTCCGCCCCCGGCATCGACCACTTCGCCATGCACTTCATCGGTGGTGTCCCAGGTGAACATGCGCGACACCGCTGGGGTGATCTCGATCGAGGCCCGCCCATCCTGCACCTCCACCAGTTCGGACAGCGACATCGCCGAGTCCAGCAGCCAGCGGTCGTAGACCTGGCCGGCGTAGAAGCGCGCCAGTGCGAACGAACCCACCGCGCTGCACAGCATCAGCACCAGCAGCGGCAACCACAGGCGCCGCAGCAGCAGGCCACGCAGGCTGTGCACGCGCTCAGTCACCGCCGGCCTCCAGCCGGTAGCCGAGGCCGCGCAGCATGCGGATGCCAACGCCAGCATGCGCCTGTTCCAGCTTGCGGCGCAGGCGGCTGACATGCACTTCAATCACCGACAGGTTGGCCTCGTGGTCCCAGCTGTACAGCGCATCGAACAGGCGCTGCTTGGTGACAGTACGGCCTGGGTGCTGCATCAGCGCCTCGACCAGCGCCAGCTCGCGCGCGGTCAGTTCGATGCGCTGGCCATCGACCTGCGCCTCGTTGCGGATGCTGTCGAAGCACAACCGGCCCAGCCGCTTCTGTGCCGGTGCATCGCTGCGGCGGCGTGACAGCGCACGCAGCCGCGCTTCCAGTTCGCCCAGTGCGAAAGGCTTGGCAAGGTAATCATCACCGCCGCGGTCCAGCCCCAGAATGCGGTCGTCGACGCCATCGCGCGCGGTCAGGATCAGTACCGGCAGGGTGACGCCGTCGTTGCGCAACCGCGACAGCAGGTCGAGGCCATCGACATCGGGCAGCGACAGGTCGAGCACCATCACGTCATACGGCGCGCTGGCCAGCGCGGCCGGCGCATGCAACCCGCGCGAAAGGTGGTCGCACAGGTGCCCGGCGCCCTGCAGGGCGCGGATCAGTCCATCGGCCAGGGCGGCATCGTCTTCGATCAGCAGGATTCGCATTGCAAGTTTCGTGCAAGGTTGGGGCAAGTTTGGCGCAAGTGCGTCACCTTACCGTGACGCGCATGAATTTCTCCCTTCGACTTGCGGCTGTGCTGGCCGCCCTCGTGTGCGCGCCCGCAGCTTCGGCGCTGTCCCTGGCGGACGCGCAGCGCGCCATGGAGGCGCACAACCCGGACCTGCGTGCGGCGGCACTGGAGCTGCGCGGCGTGCAGGGTGATGCGCAGACCGCCGCCCTGCGGCCCGCGGCCGAGCTGTCGATCGGCAGCAGCAAGATCAGCCCCAAGCATGGCATCGGCCCCGGCCGCTGGCAGGACAAGCGGGTAGACAGCACGCTGGGCCTGGGCTGGACCTGGGAGCGTGGTGGCAAGCGAGCGCTGCGCATCCGCCAGGCGGACGCGTTGCTGCAGGTGGCCGGGCTGGAAATGCTCGATACCCGACGCCGCCAGCAGGTGGCGCTGCACGAGGCCTATTTCGGCCTGAAGAGCGCGCAGGAGCAGGCGCAGATTGCCGAGGCCAACCGCCAGAGTTCGAACGAACAGATGGCGGCGGCGGACAAGCAGGTCGCAACCGGGGCGATGGCGCCGGTCGATCGTGCGCGGTTGGCGGTGGACGATCTTGCCGTGGCCGATGCCGCGCGGGAGGCGGCGCTGGATCTGCGCGACGCCCGGCACGCGCTGGGGCTGCTGCTCGGCAGCGATGACAGCAGCAACCTCAGTGCCGACGACCCGTGGCCCGACACCCGCAATGTGGCCGCCACGCGCGCGTTCGACCCGCAGCAGCGTGCCGATCTGCGTGCCGCACAGTCGCGCCTGGCCGCCGCCGATGCCGGTGTGGCGCTGGCCCGCAGCGAGCGCCACCGCGACATCCAGCTGGGCGTGGAGGCCGAACGTGAGCCGACCGACATCAGCGGTGTCACCTGGGGGGTGTCGTTGACGATTCCGCTGGGTGGACCGTCGCGCGCACGCGGTGCCATTCAGCGCGCCGAAGCAGATCGGGACAGTGCCGCACTGGAACTGCAGGTGCTGCAGCGCGAAGCGCGCGCCGAGCTGGACCAGCTGCAGGCCAGCGCACAGTCCGCCGCGCAGCGTCGCGCCGATTACGAAGGGCTGCAGTCCGATGCCGCGCGCAAGGCGGTGCAGGGCATCGAGCTGGCCTACCGCCGTGGTGCCGCCAGCCTGACCGACCTGCTGGATGCGCGCCGCAGCTGGCGCGACTTCGAGGCCGCGCTGATCGAGGCGCGTGCCGACCATGCCATTGCCTTGGCGCGCTGGGAAGCCGCCACATCCGTTACCGAAGGAGAGTCCCGATGAAGTCCACCGTCGCCCATCGCCCGCGCGCGCGCCCTGCGCTGCTGCCGGCGTTGCTGGCACTGGCCCTGCTCAGTGGCTGTGGCCGCGAGCCGGCGTCGTATGCCGAAGATGCGCCGCAGGTCAGTGCTGGCCAGATCCAGTTTCCGGCCGATAGCCGCCAGCTGGACGTGCTGCGCAGCGAGGCGGTGACCGCCGGTGCCAGTGCCAGCCTGCAGCTGCCGGGCCGTGTGGTCTGGGATGAGACCCGCTCCAGCGCATTGCGCACGCCGCTGCCGGGGCAGGTCGCGCGCATCGAGGCGCAGCCTGGCCAGCAGGTAAAGGCGGGCCAGATCATCGCCTGGATCACTTCGCCGGAGTTCGGCCAGGCCCAGGCCGAGGGCGCGCGTGGCCGCGCCGAACTGCAGCAGGCACGCAAAGAGCTGGAGCGCACCCGCGAGCTGCACGCCGCTGGCGTGGCGTCCGGGCGCGAACTGGACGAGGCCGAGGCCAACTTTGCCGGCAGCCAGGCCGATCATGCGCGCGCAACCGCCTTCGCCAAGGCCTATGGCAACGGCCAGCACGTCGACCAGCGCCTGCCGCTGCGCGCGCCCATCGAGGGCGTACTGGTGGAACGGCGGATGAGCCCGGGCATGTCGGTCAGCCCCGACAGCGAACAGCCGCTGGCGGTGATCGGCGATCCGGATCGCCTGTGGCTGCTGCTGGACATTCCCGAAAGCCTGGCCGGGCGATTGAAGGCCGGCATGCCGGTGAGCGTGCCCGGCGCCGATGGCAAACCCCTGCAGGCCACGCTGCAGCATGTGGACGACTTCGTCGACAGCGAGCGTCGCGTGGTACAGGCCCGCGCCGAGCTGGACAACCGCACCCGCGCATTCAAGGCCGGGCAGTATGTGCGCGCACAGGTGGCATTGCCGGCCGAAGGCGGCGTCTCGCTGCCGGATGCGGCGGTGCTGTTGATCAACGGCACGCAGGTGGTGTTCGTGGAGGAGGGCAAGGGCCGCTTCGTACGCCACGCCGTGCATGCCGAAGAACTGGGCGATGGCCGCCTGTGGGTGCGTGAGGGCCTGGCGGCAGGCAGCAGGGTGGTGGTCGAAGGTGGCCTGCTGCTGCAGCAGCTGGTCGACAGTGCGCCGACGGCGGCCAGCAGCGGCACGGGGCACGCCGCCCCATGATCGATCGCCTGATTGCCTATTGCCTGCGCCAGCCACTGATGGTGATGCTGGCGCTGCTGCTGTTCATCGGCGCGGGCATCGCCGCGTTCCGCGTGCTGCCGGTGGAAGCCTTCCCGGACGTGTCCGACACCCAGGTGACGGTGGTCTCGCTGCACCCGGGCCGCGCCGCCGAAGAGGTGGAGCGCGAGGTGACGATGCCACTGGAGGTGGCGCTGTCCGGCATTCCGCATTCGGTGCGGGTGTTCTCGCATACCCAGTTCGGCCTGTCGATGATCATCCTGACCTTCGATGACAAGGCCGATGACTATTTCGCGCGCCAGCAGGTGCTGGAACGCCTGCAGGGCGTGGAGCTGCCGGAAGGGGTGACGCCGGAACTGGAGGCGATGAGTTCGGCGGTAGGCGAGATCTACCGCTACGTATTGAAGGGCCCGCACCTGACCTCGACCCAGCTGCGCACGGTGCAGGAATGGACGATGGAGCGCAGCCTGCGCACCGTTCCGGGCGTGGCCGATGTGATCAGCTTCGGTGGCTTCGCGCGCACATTCCAGGTCAAGCCGGACCTGGACAAGCTGCGCGACCGCGGTATCAGCCTCGGTGAGTTCGCCGAAGCGCTGGAGAAGGGCAGTTCGAATGCCGGCGGCGGTTACGTGGAGCGTGGCCAGCAGCAGTTCCTGATCCGCGGCGTGGGCCTGATGCGTTCGCCAGCCGACATCGGCAACGTGGTGGTCGGGCAGCGCGGCGGTACGCCGATCCTGGTACGTGACCTGGCCAGCATCGCCGACACCGGGCTGCCGCGGCAGGGCCTGGTCGGGCAGGATGACAACGACGATGCGGTGTTCGGCATGGTGCTGATGCGCAAGGGCGAGAATCCGTCCGACGTGCTCGACGCCTTGCATGCGCGCATCGCCGAGATCGAGGCGAACCAGTTGCCGGCCGGGGTCAGCATCGAGCCGTTCTACGACCGCTCCTGGCTGGTTTCGACCACGCTGAAGACGGTGTTCCGCAACCTGCTGGAAGGCGCCGTGCTGGTGTTCCTGGTGCTGTGGCTGTTCCTGTACAACGCCCGCGCGGCGCTGATCGTGGCGGCGATGATGCCGCTGGCCCTGCTGTCGACCTTCCTCGGCCTGCACCTGTGGGGCGTGCCGGCCAACCTGCTGTCGTTGGGGGCGATGGACTTCGGCATCATCATCGACGGTGCGGTGATCGTCACCGAGCACATCGTCTCGCGGCTGTCGAAGCTGCCCCCCACGGCAGACAGGAAGACGCGCTTCTCGACCATCCTTTCAGCGGCATCGGAAGTGGGCCGGCCGACGTTCTTCTCGATGATGATCATCATCGCCGCGCATATCCCGATCTTCACCCTGCAGCGCCAGGAAGGCCGCATGTTCGCGCCGATGGCCTATTCGGTGACCTCGGCGTTGATCGGTGCGTTGATCCTGGCGCTGACCGTGGTGCCGCTGTTCTGCTACTGGTGGCTGCGGCGCGACCGCATGCGCGACGGCAATCCGCTGATGGACCGCCTGACCGGCTGGTACAAGCCGGTGCTGGAGCGTGCGCTGGCCCGCCCGCGGGTGGTGGTGCTGACCGCGGTGGCGTTGCTGGTCGGCACGCTGGCGTTGGGTACCCGGCTGGGCTCGGAGTTCCTGCCCGAATTGGACGAGGGTTCGATCTGGTTGACCGCCACGCTCGACCCCAGCACCAGCCTGGCCGAGGCGCAGCAGCAGTCGCGGCGCATCCGCGAACTGGTCGGCACGTTCCCGCAGGTATCGACGGTGGTGGCCAAGCTGGGCCGCCCGGAAGATGGTTCCGATGCCAAGGGCGCCAACCAGATCGAGGCGCTGGTGGCATTGAAGCCGGAGAAGGAATGGCCGAAGGGCGTGGACAAGCGGCAGCTGGTGAGCGACCTGCAGCGAACGCTGGAGCAGCGCATACCGGGGCCGGAATTCTCGATCTCGCAGCCGGTGCGCGACAACATCCTGGAGAGCATTTCGCAGATCAAGGGGCAGGTGGTGATCAAGGTCAGCGGCTCGGACCTCGACGTGCTGAACCGGCAGGCCCAGGCGATCCTCGGCCAGGTGCGCGGCGTGGACGGCGTGGAAAGTGCCTTCATCGACCGCGACGGCGCGTTGCCGCAACTGCAGATCGAGATCGATCGTGACCGGGCCGCGCGTTATGGCCTGAACGTGCGCGACATCGACGAAGTGATCGAGACCGCACTGGGCGGGCGCCAGGTCGGCGAACTGTGGGAGGGTGACCGCAGGTTCCCGATCACGCTGCGGCTGGACGACGCAGACCGCGACCTGCAGCGGCTGCGCACGGTGCCGGTGGGGATCGGTGACGGCCACGCGGTGACGCTGTCCGAAGTGGCCGAGTTCCGCATGGCCAGCGGCGCGATCAACATCTCGCGCGAGAACGCGCAACGGGTGAAAGCGGTCAGCATCTTCATCGCCGGGCGTGACATGGGCAGCGTGGTGGCCGACATGCGCAAGCGCGTGGACGCCAGCGTGCAGCTGCCGGAGGGCTACCGGCTGGAGTGGTCCGGCGAGTTCGAGAACCAGCAGCGCGCGATGAAGCGGCTGGGCTGGGTGATTCCGCTGTCGGTGCTGCTGATCTTCGTGCTGCTGTTCGATGCCTTCAAGGACATCAGCAGTGCGGCGCTGATCCTGGCCAACGTGCCACTGGCGATGATCGGCGGCATCCTGGCGCTGTGGCTGACCGGCATTCCGTTGTCGGTGTCGGCGGCGATCGGCTTCATTGCATTGTTCGGGCAAGCCGTGTTGAACGGGGTGGTGATGCTCAGTCGCTTCGCCCAGCTGCGCGAACAGGGCATGGACCTGCTGCAGTCGGTGGTGCAGGGTTCGCTGCAGCGCCTGCGCACGGTGCTGATGACTGCGCTGCTGGCGATGTTCGGCCTGCTGCCGATGGCGACCTCGCACGCGATCGGTGCCGAGACCCAGAAGCCGCTGGCGGTGGTTGTGATCGGCGGCCTGCTGTCGGCGATGCTGCTGACCCTGCTGGTGCTGCCCACGCTGTACTACTGGGTGCACCGCCGCCGCGAGGCGCGGTAGATGCCCACCTTGGTCGGCACGCGCGGAACGCCCACCAAGGTGGGCGACTACCGGTGTGCCGTGCCCCGGTAGATGCCAACCTTGGTTGGCATGCGCCAAGGCGGCCACCCAGCGGGCGACGAACAGCGTGCCGTGATCTGGTAGATGCCAACCTTGGTTGGCATGCGCCAAGGCGGCCACCCAGCGGGCGACGAACAGCGTGCCGTGCTCTGGTAGATGCCAACCTTGGCTGGCATGCGCCAAGGCGGCCACCCAGCGGGCGACGAACAGCGTGCCGTGATCTGGTAGATGCCAACCTTGGTTGGCATACAGCACCTGCCCACGGCGGACAATCGTGCATAATCAACCAACACCATCCGGACAGCCGAACAATGGACCGCTTTACGGCCATGCGCGCCTTCGTCCGTATCGTCGAGCGCCGCAGTTTCACCCGCGCCTCCGAGGACCTTGGCCTGCCACGGGCCACGGTGACCGACGCGATCAAGGCGCTGGAACAGCGCTTGGGGGTGCGCCTGTTGAACCGGACCACGCGGCTGGTGGTACCGACCCTGGAGGGTGAGGCCTTCTACGGTCGCTGCCTGCGCCTGATCGCCGACATGGACGACGCCGAGGCCGCGTTCCGTGACGTGCCACCGCGTGGCCCGCTGCGCATCGAGGTGCATGGCACGCTGGGCCGGCATCTGCTGTTTCCGCACCTGCCGGACTTCCTGCAGCGCTACCCGGACATCGAGCTGGACGTCAGTGAGGGAGACCGTTATGTCGACCTGCTGCGCGAAGGCGTGGATGCGGCGATCCGGGTCGGCACGCTGGCCGACAGCGACCTGGCGGCGCGACGGCTGACGCTGCTGCGTGAGGTTACCGTGGCTTCGCCGGACTACGTGCAGGCCCGGGGCTTGCCCGAGGGAATCGACTCCCTGAAGGACGGCCACGAAATGATCGGCTATCGTTCCAGCGCCACCGGCCAGCTGATTCCTTTGGAGTTCCAGCAGGACGGACAGGTGCGCTACGTGTCGTTGCCGGCGCGGGTGCTGGTGTCCGGTGCGGATGCGTTCCTCGGCGCTGCGCTGGCTGGGCTGGGCATCATCCAGGCACCGCGTTACCGCATGGATCCGTACATTGCGCGGGGCGAGCTGGTCGAACTGCTGCCGCAGATGCCGCCAACGCCGAGCCCGCTGAACCTGGTCTACCCGCGCAACCGCACGCCCTCGCCGCGGTTGCGGGTGTTCATCGACTGGGTGGCGGCGCTGTTCGAGCGGGCAGGGTAGTGCCGGCCGCTGGCCGGCAACCCGGGACTGGTCAATGCAATGCAGAAGCCGGCCAGCGGCCGGCACTACCGCGCCTGCGCGATCCAGGCCGAGGGCGAACAGCCAAGCACACGGCGGAAGGCCGCGCTGAACTTGCTGGGGTTGGCGTATCCGCTGGCCAGGGCGACGTCGG
Source organism: Stenotrophomonas sp. YJH_SMC_57 (assembly GCF_059369755.1). Classification (NCBI taxonomy): domain Bacteria; kingdom Pseudomonadati; phylum Pseudomonadota; class Gammaproteobacteria; order Lysobacterales; family Lysobacteraceae; genus Stenotrophomonas; species Stenotrophomonas sp. YJH_SMC_57. The sequence goes on from NZ_JCAFSZ010000002.1 coordinate 191,902, forward strand.
TGACGGTGCGGCCCTGTGCCAATGCCGCGCGGGCCCATTGCATACGATGCCGGGTCAGGAACGCATACGGTGGCAGACCGGTAGCGGCGCGCAGGGCGCGGCTGAAGCTGGACGGCTGCATCTGCACGGCGGCAGCCAACTGGCTGACGCCCAGCGGCTGGCCCTGCTGTGCATCGATGTAGTGCTTCAACTGCAGCAGCCGTTGTGCCGACAGCGGCGTGGCGGTGCCGCCCACCTCGCGCCGTTGGCCGGCAAGCTGGCCCAGGCGATGCAGCAGCACCTGGGCGCCGTGTTCGAGAAAACCGGGCAGGCACGCACCGGCCTGCGCGCTGCACCACAGCGCCTGCAGCACCGAGGCCACCACCGGATCCTGGTGAAGCCGCGCCGCCAGCGGCTGCAGCTGCTGCAGCGCCAGCGCGTGGTGCGGGTACGCGCGGGTGTCGATGGCAATGCCGAGCACGTCCACAGCGGGGCTGGCGTAGGTGCCGCTGTCGCCAGGCAGGACCAGGTTGAACTGGCCCGGTCGCCACGGTGCCTGCAGCACGCCATTGAGTGTGCGCTGCTGCAGCCACCCCCCGCCGGCCATGGCCATGCCCAGGCGCAGTTGCTGCGGATGCCCCATTTCGCCTTCGGCAGCATCGAAGCGGTGGCGCAGCAGGACCACCGCCCCGTCCGGGCTGACGTGGGCGGCCGCAGGCTGGGGGCCGGTTTCGCGCAGTAGCTGGTCGGCGAGGGCGGGCATCACGGATCCGGAAATGGAGCGGCGCTGCCGCGAATGGAGTGGCGGGATGGCGCGAATGTTACAGGATAACACTCTTGACCCGCGCTGCCGCCGCCCGCGCGTCCGCCTTTCCATCCGTTGAGGTCCGTCCGTTGAAGTCGTCCACGCCTGCTGCCGCCCTTGTTGCGGCATCCCTGCTCATTCCCGCCATGCCCGTGCTTGCCCAGCAGGCCGACCCGGCCACGCTTGACGGTGTCCGTGTCACCGGCTCCAAGCGCGATACCCCGTACCTGAAGAGTGACCTGTCGGTCACCGTGCTTGATCGGCAGGCGCTGAAGGAGGCAGGTGTCACCGAGTTCCGTGACCTCGACAAGCTCGCCCCGAACGTGAAGTTCAATGCGATGGGCCAGCTGAGCAACATGTTCATCTCGATCCGCGGCATCGAGTCCAATCCGTTCCTGGTCAACCGTGCGTCGGTCTATATCGATGGCATTCCGTTTCGTGAACTGAGCAATGCCGTGCTCAACCAGGTCGAGTCGGTGGAGGTGCTGCGCGGGCCGCAGGGGACGCTGTATGGCGCCAACAGCGAGTCCGGCCTGGTGCTGGTGCGCACGCGCGGTCCAGCCGATGCGCGCGAAGGCGAACTCAATGTGCGCAGTACCTGGTTCGGCAATGGCAACGGCACGGCGCTGGATGGCTTCCTGGCCGGCCCGTTGAGCCGCGATGGCAGTCTGTCCGGCTCGGTGGCGTTCATGGGCTCGGACGAGGATGCCTACCTGAAGAACCTAACGCCCTCCGGTGCGCGCGGCAAGGTGGGCGAGGGCTACCTGCAGGGCAAGCTGCGCTGGCGGCCGAGCGACTACGTTTCGGTGAATGCACTGGCCTACCATCTGCGCACCCGCGCGCCGGGCATGTTCGAGTACGAGTACCTGCCGCTGGATACCGGCCTGTACAACCGCACCTATGGCACCTCGCTCAACGGTGGCCGCCGTGCTGGTGATTTCACCTACATCAATGACGCGCCCAAGCGCACCGCGAAAGATGAGTCGGTGGCGGGCCTGAGTGCGCAATGGCAGCTGCAGGCCGGCACGCTGGACGTGGCCGCCTCCTGGCGGAACGAGGAAGTGACCTCGGCCGGCTACGACTTCGACATGACCCAGAGCGCGGCACTGGCAGGCCGCATCTACGACCGGAAGAACGAATGGACGGCCGAGGCGCGCTTCAGTTCGCCCAGTGACCAGGCGCTGACCTGGATGGCCGGTGTGTCCACCTACCGCAACAGCAAGGATTCGATCCTGGGTACGTTCGTCGGTCCTGCGCTGCGTGGGCTGGACAGCTACAACCTGGCGCCGCGGCAGACCTCGAAGGGGGAGGACTACAGTGTGTTCGCCACCGCCAGCTACACCTTCCCGTCGCTTCCGCAGCTGACCGCAAGTGCGGGCCTGCGCCATGAGCAGGCGCGGCGTTCCACCGAGCAGCGTGCCGGTGCGCTGGACCTGGGCGCCGGTGGCCGCGTGCTGTACCGCGATGCCGCGCTGGCGCATACCTTCTCGGCCACGCTGCCGCGGGTGTCGCTGCGCTACGACGCCACCGACGACCTGTCGTTCTATGCGGCCTCGGCCAAGGGCTATATTCCGGGCGGCTTCAATCTGGCCGCAGCGCAGAGCGATGTAGTCAACGACAAGGTGCTGCGCTATGAGTCCGAGCGCATGTGGAGCCATGAGCTGGGCTTCAAGATGAACCTGGCCGGCGGCCGTGGCCACATCGGCGGTGCGCTGTTCTACATCACCTCGGACAACTGGCAGGAGATCCAGGTGGCCACCGATGCCAACGGCCGCCCGATCTCGTCGGACTACGTGGGCTCGGATGCGTCGATCCGTTCGCGCGGCGCCGAACTTGAAGGCGTGTTCGAGGTGACGCCCGGCTTCACCCTGATGGCCAACGTGGGCTATGTCGATGCGAAGTACACCAGGCTGTGGGTCAGCGCCGACCACAACCTGGCCGGCAAACGGGTCAAGCTGACCCCGCATTACACCGGCTATCTGGCGGCGCGCTACCAGTTCCAGTCCGGCCTGTATGCCCGGCTGGAATCGCAGTTCACCGGGTCCAGTGCGCTGGACGAGCGCAACCGCGCGTTCCAGCCGGCCGTCGCGGTGCTGGGCGCGCAGCTGGGCTATGAGCGCGGGCCGTGGAGCACACGCGTGTTCGTACAGAACCTTGCCAACAAGCGCCGCATCAACGGCCTGATATTCGACAACCTGGCGTTCGGCCGCGACGGCAACTACTACGGCCCGGTCGACAGCCCGCGCATCGTCGGCGCGGAAGTGGGTTATCGCTTCTGAGGTGGCGGCCGGCGCTATCCACGACGGGTAGTGCCGGCCGCTGGCCGGCATCTTCGGAACGGTACCGGTGCTGGTGCAGTGCTCGCCGGTTGCCAATATGCGCATATGCCAGCAGCACGCCACCGCAGGCCGTTGCCACGCCGTGCCACAGCAATGATTCCTTCAGCGGCAGGTACAGCGACGCCGACAGCAGCAGGCCGGCGCCCACGCAGGCCAACCGCAGCGGCCACCGGCGGCCATGTCGGCGCAGCCCCGCCGTGGTGCTGGCCAGCGCCAACGCCGAGGCCACCAGCGCGAACAGCCACTCCCAGCGCGACATCATCAGCAGCAGCGTCATCGCGCCATGGCCGGGGTGCTGGAACGAGCGCAGCGCCATCATCGCGGCCGGCACGAACGCCAGCAGCAATGGCAGGGCGACGCAATGGGCGGCGCAGGCCAGCGACAGCCAGGCACCGGCCAGATCGAGGCGGGGATGCCAGCGTGCCGAAGCTGGCGGCTGGGCCACGGCCCTTGCGGGCATCGAGGGGTTATGGTCCATAATGTTACAGAGTAACAATTGGAGTCTCCCCCATGAAGCTTCCCGCTGCTTTTTTCCTGCTGCTGGCTGCCAGCGCCGCGCAGGCCCACGACGTCCGCCAGCTCGGTGCGCACGTGCACGGCCAGGCCACTGTTGATCTCGCGCTCGATCAGGGCGTGCTGGAACTGGCCCTGCAGGCGCCGGGTATCGGCATCCTCGATTTCGAACGACCGCCGGCCAACACCGCTGAACGGGCATCGCTGGCACGCGCCACCGCGGTGCTGAAGAGCGGCAGCTGGGTAACGCTGCCGACGGCGGCGCATTGCCGGCTGGCCCGCAGCGATGCCAGCGCCGAGGGCTTCGATGCAACCGCCGCGGCACCGGCGGCCGGACAACACCGTCACGCCGGCTTCAGTGCCAATCTGCAGTACCGCTGTGCCAATCCAGCGGCGTTGCGCGCCCTGGTAATGCGCCTGCCAGCCGTGTTCCCGGGCCTGCACGAAGTCATCGTCAACTCCGCAACCGAACATGGCCAGGACCGCAGCGTGCTGACCGCCACCCAGCTGCGCGTGGTACTGGCGCCGTGAGCAGCGCTGCGCTGATCAGGCTGGATGAGGTGCAGTTCGGCTATGGCCTGCGCCTGGTGCTGGACATTCCGCAGCTGTGGATCGAGCAGGGCAGCAGCGTGCTGCTGCGCGGGATCAGTGGCGGCGGCAAGAGCACGCTGCTGGGACTGCTGGCCGGGGTGCTGCTGCCCGGCAAGGGCTGCGTCGAGGTGGCCGGGCAGGCGTTGCAGGCCATGCGCGGCGCCCGGCGCGACCGTTTCCGCGCCGACCACCTGGGCGTGATCTTCCAGCAGTTCAACCTGCTGCCGTTCCTCAGTGTGCGCGACAACGTTGCATTGGGCCTGCGCTTCTCGCGCCTGCGCAGCGAGCGCATCAGCGGGCCGCTGGACGCCGAGATCGCGCGCCTGCTGGGCGCCCTGCAAATGGACCCGGCGCTGATGCAACGGCGCGCGGGCACCCTGAGTGTCGGCCAGCAGCAGCGCGTGGCGGCCGCACGAGCGCTGATCGGCCGGCCGGCGGTGCTGCTGGCCGATGAACCGACCTCGGCGCTGGACCGGGATGCCGCCACGGCCTTCCTGCAGTTGATGTCCGCACAATGCCAGGCGGCCGGCACCACCGTGGTGGTGGTCAGCCATGATGATGGCCTGCAGCCGCTGTTCGACCGCACGATTGCCCTGGCGGAGATCAACCACGCAGGTGGCGCCCATGCTTGAGCTTGCCTGGGCCAGCCTGCGCAGCCGCGCGTTGAGCGTTGGCCTGACCGTACTGGTGATCACCCTCAGCGTGGTGCTGTTGCTGGGCGTTGAACGCGTGCGCGCACAGGCGCACGAGGGCTTCGCCAGCACGGTGTCGGGTACCGACCTGATCGTCGGTGCGCGTTCGGGGCCGGTGAACCTGCTGCTGTATTCGGTGTTCCATATCGGTGACCCGACCAACAACGTGTCCTGGCAGTCCTACCAGGAGCTGTCGGCGCTGCCGCAGGTGAAGTGGGCGGTGCCGCTGTCACTGGGTGACTCCTGGCGCGGCTACCGGGTGGTCGGCACCAGTGGCGGTTACTTCGAACACTACCGTTACGGCGCCGGCCACCTGCTGGCGTTCGCGCAGGGGCGGCCGTTCGACGATCTGTACGATGCGGTGATCGGGGCCGAAGTGGCCGCTGCGCAGCGGGTCGGCCTCGGCGATGAGATCGTGCTGGCCCACGGCACCGGCGCGGTTACGCTGGCCACCCATGCCGACAAGCCGTTCCGCGTGGCCGGCATCCTGCAGCGCACCGGCACGCCGGTGGATTCATCGGTCCTGGTCTCGCTGCCGGCCATCGAGGCGATCCATGTGGACTGGCGCTCGGGTGTGCAGCTGCGCAGCCAGAGGGTCAGCGCCGAGCAGGCGCGCCATCTGGATCTGACCCCGACCAGCATCACGGCGTTCATGCTCGGCCTGAACTCGCGCATTGCCACGTTCGCGCTGCAGCGCAGGATCAACGAGTACCCCGACGAGGCCATGCTGGCGATCCTGCCGGGCGTGACCCTGCAGCAGTTGTGGCAGTCGCTGGGCACGGCCGAACGTGCCCTGCAGCTGATCAGCGCGATGGTGGTGCTGCTGGGCATGGTGTCGCTGGTGGCGCTGCTGGTTTCGACCCTGCAGGAACGCCGGCGTGAGATGGCCGTGCTGCGTGCGATCGGTGCGCGGCCGGGCTACATCGCCGCCCTGCTGGTGGTTGAAGCGGTGGCGACCAGCGCGTTGGCCTGTGTGCTCGCGCTGGCGGTGCTGGCCGTGGCCAGCCTGGCGGGCCGCGCGTGGGCGCTGGCCAGCTTCGGGCTGTCGATCACCCATGTCTGGCCAGACGCTCGCGAGCTGGCATGGGCCGCAGGCGTGCTGGTGATCAGTGCGGTGGCCGGACTGGTGCCGGCGCTGCTGGCCTATCGGCGCACGCTGGCCGATGGCCTGTCGCCGGGAGGCTGAGCATGCGTGGATTGTGGATGCTGCCGATCCTGCTGCTCCTGGCCGCCTGCGAGCGGCCGGTGGATACCGGCGTACAGGCGCTGCCGCCGTCGCCGGTGGTAGATGGCAGTGGCGCCGTGACTGCGGGCACGGCTGAAGAACAGGAGCTGGACTGGCTGCAGATGATGCCTGGTGATGAGCTGGCCGCGCTGGAGCGGGGCGAGGGCCCCGAGGTCGAACACAACCGCAACCGGCGCATGCCGCAGTTCGGCACCTTCCGCACCGTGGACGCGGTACTAGAACGACCGGTGCGCCTGCCGGGCTACGTGGTGCCGCTGGCCAACGCGCAGGACGGGCGCCTGACCGAGTTCCTGTTCGTGCCGTACTACGGCGCCTGCATCCACGTGCCGCCGCCACCGCCCAACCAGATCGTGCACGTGGTGCTGCCACGCCCGATCGACATGCCGGACATGTATTCGCCGTTCTTCCTGGCCGGCACCCTGCGCGCGGAGCGGCTGGACGACGACCTGGCCGGCTCTGCCTACACCATGCGCGATGCGCACCTGAGGCCCTATGAACCGTGAGCACGTCGCCATGCTGGTGGGCTGCCTGTGCCTGGCTGGCTGTACGCAGCCGGTGCCGAACGCCGCACCTGTCAGCACCGCGCAGACCACGCATTCCGCGCAGCCAACGGTGGCCGATGCCCCCATCAACCGTTGGGACGCGCTGCGGCCCGATGAGGTGACCTATCAGCGGCCGCCGCCGCAGATCGGCCTGTCACGCAATGGCATGGACGGCGTGGGCGGTTTGATCGACGACACCGGTTCCGGCACACCGCCGGGGCAGGAGATCGACCATTCCAGCCCCGACCGCGCCAGGCAGTTCGGCTCGTCGCAGGTGGTCGATGCCGCCGATGGCCGCGCCGTGGATCTGGACGGCTACGTGGTGCCGTTGGGCACCAACGATGCCGGGCTGGTCGATGAACTGCTGTTCGTGCCGTTCTACGGTGCGTGCATTCATGTGCCACCACCGCCGCCGAACCAGATCATCCATGTGACCCTGGCCACGCCGATCGCGCTGGGCGACCTGTGGGACCCGTACCGGCTTGCTGGCCGCCTGCAGGTGAAGCGCTTCGATGCGGATATTGCCAGCGCATCCTACGACGCCGCAGCGGCAACGCTGACCGCGATCCATAACTGATGCGTGCGCGCTGGCTCATCGTTGCGGGCGTGCTGGTGAGCGGCGTGGTGTCGGCCGTGTGGTGGCAGCGGCGTGCCGCGGTCTCCGAGCCACCGGCGATCGCGTTCCCGGCGCCCGCGGCGGACGCGCGCCAGCGCATCGAACAGCGCATGATCGAAGAACCGGCCTTTCGCAACGACGTGCTGTTCCTGTTGGCGGCCACGCTGCGTGATCGCTGCCAGCCGGCACAGGCGGGGCTGCTGGCGCGCATGGCCAATCGCGCATCGTTGCCGGTGCTGGCGGCGGTCAGCGCGGTGACCCAGCAGGATCCCACGCTCGACCGGCCGATCTACCAGTACATCCAGCATCGCGCCGATGCCCTGCGCTGTGGCCAGCCGTTGCAGATGCCGCTGGCGGCGGGCCGCAGCATGGAGGTGGACATCGAACAGTACGCACGCACCTTCCCCGACAGCTATTTCGATCCGCAGCGCAGCAGTGAACCGCGTGACTTCGCTGGCCTGTCGTTGCAGCAGCGTGCGGGCAATGCCTGCAACAGCGTGGTGTATTCGGTGCTGCCGCTGGGCGGCACCGACTGGCGCTGCAGCAGCCTGCGCGCCAACGCACGTGCACGGGTGCGCGGCCTGTGCGAGGACGAACTGCGCCGCCAGCACGGCGGCATCGGCGGCGAGCTGGACATGGCCGTCGGGCAGGGCATGCAGGCGGCCGTGGTGTCTGCGATGGCCGCATTGCCGGAAGACTGCCGGTGAGGGTTTAGCCGTAGAGCAGGCCATGCCTGGCTGGGGTGTCCGATCGAGCAGGTTAGCCTCTACAGAAGCTGAATCGATCGATTCCGACCGTCATAACTATACAGGATATCCGGTATAGTTATGACGGTACTTCACCCCATCAGGTTTTCCCCATGGCTCTGTCCCAGCCCTTGGCCGGTGCTCCGGCCCTGTCGCGCGCCCGTCGCTGGGCGCTGTTGTTCACCGTGGCCGCCGGCCTGCTGCTGGTCACGCTGGACAACTCCGTGCTCTACACCGCGCTGCCCACGCTTACCGAGGAACTGTCGGCCAGCGCCGGCCAGGCGCTGTGGATCATCAATGCCTATCCGCTGGTGATGGCCGGCCTGCTGCTCGGCGCCGGCACGCTCGGCGACCGCATCGGCCACCGCCGCATGTTCCTGATCGGCCTGGTGGTGTTCGGTGTTGCCTCACTGGCCGCGGCATTCGCCGATAGTGCCGCGCAGCTGATCGCCGCGCGCGCGTTCCTGGCGGTCGGTGCGGCAGCGATGATGCCGGCCACGCTGGCGCTGATCGGGCTGAGCTTCCACGAAGAACGCGAGCGCAACATCGCCATCGCGATCTGGGGCTCGGTGGCCATCGTCGGCGCCGCGCTCGGCCCGATCATCGGTGGCTGGCTGCTGCAGCATTTCTGGTGGGGCTCGGTGTTCCTGATCAACGTGCCGGTGGTGGTGGTCGCCTTCGTGGCCACGCTGCTGCTGGCGCCGGAAGGCCAGCGCGATACCTCGCGCCCATGGGATCTGGTGTCGTCGGTGCTGGCGCTGGCTGCGCTGTCCGGTCTGGTGCTGGCGATCAAGTCGCTGATCGCGACGCCGCCGTCGTACGCGCTGGGCGCCGGCGCGCTGCTGCTGGCGGTCATCAGCGGTGCGGCGTTCGCGCGGCGCCAGCAGCAGCTGCCGTACCCGCTGCTGGACTTCGCGATCTTCCGCAATCCCGCGTTCCTGGCCGGCACGCTGTCGGCGGTGTTTACCCTGTTCGCGATGGCCGGCCTGCAGCTGGTCACCACCCAGCGCTTCCAGCTGGTGGCGGGCTTCACCCCGTTGCAGGCGGGCCTGCTGGTCTCGGTGGCGGCGCTGGGCAGCCTGCCCAGCGCGTTGCTGGGCGGCAGCATCCTGCACCGGGTCGGCCTGCGTCCGCTGATCTGCGGTGGCCTGGCCGCAGGCGCGGTGGGTGTCGGCGTGGTTGCGTTCGGCTTCCCGCACGGCCTGGGCTGGGTGGTGGCCGGCATGGCCATCACCGGCTTCGGCATGGGTTCGGCCATCTCGGTGGCGTCCACCGCCATCCTCAACAACGTGCCGGCACACCGCGCGGGCATGGCCTCGTCGGTGGAAGAGGTGTCGTACGAATTCGGTGGCCTGCTGGCGGTGGCGATGCTGGGCAGCCTGAGCGCGGCGATGTACAGCGCCTTCCTGCCGGCCTCGGCCGACATGCCGGCGCTGGTACGCGAGGGCTTCACCCAGGCCCTGCATGTGGCACGCGAGAGCGGGCAGGGCGAGTGGTTCACGCTGGCCACGGCCGCGTACGACCGCGGCTACCAGATCGTGCTGCTGGTGATCACGGTGATGCTGGCGGTCGGTGCGACGATCATCGCGCGCCTGCTGCGTGGCCGCGTCGGCAGCCGCGAGGGCGCGGCCGATCGCGTAAAATGATGCGATGAGAACCAGCAAGCGCGAGCGCATCCTCGACGCCGCCGTCAACGTGATCAATCGTGACGGCGTGCGTGCGGTGACTTTCGAGTCGGTGGCGGCCGAGGCCCAGCTGACCCGCGGCGGCCTGCTGTACCACTTCCCTTCGCGCGAGGCGCTGCTGCGCGGCATCGACGAGCACCTGGTGCAGGCCTGGGAAGCGTCGATGGAAGCGCTGCTGGGCAAGCGCGCCGGCGAAGCGACGGCGTTGGAGCGCTACCAGACCTTCGTGAGGGTGTCGGCGCAGAGCGCCACCCGTGCCGAGCTGATGTTCATGCTCGAATCGGCTGACCCGGATGCCGATGAGCGCCCGTGGGGCCCGGCCGTACGACGCTGGGCGCCGTTGCCGCCTTCACCCGGGCAGGACGACCCGGCCGCGCTGGACAATTTCGTGGCGCGGCTGGCGGCCGATGGCCTGTGGATCTACGAAGCGATGTACGAAGGGCAGCTGGACGAAAGCGTGCGTGCCCAGGTGGTCGAACGCATCGCCGGGTTGCTGGCGAAGCCGGGTGGGGCGGCCAGCTAGGCCATCGGCCATCGCGCGGGCATTGCTCTTGGTAGAGCCGACCGCTGGTCGGCTGCCCTTCGGTCAGGCCACGAACGCGCCGACATCACCCGTGGTAGAGCCGACCGCTGGTCGGCTGCTCTTCGGCCAGGCCACGAAACCCCCGCGCTTCGCGCGATAGTCGACCAGCGGTCGACTCTACCCCTTACCCATTTACCCAGCCTGCGCTGCGCTCGCGGCCAACCACGCCCGTGGCGACGCCCCCAGCCGCTTGCGGAAGGCCTTCGACAACGACGCGGTATCGGCAAACCCCACCTCGATGGCGACCTGCTTGACCGCCACGCCCGCACGCAGCTGCGCGCAGGCCAGGCTCAGCCGCCAGTCCAGCAGGTAGCTCGCGGGTGTCGCCTGCATCACCTCCTTGAACACTGCCGCGAAGGCGCTGCGCGACATGCCGGCGGTGGCCGCCATTCGCGGCAGCGTCCATTCGTGCTGTGGCGCCTGGTGCATTGCGACCAGCGTGCGCGCCAGCCTTGCATCGGACAGGCCGCGCATCAGCCCATCGCTGACACCCGCCGCATCCGGGTGATCGACCACCCAGCGCAGGATCTGGATCAACGCCACTTCGAACAGGCGGTTGGTCAGCAGCCGTGAACCACAGCGTTGGCGATCAGCCTCGGCAAACAGCAGGTGCAGGGTGTCGTCCAGTTCGCTGATCGCAGCCAGCGGCACCACCATCACCGGCGGCAGTGACTGCACGATCGGATTGCGCGCACCACCATCGAAATCCAGCGTGGCGCAGGTGAAGTCCGGGCCCTCCAGCGGCGCGTTGTGGAACACGTGGTGCAGCGGCTGCGGGTACAGCAGCAGGCTGGGGCTGTCGATCTTCAGTCGTGGCAGTGCGGTATCGCCATCGGGATGGCGGACCTCCATCTCGCCCTGGCGAAGGATGTGCAGGAATGCGCGCCCGGGCTGCGGCTCGAAGACATGGCGTCCACACAGCGGCCCGCTGTGGAACAGCGCGGCCTGCACGCGGAAACGCTCCAGCAGCGAGGACAGCCGGTCAGGCGCGGAGGCATCTGTCTGGATTGCAGAAGCGTTCATGGACGAATGGACAATACAAGCGGCCGATATGGCCTGATGTGTCCATGGAGTCTACCTAGGATGGCCGGGTCGTCCAATCCCGGGCGCTTTCCCAAGGAGATCCTCCATGTCCCGTGTCCCCCTGATCGATGCCTCCGCCACCACCGCCAACCGCCAGGCCCTGCTGGGCCAGGTGCATGCCGCCTTCGGTGCCACCCCAGCGATGTTCCGTGCCGTGGCCAATTCCCCGGCCGCGCTGCAGAGCATGTGGGGGGCGTTCGGCGCGCTGGGCGCTGGCCGCCTGTCACCGTTGCTGGGCGAGCAGATCGCCGTGGCCATCGCCAACCGCAATGCCTGCGAGTACTGCCTGGCCGCACACACCGCGCTGGGTCGCAAGGCCGGCGCCAGTGGCGAACAGATGGCCGCCGCGCAGATCGGCCAGTCCAGCGATCCGGCCACGGCCGCCGCACTGGACTTCGCACTGAAAGTGGTCGAGCAGCGCGCACAGATCACCGATGGCGATGTGCAGGCGCTGCGCGCAGCGGGCTTCGACGATGAGCTGATCGTCGAAATCCTCGCCCACGTGGCACTCAACCTGTTCACCAACTACGTCAACGTAGCGTTCGACGTGCCGGTGGATTTCCCGAAGGTGGCGCTGCGCTGAGGCATGCCTCGGCCGGGGGCAAGGTGCTCCCGGCCGGTATCAGACCGCCGTGTCGTCGTCCGCCTGCAACCGTTCGGGATGGGTGTACACGTTGAATCCGTTCTCGCGCGCGAACCCGACCAGGCACAGCCCGGCGCTTCGGGCCAGGTCGATCGCCAGCGCGGTCGGCGCCGAGACCGCGGCCAGTACGCTGGCGCCGGCACGCACCGCCTTGCTGACCATCTCGTAGCTGGCGCGGCTGGAGATCACCAGCAGGCCGCCGTCGATGACGTGTTCGTTGTGGTGCAGCGCGCCGATCAGCTTGTCCAGCGCATTGTGCCGGCCGACATCCTCGCGCACCCAGCCGATCCGCCCGCTGGCGTCGGCCCAGGCCGCAGCATGGGTGGAACCACTGACTTCGTTCATCGGCTGGTGCTGCGACAGGGTGGCCAATGCCCGTTGCAGCGCGGCATGCGGATAGGTGCGGCGTCCGCGGATCTGCGGCAGCGGACGCAGTACGTCCTCCAGTTGGCGGGTGCCACACAGGCCACAGCCGCCACGGCCGGGCAGCAGGCGCCCGTTGGCCGGGTCCAGATCGGCGCCGGGTGCGTCGTCGGTCACCGTCATCTGCAGCTCGATGCCCTCCAGCTGGGGCCGCACATCGATGGTCAACAGCTGCGACGGCGCAGTGATCAATCCTTCGCTGAGCGAGAAGCCCAGCGCGAAGTCCTCCAGGTCACACGGGGTGGCCATCATTACCGCGAAGGCGGCGCCGTTGTAGCGCAGCGCGACCGGCACTTCCTCGGCCACCACGTCGACCTGCTGCTGTTGCCCCTCGCTGCGCCAGCGCTGCATCGGGCGCTGGGCCGTGCCGGCAGGCGGGGTGTGCGGCGGGGTGGAGTCAGGCATTCAGCGTGTCCGGGCAAGAGGGAAACGCAGGTGGTGGACCACCCACGGCATCGAGAATAGCGCAGTGGCCGCGCGCTGACGCGGTGGTAACCGTTGTCATGACACGCTGTGCTGCAATCGGTTCCAGCCTCTGGCGCCGTCGCGTGGACCATGCTTGACTGTAGGGCTTGGCGAGCGGCCGAATGGCAGCACGCCCACATTCAGCGCCGTTCTGTTGTTGCGTTCCTCCCGCCAGGTTCCCGAACATGTCCGAGCAGAAGCCACCGCGCTACAAGCCCTACAACCAGCCGGCCGGTGGCTGGGGTGCCGCCGGCGCCACCGCCAAGGTGCTGCTGCAGCAGAGCGTGATCGGCAAGGGCTCCAAGGCGCTGCTGGCGATGAACCAGCCGGGCGGCTTCAAGTGCCCGAGCTGCGCGTTTCCCGATGCCGACGAGCGCAGGAAGCTGGAATTCTGCGAGAACGGTGCCAAGGCGCTGGCCTGGGAAGCCACCCAGTTCCGTGCCGGTCGTGAGCTGTTCGCCCAGCACACCGTCACCGAACTGATGGCGCAGACCGACTACTGGCTGGAGATGCAGGGCCGGTTGACCGAGCCGATGCGCTACGACGCGGCCACCGATCACTACGTGCCGTGCAGCTGGGACGAGGCCTTCGCGCTGATCGGCCGCCACCTGCAGGCGCTGGACAGCCCGCACCAGGCCGAGTTCTACACCTCCGGCCGCACGCCCAACGAAGCGGCGTTCCTGTACTCGATCTTCGTGCGCGAATTCGGCACCAACAATTTCCCGGACTGCTCGAACATGTGCCACGAGCCGACCAGCCGTGGTCTGCCACCAGCCATCGGCGTAGGCAAGGGCACCATCGTGCTGCAGGACTTCGAGCATGCCGAGGCGATCTTCGTGATCGGCCAGAACACCGGCACCAATTCGCCACGGATGATGAGCAACCTGGTCGAAGCGCGCAAACGTGGCATTCCGATCGTGGCGGTGAACCCGATGCCCGAGCGCGCGCTGATCCGCTTCGCCGAGCCGCAGGACGTGGTGCAGATGGCCACGCTGGGTTCGACCGAGATCAGCAGTGAGTTCGTGCACATCCGCATCGGCGGCGACCTGGCGCTGATCAAGGGCATGATGAAGGTGATGTTCGAGCGCGAGGCGCAGGGCGAGCGTGTGCTCGACCACGACTTCCTGGCCGAACACACCGTGGGCCTGGACGCGCTGCGCGACGATGTGATGGCGCAGGACTGGGACGATCTCGTTCGCGTTTCCGGCATCTCCGAAGCACAGATCCGCCGTTGTGCGGAGATCTACATCCGCTCCAACGCCACCGTGATCTGCTACGGCATGGGCCTGACCCAGCACCAGTACGGCTCGCGCCTGCTGCAGCAGGTGGCCAACCTGCTGATGCTGCGTGGCAACTTCGGCAAGCCCGGCGCTGGCATCGGGCCGATCCGCGGCCACTCCAACGTGCAGGGTGACCGCACCGTCGGCATCGACGAGAAGCCCAAGCCGGCCTACCTGGACCGCGTGCAGCAGGTGTTCGGCTTCGATCCGCCACGTGAGCACGGCCACCATGTGGTCGAGTCGATCGAAGCGATGCTGGACGGCAGCGCCAAGGTGTTCATCGGGCTGGGCGGTAACTTCATCCATGCCGTGCCCGATACGCCGCGCGCCTATGAGGCGATGCGCGGCCTGGAGCTGACCGTGGGCATCGCCACCAAACTCAATCGTGGGCATCTGGTGCATGGCCGCGATGCGCTGATCCTGCCGGTGGTGGCGCGCTCGGAACGCATCGTGACACCGGCCGGCGAGCAGTTCGTCACCATCGAGGATGCGATGTCGAACGTGACTGCTTCGCGCGGTGTGCTGGAGCCTGTCAGTGCCGAGGTGCTGCCGGAGGTCGAGATCGTCTGCCGCATGGCGATGGCAACGCTGCCTGGCAGCAAAGTCGACTGGGCCGCGTGCATGCACGACTACACCCCGATCCGCGACCTGATCGCAGCGGTGTACCCGGAGATCTACACCGGCTTCAACCAGCGCATCCAGCAGCCGCATGGCTTCCACCTGGATATTCCGCCGCGCCGCCGGGTGTGGCCCACGCCCAATGGCAAGGCCAACATCCTGGTGATGCCCGGCCTGGACGTGGACGAGCCGGTGGATGACCCCGAGATGCTGCGGCTGGCCACGGTGCGCTCGCATGACCAGTACAACACCACCATCTACAGCTACAACGACCGCTACCGCGGCGTGTACAACGATCGCATGGTGCTGTTCATGAACATCGAGGATCGGCTGGCGCGCGGGCTGCAGAAGGAAGCGCAGGTCAGCCTGGAGACGATCAGCCGCGATGGCGTGAGCCGGCGCATCGATGGCCTGACCGTGCTGGACTACCCGATGCCGCGCGGCGCGCTGGCCGGCTACTACCCCGAACTGAATCCACTGCTGCCGCTGGACTACTACGACCGGATCAGCGGCACCCCGGCGGCCAAGTCGATTCCGGTAAGGATGCGTGCGATGGCGGCGGCGACGGCCTGATGCGCGCATCGGCTATCATCGACGCGTGAACCTGCCTGGCCTGCTGCTGCGATGGATGCTGCTTGTTGCCCTGGCGCTGAATGCACCGGCGCTGGCGCTTGCGTCGTTGCCGGATGCATCGGTGCCTACAGCAGGGCATTGCGTCGCCCCGCATTCCACTGCCATGGACGGATGCTGCGACGAAGCGGCATCAACGCTCTGCGCAAGCGGTGAGTGCGAATGCCCACCGGCCTGCCTGGGCATGCTGGCCACGTTGAATGGAACGCCCGCGTCGCCCTGGCGCGAGGCGCCTATGCCGTTCAACGCGGCGCAACGCGCGCCGCCGCCTTTGCCGGACCCGTTGCGGCCACCCATCGATTGATTCCTGCAGGCGCGCAAGCGCCTGCCATGGCTGCTCATTCTACTTACGACCCTGCCTGCGCCATTGATGCGCCGGTGGCGGGCGGTACTGCCCGCATCTGCAAAGGAATCAACCCATGAACCGTTCTCTCTCCCTCGGCCTGCTGCTGGGCACCGTGCTTGCCACCGCCGCCTGCGCACGCGCTGCTGAAGACGCCAGCGCTGCATCGCCTGCAGGACAGGCCCCCGCGGCACCCGTCACGGCCAGCCCGGCCTCGATCGATCCGGCATTGCCGATCGCTGTCGTGCACAAGACCGCCAGCTGCGGCTGCTGCGGCATCTGGGTCGACCACCTGAAGGCAGAAGGCTTCCAGGTGGAGGTGCGCGATACCGATGACATGAACCCGATCAAGGTCCGGCTGGGTGTGCCGGCCGGCAAGGGCTCCTGCCACACCGCCGAGATCGGCGGCTACGTGGTCGAGGGCCACGTGCCCGCCGAGGACATCAAGCGCCTGCTGGCCGAGCGCCCGGCGGCGCGCGGCCTGGTGCTGCCGGGCATGCCGGCCGGTTCGCCGGGCATGGAGATGCCGGATGGCTACGTGCAGCCGTACACCGTCGAGCTGGTGCGCAACGATGGCAGCATCGAGGCGTTCGCCGAGCATGGGCAGGACGGCTGACGCCGATTGAGACACGGGTGGCCGGCAGTGTTGCCGCCCATCCTCAAGGGCGCGCTTGCGCCTGCTTGGCCAGCTGCGCGTTGAACTTCGCCTCGGCGTCATCCGCGTAGGCCTTGCAGGTCAGTGCGTTGGCACCTGCCTTGCTGCCGGCGGCATAGTCCCAGTGGCTGGCGCCCGGGTGTGGCGTCAGCAGCAGGTCGCAGGGCAGCCCGCGCACGGTGGCGAAGCTGCGCGTGTAGTCCTCGATCAAACGCGGATAGCGGACGTTGCCACGCAGCTGGTAGCCCGGCGCGCTCAGGCTGTCGGCATAGGCGATGCGCACCGGCTTGCCCTCGCGCGTGTCGGTCCAGGTCCAGGCCGTGCTGCCGGGGGTGTGCCCGGGCATGAAGTGTGCGGTGAAGGCGATGCCGCCCACGGTGACCACCTCGCCATCCATGACGATGCGGTCGGTGCTGGCCGGCGGATAGGTGATGTCATCACCGAAGTGCAGGTCATCACTGCCGCCGCGCGCCAGCAGGACGGCTGATTCTGCGTTGGCCACCACGCGCGCTCCGGTACGGCGCTTCAGTTCCGCCACCGGGCCGGCGTGGTCGGCATGTGCATGGCTGAGCAGGATCAGCCGCAGGTCCTGCGCTGCCACGCCGCGTGCCTTCAGGTTGTCCAGCAGGTGGCCGGCCATCTGTGGCATGCCGCCGTCCAGCAGCACCGCACCTTCGCTGGTCTGTACCAGCAGCGCGGTCAGGCTCTCGGTGCCGATCTGCCAGGTGTGGTCGGCAATCTGCAGCGGCGCCATCGGCTGCAGCCAGGACGCATCCACGGTGTATGCCCGCAGCTGTGGCAGCGGTGCTTCGGCGGCCGCCGCGTGAGCGGCGGGCAGTGCAGCAGCCAGGGTGAGGGCGAGCAGGGAAGAGCGCATGGTCCAGGTCCGCTTGAAGGAGGCCCAGAAACTAGCATGCGGTTTGTCATCGCAGAAACGCATAGGTTTCATGGAAGGCATTAGTATTCTGCAACGCTGCGTGTAGCGGCCTCCAAGGGTGAGGCTGCCCGGAATCAGGTGATGCCGAGTCTCAGAAACGCCCTTGCATAGCTGAAGAAGTAGAAGTCGCGTGCGTACAGTCTCGCGGCGAGGATCAACAATGGTGTTCGCGTCAGGCGTGATCGGGACGTGCTCAAGTAGAGCCTCAGCAGCTTGTCCGAAAGAACAGTAGGTCCCTCTTCAGTGGTGCGAGGTGGTCCCGGGAGCCTTGTCTGGTTGATTGCCACTTCGATAGCCTCCCAGTGGGGAAGGGCGCGAAGACGTTTTGTGAACTGTACATCCACATCGCTGGTGGATTCGATCAATGGGATGCGGGTGCCACCTTCCACAAGCGCTCTGAAAGAGGGCGGGTGGGCGTACCTCAGGCAGGCGAGAAAGCAGTCGATGACCGGGATCGGTTCCTGATCTTCTGCCCGCGAGTGAACAAACGCCGAAATCATGGTCATCGCCTGCTCCTGATCCCGCAAGGTCAGCTGCAGGGATTCGGAGAATTCCTGAAATGCATCCAGATACTCCCCTTTCAGGAGAGGTCTTGTCTTGGCTGGATCGCGGATCAACCCCAGCATTGAGTCCATCTCCGCACTGCGGGTGGGGCGAAGTTCCTGCATGAGGATCGGCTCGATCTCCGGTAGAAGATAGTTCTGGACCAGATTCTTGGCGAACACTTTGGGCTGGGGGGCACGCAGGTGAAATTCGTAGTCAAAGAATTTTCGAAGATACAGCTCGCCATCGACGTGCGCTCCGTATACGGATTGAACGGCGGCGGGCAGGTTTCCACGATCAGTCGCGATGAGAAAGGAGATTCCAGGGGCATCGAAGTAGTGCTTGATGCGCTCCAATGTCCGGATCGCGTGGTCAGGGCGGCAGCGATCCAGCTCATCAATGATGAGCAGTATGGGCCGCGGGCGACGGCCGGGATCTCGTCCGGTCAGCAGGTCGCGGACGTCCAGCAAGGTTTTTCTGAAAGACTTTTCAGCGTCGGCTCGGTGCTTCTGCGCGTCAAGCAGCTTCTCGGCAAACTGTCCAGCTGCGCGGAGAACGCTGCCACTGCCCGGAACCGTGAGATCCGCAAGGATTGAGCTGCCGGGAAGGATGATCCTGGAGCCATGGCTGGCGAGTCCGGAGATGCAGCGATCCACGACTCTGCTGAGCTTGGGCTCCTGTACGCGAAAGGCCTCCAATTGCCGGGTAAGCTGGGCGACGATGGCCACCAGCGGATCTGCGCAGTCATCGGTCTTCCAGGCGTCGATGGTGACCGTGGGGATGCGCATGGTGCCGGCCATGTGAAGCGCCAGTCGTTGCAGAAAGACTGTCTTTCCGCTGCCCCATGGAGATTGAAGGGATATTACCAGCGGCGACTCTGCACTGGACGCAATCAGGTTGGCAAGTACGTGGCCCTCGGTCTCGCGCTCGAAAAGATCATCGATCCAAGGTGATGACGGATCGATCCGGGGAGGCGCGGCCTTTCTCAGTATCGCCATGTTGCCTGCGTCTTCTTCAAGGAGCGTGCATGATACTTGCTGCCTGGCCTCGGCTTCAGCGCTTCGGGAAGAAGCGCTGAAGCACTTGCCTCAGTAGCGGTACTGCCAGCCCAGCGTCAGCACGCGCCCACGGCCGGAGAAGTAGCTCGGATTCGAAGGCGTGGTCTGCGAGTAGTAGCTGATGTACTGCCTGTTGGCCAGGTTCTGCACGCCCAGGGTGAAGCTGTGCTTGTGCAGCGCATAGCGCGCGACCAGGTCCACGGTGGTGTAGCCCTTGAACTCGGCTACCCGCGCGCCCTGCAGGTCGAAGTCGCGGTCGAATGCGCGGCTGGCCTGCAGTCGCGTGCTCAGCTGCGGCGTCCAGTTCTGCTCCCAGAACGCGGTCAGCCGGTTCGGCGCGATGTTGACGCCGGCCAGATCGCTGTCGAGGCGGCCATCGAGGTTGGCATCGTAGCGGCCGTTGGCGCGTGCGTAGCCCAGGCCGAGGCGGCTGTCGCCCAGGCGCAGGCGCAGGTTGGTCTCGAAGCCTTCCACGCGGGTGGCCTGGCGCTGCACCGCGTAGGCGTCGATGCCCGGGTCGTAGACCAGTACCGAGCCGAGCTTCGATTCGGAGGTGTAGTAGGCGATGTCACCGCTGAAGCGGCCATCGTCGTACTCCAGCCCGATTTCGCGGTTGTCCGACACGACCGGGGACAGGTCGATCAGGCTGTCCACGCGCTGGCCGTCACGGTTGATCGCGCGCAGCACGCGGCCGACGTCGGCCACCGTGTAACCCTCTGAGTAGGAGGCGTACGCATTGAGGCGATCATTGAGGTACCAGACCGCGCCGAAGTTGGGCAGGGTCTCGCTCATGGACGGCTTGCCGCCGGCCACCTTGCGCGCGCCATAGCGGGGCAGGGTGGTGTAGTCGCCGACGTCCAGCTCGCCCTTTTCATAGCGCACGCCGCCGGACAGCATCAGGTGGTCGGTCGGCCACCAATGCAGCTGCAGCAGCGGTGACAGGCTCTGGTAAGTGGTCTGCGGCACCCAGTTCATGCCACTGGCCAGCAGCACCTGGTGGGTGCGGTCGCGCAGGCCGTCCAGGCCCAGGGTCACGTCCAGCGTGGTATCGGCGATGCGGGTCCAGCTCTGGGTCAGCTTGAAGCCGCGCTTGTCCGATTCGTTCTGGGTCTGGTCCCACGCAGCGTTGGCGCCGGTGTTGCCCCACGGGTCCCATTGGCTGGCGCCATAGCGGCCTTCGAAATCGACCGCGAACGCCTGCGCCTGGAAGCGGCCACCGAGCAGGTCGGCAGCGCTGTAGTCCAGGGTCAGCGAGCGCGAGCGGTTCATCGGCGGCTCCAGCGGCGTGTCACCGCGCACCGAAATCGTCGGCCGGCCGGTGCGGTAATCACCGTTGACCGCCAGGTAGTTGTCCAGCCCGCGCAGTTCGTAGCGGTTGGCCATCACCTGCAGCCGATGGCCCTCGGCAATGGTCCAGCCGAGTTTGGCGAACACGTTCGACGAGGTCGAATCCATCAGCTCGCCCTGTGCATTGGTGCCGATCGAACGGCCCTCGCCATCATGGAACAGGCCTTGTTTCTCATAGGCCAGGCCGGCGACCAGGTCGAACTGCTCACCGCGCACACCGACCAGCGCAGAACCGCGCTGGCCACTGTCATCGCGGCGGCTGGGCAGGGCGCTGCTGTAGCTGATGTGGGTGTCAAGCAGGAATGCACCGGGCTCGCTGGGCGCGCTGCGGGTGATGATGTTGACGATGCCGCCGGTGCCGCCGATGCCCTGCAGCGCGTTGGCACCATGGATGACCTCGATGCGTTCGATCATCGCCGGGTCGATGGTGTGCGAGTCACGCGAGCCATCGCGCAGCGGCGTCGACTGCGGTACGCCATCGACCATGTACAGGATGCCGCGGCCGCGCATTGTTTCGCCGTAGTTCGACATCTTCTCGCGCGCCGGCGCGAAGGCCGGAATCTGCGAGGACAACACGCGCGAGACGTCCGAACCCAGCGCCAGCTGCTGCGCGATGTCTTCGCGGGTGAGCACGGTGATGGTGTTGGGCATGGCAGTCTCACCTTGCGGCATGCGTGCGGTCGAGGCCGATACCGTGACGCGGGCCAGCGAGGTCGGTGCCGCAGCTGCAGGCGCGCGCGCCGGGGCATTGGCTTTTGCCGGTGCTGGCGCTGCCGCGGCGCTGACTACGAAGACGCCCGGCGAACGTTCCTGCAGGGCCAGGCCCTGTCCCGCCAGCAGCCGCTGCAGGGCGTCGCGTGGGGTGTAGCGGCCGTCCAGCGCCGGGGCCGTGCGGCCGCTCACGCTGTCGGCGGCGAACAGCAGCTGGATGCCACTCTGCCGCGCCAGTGTGTTGAGCGAGGACTGCAGCGGGCCGGCGGGCAGATGCAGCTCCATCGGTGCAGGCGCAGCGGCCTGCGCGGCGGCGGGCAGGGCAGCGCAGAGGCAGGCGGCGAGCAGGGAGGGCGCCAGCCGACGCAGTGCGGCGGGCGAAACAGGGCGGGTCATGCGGGGTCCTTCGGAGGGGTTCACGCACCTGCCGGATGGGACGGCGCGCAACCCACCCTTGCGGAGGCGATCAAGGGCGATCAATCGCGCCTGCGCAGGTGCAGGCTGCCATCGGCGGCGGTGTGCACCTGTACCGGCAGGATCTCCGGCAGCAGCGCCACGGCGGTGTCGGCGCGGTCGGCGTCGAACACGCCGGACACCTGCAGCAGGCCCAGGGTGTGGTCATCCAGCACGATCGGGCGGTCGTGATAGCGCTGCAGGATCCGCAGCACCTCCGCCAGCGGCAGCCGATCGAACTGCAGCCGCCCGGTGGTCCAGTCGGCCGGGTCGGTATCGATCGCCTCCGGCGGAGAGATCGCCCCCGGCTGCGCCAGCAGGCGCTGGCCGGGCTTCAGGCGCTGCTCGGCATCGCTGCCCTCGGCGCGTACCCCCACCTCGCCGCGCCACAGGGTCACTTCGCTCAGATCGCCCTGGCGATCCACATCGAACACCGTGCCGTAGTTGCGCACGTGCACCGGCCCGGCATCGACCTCGAAGCGTCGCCATGCGGAATGCTGCACCTGGAAGCGGACGCGCCCCTGGATCAACACCACCTGCCGTGAACGCAGGTGGCGACGCACCTGCAGGTGGGTGCCGGCATCGAGCAGCAGGTGGCTGCCGTCGGCCAGATCGAGAGCGCGGCGTTCGCCTGCCGCCGTGCGATGGTCCTGCACCTGCCAGGCCGGATCGACCAGCAACAGCGCGCCGGCCATCAGCGCCAGTGCGGGCAGCACGACCTTGGCGGCACGGCCGCCGCGACGACGCTGCAGCGTTTTCGGATCCGGCAGCGGAAACCGTTCCTTCAGCGCATCGCGATGCTGGTCGAGCAGTTCATCAGTGGTGGCAGCCTGCGACGGCTGCGGCCGCGTGGGAGGCCCGGGTGTACGCCTCATTGCTGCATGGCCTGCCGGCGGCAGTCGGCCATGGCCAGGCGCAGGTGGCGTTCCACCGCCTTCAGGCCGATACCCATCCGCAGCGCGACCTCGGCCTGGGGCAGTGCGTGGATCTTGTGCAGGATGAACACCTGCTGGCGCCGGCACGGCATGCGCTCGATGGTCGCGCTCAATTGCTGCAGCGCCTGCTGGCCCTGGGCCTGCTGTTCGGGCCCGGGTCGGGTGCAGGCATCGTCCGGCAGCTCGGCACGTGCTTCCACCCAGTGCCGGCGCAGATCCTCGGCGCGGCAGCGATCAACCGCCGCGTCATGCGCGATCCGGCGCAGCAGCGCGATCGGCTGCCGTGCATCGTGCAGCGGCGGCCGCTCCAGCAGGCGCACGCAGACGTCGTGCACCACCTCGCGGGCCAGCCCGGGCGAGCGGAAGCGGCGGCGCAGGTAGTCCACCAGTTCCTCGTAGTGGCGCACCAGCGAAGACACCAGCGGCAGCGCGGGTGGGTGAGGCGAGGGCAGCTGGGACATCCGGACCGGCAACAGGGGGTGAAGGGCGGCCGCAGGGAGGGCATCCCTGCACGATGACGCAATACTAATGGGAACTGTTCGCGTTTGCTATGTGCCGGCAGCCATTGATTGTTCGCAGCGGCTGGAGAGTGAAACCACGATCATCGGCTGGAGCGCAGAATCGGCGCGGGCTAGCCTGCCTGCAGGCCCAAGGAGATCGTTATATGCATGTGCTTCTGGTGATCACCGCCGGCGTCCTGCTGCTGGGCGTGTTCCTGCTGTTCGGCCGGCTCTGGAGCGTGGGCAGCCCGCAGCTGCCTGCCGCGCTGATCGCGTTCATCGCCACCTGGCTGCTGGTATCGGTGGTCAACATGTGGATAGGGGTCAGCAAGGCCGGCTACAGCGTGCGCGAGGAACTGCCGATCCTGTTGCTGGTGTTCGCCGTGCCGGCACTGCTGGCGGGCCTGCTGTACTGGCGCCTGGCGCGCTGAAGGCCGGCCATGAGCACCCGACTGCGCCTGCCCGCGCTGCGCCATCGCGATGGCCACCATGCCCGCGTGACCTACGAAGAACTGTTCTTCGACCTGGTCTACGTTTTTGCGGTCACCCAGCTCAGCCACCACCTGCTGCACCGCCTTGATCTGGCCGGCGTGCTGCAGACCCTGGTGCTGTGGTTCGCGGTTTGGCTGGGCTGGCAGTACGCCTGCTGGGTCAGCAACTGGTTCGACCCGCAGGCGCCGCGCATCCGCGGCCTGCTGTTTGCCACCATGCTGCTGGCGCTGCTGATGTCTTCGTCCATTCCCGAGGCGTTTGCCGATCGGGCCTGGATGTTCGCGGGGGCCTACGCCACGATGCAGGTGGGGCGCACGGCATTCGTCCTGTTCGAGGTCGGCCGCAACCATCCGCTGGCGCCCAACTTCCGCCGCATGCTGGCCTGGGTCAGCGTTTCGGCGTGCTTCTGGCTGGCCGGTGCCGCGGCCGATGGCGCTCTGCGCCTGGCGTTGTGGGCGGTGGCGGTGGCCTGCGAGTACATCTCGCCGATGTTCGGTTTCGCGTTCCCGGGCATGGGCCGTTCGCACACTCGTGACTGGACCATCGAGGGCGGGCATCTGGCCGAGCGCTGCCAGCTGTTCGTCATCGTGGCGTTGGGCGAAACCCTGCTGGCCACCGGCGGCGTGCTCAGTGAAGTCGAGCACTGGAGCGGGGAAGTGGTCTCGGCCGTGCTGGCCACGTTCGCCGGCACGATTGCCATGTGGTGGCTGTACTTCGGCATCTCCAGCCGCGATGCCACCGAGGCCATCACCCATGCCGAAGACCCCGGGCGGATGGGCGCCAACTTCCATTACGTGCATGCCTTGCTGATCGCCGGCATCATCGCCACGGCGGTGGGCAACGACCTGGTGATGGACCATCCGGGTGCAGCCGTCAGCACGGTGTACGCCACCGTGATGGTGGCCGGGCCGTTGATCTATCTGCTGGGCAGCGCCCTGTACAAGCGCGTGGTCTATGGACACACGCCGCGCTCGCACCTGCTGGGCGCCGCGGCGCTGCTGGTGCTGGGCCTGCTGTTGCCGTGGCTGCACCTGCTGGCCGCCGGATGGCTGACCAGCCTGGTGCTGCTGGGCGTCGGCCTACTGGATACGCGGATGAAGCGGCGCACCCGGCAGGTGGAGGGCTAGAACCCGCCGCCGGTCTTGAAGCCACCGCCACCACTGATGCCACCACCGCTCTGGAAGCTGCTGCCGCTGGAACTGGAGCTTGAACTCGAACTCGAACTCGAGCTGGAGCTTGAACGGGAGCTTGAACTACTGGATCCGCCCGCAAGCAGGTCGAACAGGCTGCCAGAGGAGCGGGTGGTGCTTCGGCTGCTGGTGGTTGTGCTGAAGAAGGACGCGGCGACCGTGGACGAGGCGGCCGCCCGGTAGGTCGACGCCTTGTAGGCCTGGCGCTCGATGTCAGCAGCGGCCTGGTAGCTGTTGCGGGCGGCCTGCAGGTCGTCCAGGCGCTTCTTCAGTATGGCCATTTCACGGGTGTGCTCACCGACCAGGCCTTCGATCTCGTCCAGGCGAAGACGAGTGCGATGGATGCGTTCAAGCACGGCATCGTCTTCGCCGGACGCGGTAACGCTCACGCGCCGGTACAGGTCGTCCATGCTGGTGGCCGACAGCCTGCGTGCCAGCGCGACGAGCAGAGCGCTGCCTTCGGCATCGGTCCAGCTGCGGAAGCCATCGATCTGTGCCTGCTTTGCATCCACGGCCTGCCGATGCAGCTGCTCGGCCAGCAGCGCCTGTGCCACCTCACCCTGAGCGACCTGCAACTGCTGCCGCAACGGGTCGCCACCTGCGTGGGCAAGCGCGGCGTCGCGCGCCTGCTGCACCGGCTCACGCACGGCATCGACCTCGTCGCGGGCACGTCCGGCATGCAGCTGCAGGTAAGGTGGAAGCTCGACCAGCGTTGCGTACTCCCGACGCGCCCGGTCGAAGCCGCACAGCTCGGCCAGCCAGCCATCGACAGTGCGTACCACTGGCCAGCCGCGATAGGCCGTGCTGCCGAAGCCGCGGCCATGCAGGTACATGAAGATCGGGTCAGCCTGGTAGGCGCCGGCCTTGGCGTCATGCTCCGCCTGCGCCGAAGCGGCCATGCGCTCGACCGTATCGGCGCGCGCTTCGGCCAATTGCAGGTCGCTCTGCAGCGCCCGATAACCCAGCTCTGCGTCCAGCGTGGTGTCCACCTGCTCCTGCAGGGCCTGCAACCGCTCACCGGCTGCATTGCGTGTGGCAATGGCCTCCTGCGAACGCTGTTGCAGTGACTGCTCGATGTCCAGCAGTACGCGCAGCTCGTCGGCCAGCACCGCTGCTTTGCGATCGCGGCGCTTCAGGTCGGCGTTGGACTGCTGCAGCAGGTCGCGGGCCACCACCGGTGGCAAATCCACGGCCGCCTCGGCCTGCAGGCGCGCCAGTGCGTTGAATTCCTCGCGCACCTGCCCGTGCAGGGATTCCTGTTCCTCGATCAGGCTTCGGCACTGATCGCCACGCTCCGCCATCCGTGCCTGCACCTGCCGGATATCGGCCACAACGTCGGCGATGGCGTCGTTCAAATCTCTCATGTCAGTTCCTTACCCATCACCATTGGGTGATGTAGCCGCCGGTGGTGGGCATGCGGAAACGCGGCGACAGGCTGCCGCGCGGCTTGCTGCCGATCTGGTCGTCCTCGATGATGCCGTTGTCCTGCTTGTCGGCTGCGACCCGGTTGTAGGTGGCCTCCGGCACGCGTACGGCGAACAGCGAGGCCCACTCGTCCTTGCCGGTTTCCTCATTGCGGATCAGCAGTTCGGTGGCGTTGCCGGCCTCGTCCAGCGCTTCGGTCACCAGGTAGTAGTTGCGGCTGCCATTGGCCTTTTCGCTGTAGCGCCAGACGCCGGTACGCTCACCGTCACGGTTGACGATGCGGTAGACCAGGGTCTTGGACAGCAACGCCACCAGCTGGCCGACCTCGTCGATCGCCGGCCCGGCTTCGGCCAGTGTCTCGACGCGGACCCGTTGGGCGGCCTGGTCCAGCGCACGTTCCAGCCGTTTGCGGTCTTCGCCTGCAACGCCCGTGGCCAGGCCGTCGGCCTTGAGCTGGGCCAGCCGCTCGTTGAGCGCGACCAGCCTGTCGGCGCTGCCGATCAGCTCCTTCAGCGTGGTGACCGCCTGGTTGGCCGCGGCCATGTCCCCGGCGCGAAGTGCGACGTCGCCGGCTGTGTAGGCGCGTGCGCGCACCTTCTCGGCGTCCGGCGTGAGGCGTGCCGCCTTTGCGGCCGTGTCGGTACTGTCCAGCAGTTCGCTGGCATCGATGGCCTGGCCGAGCGTGGTCACCCGCTCGGTCAGTGCGGGCAGGGTTTCCCTGGCGCGCGCCAGCAGCGCTGCGGCCGCCTGCCGCTGCTGCTCCACCTGCGCGGCGGCCTGTTCGCCGGTGGCGCTGCCACCACTGCTGATACGCGTGAGTTTGTCCTGGCGGATCAGGGTGGGCAGGTCCGCCATGGCGGCGGGCACGCCGGCGAAGCGCCGCTGCGCTTCCGCCAGCGCTGACTGGGCGCGCTCGGTCAGGGGCTGCAGGCGCTCCGCACTGGCGCTGGCGCGCGGCAGCAGCCCCTGCAGGGACTGTTCCTGCCGAGCCAGCAGGGCACGCGCTGCCGCGGCTTCCTGCCGCTGCGCTGCCACCTTGTCGTTCAACACCTGCACGTTCTTCTGCACGTTGCTTTCGTGCACGAATGCGCCGAAGCTGCGCGCCATCATCAGCAGCGCCCCGAGCACCAGCAGCACCAACGCCGCTATCAGCGTCCACTTCAGCAGCCGACGGCGATCAATCCAGCGCCGGGCCAACCAAGCCTTCCAGCCACGCGGTGCAGTGTAGAGGTATCGCTGCTCACGCTGGGCCTGGATGCCGGCCTCGAGGATCTCGTCGGAGACCTCGATGCCCTGCGAGCGGTACAGTTCAGCCAGGCGCTGCTTGAGCCTCGCCTGGTCATGGCCGCTGTCGGCCAGTGCCTTCATTTCGGCATTGCGGTAGCGCAGCTGGTCGACCACATCCATGGTCAGCAACGCATCCTGCAGCTCGGCAGGGGCCATCGTCGCACTCACGTCAGCGCGGCTCCGGGCTCGGCGGTGCCTGCAGCAGGGCGGCGAAACGCTGCTTGCCCTGTTCGACATATTCGGCAATCTCCGCCGAGTCGCGGGTGGCCTGGCTGCGCAGCTGATCGATTTCCTGCAGCGACGTCTCCTGGAAGCGCACCACCGCATCGACCAGTCTGCGCACCGAATCGACGCCGATGGTGGCACCGTAGCCGGCCTTCAGGCCCTCCTGCAGCACTTCATCGCCGATGTTGGCCACCGCTTCCAGCCCCTTGGATGTTCCCTCGGTCATCGCGTTGAGCGCCTGCGTGGACTCGTGCAGCCCCATCTGCGTGGTGAAGGCCAGGTTCAAGGCGGTGAAGCTGGTTTCATTGGTGGAGAAGAACACCACCGAGCGCTCGTTGACGCGGCGCTTGACCTCGTGCGACTGGTGCACGCGCAGCATGATCGCCTCGGAGGTGGCGTAGTTCACCTGCAGGTTCTCGGCCAGGTCCTTGGCCAGCTGGTAGCGCGACTCTTCGGCCTGGCTGTTGCGCAGCGCTTCATCGCGGGCCATCACCAGGCGGCCGGTATCGGCGGCATCGGCGGCCGGGTCGGCCGATTCCACGCGCTGTTGCGCCTGCTTCAGCGTTTCGCGCGCTTCGGCCAGCCGCTGCTGCTGCAGCTTCAACAACTCATGCGCCTGGACCTCGGCATCCTTGATCGACAGGCGGAAGTCGCCGTACATCTCCAGCACGCGCGATTCACGCTGCAGCTGCTCGGCCGAATCGCGGCTGACCTCCAGGAACGTACGGCGGATCTTCTCGAACCGGCTCGGGATATCGCCGCGGGTGACCTTCATCCACAGGTTCTGCAGGCGCTCGCCCATGTCGATCCTGCCGTCGCGGACCTGTTCGACCATGGTGCTGGCATCGTCACGGATGCTGTCGAAGGCGCGGACGATCTCGGTATAGCGGTCGGACACCTTGGCCGAGCTGATTTCATCACGCATCACGGCATTGAAATGGCCGGACTGCTGCAGCACCCGGGCGATGGCCACCACGCGGCCCTGGTCAAGCGTGGACAGCTGCGAAACCAGCGCGATGGCCGGCGCGTTGTTGTCCTGCGGGGCGGCCAGGCCCAGGCTGCGCAGCGTGGCCATGGCGCGGTCGAGGTAGGTGATCGGCGCGGTAGCGGCCGGCGTGGCAGGCAGAGTGTTCTCGGACATATCGACGGCTCCGGTCAGGGCAAGCGATGAGGAACCTGCCGCGCCGAACGGGCAGGCTTCTGCGAAACGAAGGGGAAGGGGAAGGGGAGCGGCAGCCAAGTGCTGCGCGGCAGGGCGGCCCGGTCGAGGGCGGCCGCCCCGGCAAGGGGGAGGATGATGTCCAGTTCAAGCATGGTGCATTCCCTGCAGATCGCCCCCTGGCGATTCCTGGCCCATTGTAACGATGGTGATGGCCAGGTGAAGCCCCACCGATGGCAGGGTGGAGTAGCGCTGCGCACCCTGATCGTGGCGGCGGTGATCCTGCCGCTGGTGGTGGTCACCGGCAAGTGGTCCAACCCGCTGCTGCTGCCGGGGCGCACCCAGCTGTTCCTGGTGCTCTCCTCCCTGGCGACCGGCGCCGCATGGCTGGTCTACTTCCGCGCGCTGCAGAGTGGTGAACTGGCCAAGGTCGCGGTGGTCGACAAGTTCAGCGTCGTGCGGCGATGCTGCTGGCGTGTCTGCTGCTGGGTGTGCTGGCCACCCGGAAATAGCGCAGGTGGAATGCGGGGCGATGCTGCCGACCGCCCTGCCTTGCTGCAGGGTCAGGGCGTGCCCGACTGCAAGCGGTCGTACATCCGCACCAGATCGACCAGATTGCGCGCGCCCATCTTGCGCATCACCTGTGCGCGGCGCACCTTCACCGTGATCTCGCTGACCGCCAGGTCGCCGGCGATCTGCTTGTTGAGCCGGCCGCGCACCACGCCATCGACCACCTCGCGCTCACCGGCATTGAGCGTGTTCCAGCGCTGCTGCAGGGCACCGAGTGCCTCGCCGTCGCGGCGGCGCTGGCGGTCGATCTCGATGCCCTTGTGGATCGCATCCAGCAGCTCCTGGTCACGGAACGGCTTGGTCAGGAATTCGATGGCGCCGTCCTTGATCGCGTTCACGCCCATCGCGATATCGCCGTGGCCGGTGATGAACACTACCGGCAGCTGCAGGCCATGGGTGCCCATGCTGCGATGGAACTCCAGGCCACTCTGGCCGGGCATGCGCACATCCAGCACCAGGCAGGCCGGTGCATCGTCCAGTTCGTGGGCCAGGAGCGCCTGGGTGGAGGCGAAGGCCCTTACCTGCAGCCCCATTGACGCCAACAGATCTTCAAGCGCCGCGCGCACCGAGGGGTCGTCATCGATGACGTAGACGATCGGTGCCGGATCGGCAACCGGGGCAGTGGGCTTACGCATGAGCGACATCCGTGGCGATGGGCAGGTCGAAGACGAAGCAGGCCCCGCCGCCGCTCGGGCGCTCGGCGCGGATCTGGCCGTCGTTGGCTTCGATCATCGAACGGCTGAGGCTGAGGCCGAGGCCAAGACCGTGCGACTTGGTGGTCCAGAACGCATCGAACACCCGCTCGGGATGGTCGGCGGGGAGGCCGACACCGCGATCGCGCACACTGAGGCTGATCCGCTGGCCGTCGCGCTGGGTCAGCAGCGACAGGCGCCTGTCAGCGGCAGGCACTGCTTCCATCGCGTCGACGGCATTGAGGATCAGGTTGCCGATCACCTGCTGCACCTGCACCCGGTCGGCCTGCACCGGTGGCAGGTCGGCATCCAGCAGCAGCGCCACCGCCACGCCATGTCGATCCAGCTCGCTGCGTGACAGTGCCAGCATTTCTTCCACCGCCTGGTTCAGATCGAAGGCACGTCGCTCCGGCGCGGCACCCTGGGTCAGGCCGCGGATGCGCGCGATCACGTCGCCGGCGCGGTGCGCATCGGCCAGGATGCGGGCCACGGTCTGCCGCGCCTTGTCTACGTTCGGCGGGTCCTGCGCCAGCCAGCGCTGGCAGGCCTCGGCACTGCTGGCGATGGCCGCCAGCGGTTGGTTCACCTCGTGCGCGATGGAGGTGGTCAGCTCGCCCACGGTGGACGCGCGCGCGACCCGCAGCAATCGCCCTTGTGCTTCCTGCACCGCCGCCTTGGCCGCTTCCATGTTCAAGGCCAGGTAGGTGGTGATGCCGATCACCAGCATGCCGATCACCGAATTGACCAGGCCGATGCGGTAGGTGCCGAAGCGGGTCAGGAAGAAGCTGAGAGCGGTCAGCGCGATGCAGGCAAGAGCCAGCGCGATCAGCCTACGTGCGCTCAGCACGCGCGAGGCGGCGAGGATGACCGCTGCGTAGAAACACGCCGCCGCAACGGCGTAGTCGGTGACGGTGTCGATCAGGAAGATCGCCGCCATCACGACGATCAAGGCCAGCAGCACCAGCGGGCGACGAGGTGACAGCGATGGCATCGGGACAGCTCCCTGGCGTGGGCGGAAAGGATAGCAAAGCCGGCATGGGTAGATGCCGACCTTGGTCGGCATGCTCTGGTAGGGGGCATGGCCTCTGACAGGTCTGTGCCGACCAAGGTCGGCACCCACCAGGGCGGTGCACGGTGTTGCCAGCGTCCATGAGGTTGACGGCCAGCGGCCGGCACTACTCCTCCAGGCTGGCGTTCCAGAACCCTTGCAGTACGCCAGGCGTGGTCGCCAGCGTTGCCAGCACGGCATCCAGTTCACCGGCATCGACCGTAGTGGCATACAGCACTGCTTCGATCTCCACATCGCGCTCGCCAAACGGCCGCTGGTCCACCGCGCGTACCGGGTACTGCGCCTGCTCCAGCAGCAGCAACAGCTGGTCGAGCACGTCGGCCTGCTGCTCGCGCTGGCAGACCACGTTGATTGCATAGGTCGCCTCGCTGAAGGCTTCCGGCAGCGGCTGCCGCTGGATGCGGTTCACCACTGGCCGCAACAGCGTATTGGCGGCCAGCACGAAGAACGCGGCCATCACTGCTTCCGGCAGCAGCTTGATGCCGGCGCACGCGCCCACCGCCGCCGAGCCCCACAGGGTGGCGGCGGTGTTCAGGCCGGATACCTGCGCGCCGTCCTTCATGATCGCGCCGGCACCGAGGAAGCCGACGCCGGAAATCACATAGGCCACCACATGCAGCGGCGACGGCGGCCCGCCGTACAGGTCATGGAAGCGCACGGCCAGGTCGACGAACACCGCCGCGCCTACCGCCACCAGCGTGTTGGTACGCAGCCCGGCGTTGCGCTGGCGCAGTTGCCGTTCCAGGCCGATGGCCGTTCCCAGCACGAAGGCCACCGTCAGGCTGATCAGCGAGCTCAGGGTGGCGCCGGCGTTGAACGCCGGCAGGTTCGGGTTGATGTCGAGCATCCGTTTCTCCCTGGACAAGACGACCGGTGCTTACTGCCAGCCGTAGCGACGGATGTAGAACTTCTTCAGCGCGGTGGTCAGCACCGCATAGCCGAACAGGATCGCCACCAGGAACGGCCAGTAGCCGGCCGGCAGGGCCTGCAGCTTGAAGTAGCCGGCCAGCGGACTCATCGGCAGGGCCACGCCGATGGCCATGATCAGGCCGGTCATCAGCAGCAGCGGCGGTGCAGCGATGCTCTGCAGGAACGGCACCTTCGGCGTACGGATCATGTGCACGATCAGGGTCTGGGTCAGCAGGCCGACCACGAACCAGCCAGACTGGAACAGGCTCTGGTCGGCCACGGTGCGCGCGTCGAACACGTACCACATCAGGGCGAAGCAGGTCAGGTCGAAGATCGAGCTGATCGGCCCGAAGAACACCATGAAGCGGCCGATGTCCGCCGGGTTCCACTTCAGCGGCTTGCGTACCAGTTCCTCGTCCACGTTGTCGAACGGAATGGCGATCTGCGAGATGTCGTACAGCAGGTTCTGCACCAGCAGCTGCAGCGGCAGCATCGGCAGGAACGGCAGGAAGGCCGACGCCACCAGCACCGAAAACACGTTGCCGAAGTTGGAACTGGCGGTCATGCGGATGTACTTGAGCATGTTGTTGAAGGTGCGCCGGCCCTCGATGACGCCTTCCTCCAGCACCATCAGGTTCTTTTCCAGCAGGATGATGTCGGCAGCCTCCTTGGCGATGTCCACCGCGCTGTCCACGCTGATGCCGATGTCGGCGGCACGCAGCGCGGGCGCATCGTTGATGCCGTCGCCGAGGAAGCCGACCACCTTGCCCTGTGCGCGCAGCTCGCGTACCAGGCGCTCCTTGTGCAGCGGCGTCAGCCGGGCGAACACGCGATGGTGGTGCAGGGCCCGCGACAGCGCGCTGTCATCCATGCGCTCGATCTGCGGGCCGGTCAGGATCGTGTCCGCGTCCAGCCCGACCTGGGCGCAGACGCGGGCGGTGACCAGTTCGTTGTCGCCGGTGAATACCTTCACCTCCACGCCATGCGCGGCCAGCGCCTGCAGTGCCTGCGCGGCGGACTCCTTCGGCGGGTCGAGGAAGGCCACGTAGCCGACCAGGGTCAGGTCGCACTCATCGGCCTGCGAGTACGCGGTCTGGCTGGCTGCGGTTTCCTTCATTGCCACCGCCACCACGCGCAGGCCCTGTTCGTTCAGTTCCTCGGTGGTCTGCCGCACGCGTGCCAGGCGGCGCTCGTCCAACGGCATGTCGTGGCCGTTCTCGCGCACGGTGCTGCATACCGCCAGCATCTCTTCCACTGCGCCCTTGCAGATCAGCTCGTGATGATCCTCGCGCTCGGACACCACCACCGACATGCGGCGCCGCTCGAAGTCGAACGGGATTTCGTCCACCTTGTGGTAATCCTGCGACAGCCGCAGCGAGCTCTGCAGCTCCACGTGCTCGAGCACCGCGCGGTCGAGCAGGTTGATCAGCCCGGTCTGGAAGTGGCTGTTGAGGTAGGCGAAGGCCAGCACGTCCTCCGAATCGTGACCGAACACGTCGGTGTGGCGTTCCAGCGCGATCTTGTCCTGGGTGAGGGTGCCGGTCTTGTCGGTGCACAGCACTTCCATCGCGCCGAAGTTCTGGATCGCGTCCAGGCGCTTGACGATCACCTTGCGCCGCGACAGCAGCACCGCACCCTTGGCCAGGGTGGAGGTGACGATCATCGGCAGCATTTCCGGGGTCAGCCCCACTGCCACCGACAGTGCGAACAGGAACGCCTCGGTCCAGTCGCCCTTGGTCCAGCCGTTGATCAGCAGCACGAACGGCACCATCACCAGCGCGAAGCGGATCAGCAGCCAGCTGACGCTGTTGACGCCGGCCTGGAATGCGGTGGGCGCACGGTCGGTGGCGGTGCTGCGCTGGGCCAGGGTGCCGAAGTAGGTGCGGTTGCCGGTGGCCAGTACGATGGCGGTGGCGGTGCCGGACACCACGTTGGTGCCCATGAACAGCAGGTTGTGCTGCTCCAGAAGGCCGGCCAGGCCATCGCCCGGGTACGCGAACTTCTCCACCGGCAGCGATTCACCGGTCATCGCCGCCTGCGCCACGAACAGATCCTTGGCGGTCAGCACGCGGCAGTCCGCCGGAATCATGTCGCCGGCCGACAGCACGATGTGGTCGCCGGGCACCAGCTCACGGATCGGCAGGTCCAGCAGGCGCGCCGGGCGGCGGCTGTGCAGGTGTGCACCGAAATACTGGTCGGCCACGTCGGCGGCCTCGGTCCCCGGATTGCGGCGCAGCACCCGCGCGGTGTTGCCGACCAGGGCCTTCAGGCGTTCGGCCGCACGGTTGGAACGGCCCTCCTGCACGAAGCGGATCAGCGTGGACAGCAGCACCATCGCGCCGATCACGATCGTCGCCTTGAGGTCCTCGGTCAGCCACGACACCGCCGCCAGCACGGTCAGCAGCAGGTTGAACGGATTGCGGTAGCACTGCCACAGGTGGCGCCACCACGGCAGTGGCTTTTCGTGATCGACCTCGTTGGGGCCGAGCGTGGCCAGTCGCTCGCCGGCTTCGTGCGGGCTGAGGCCATCGGCATGCGAATCCAGCGTGGCCAGCAGCTCGGCTTCCGGCTGCTGGGCCAGGGTGACCAGGCCGGTGGTGAGCGCGAACGGCGCCGCTTCGGCGCTGCCCGGGCCGAAGCCGGCCTCGGGCATCGCACGGCGGCGGAACAGGTTGCCTGCGCGACGGCTGCGCAGGAAGGCGTTGAACCAGGCGTTGAGCAGGCTCATGGGACTCTCCTCGAATGTCAGAGCCGGCCGGGGCCGGAACACGAACGGAACGGATGGAACTGGTCAGGCGTGGCGCATCGCCAGCACTGCCGGCGACCACGGCTGCATGTGCAGGCGCTGGCTGCCGCCGATGCACAGCGGCTTCATCGCATCGCGCAGGGGGTAGGGCAGGTGGCGCAGCACGTTGATGCGCTCGCTGATCGGCAGCAGCGACAGCGCGTCGGCCACCACGCGTGGCGAGCCGAGCGACAACGAACGGGCGAACATGACCGGGCCGTGCTGCAGCAGCTGGCTGCGCAGGGCGGCAACATCGCGCTCACCGATCAGGCGGCGCAGAGTGATGTAGAGGATCTTGTAGGACATGGGGGCGATCTCCAGGCAGGCGGCACCTGGCGATCCCCCGTCACTCAGGCAGGCAGGGACCGGCGGGCAGGCGCCAGGAACAGGCAACAGGCAGGCATCCGGGGCGCGTCGCGCCCGGCAGGGTCGGGGTCCATCTGCGTCTCCATGAGGGGAGGGTGCCGGCCAGGCTTGCCCTGGCCAGTGGCGCTATTGTCCGCCCCTGAATGGGGCAGTCCTAGAGGCTCGTGGGTTAGCCCGGCTATACCTTGGTATAGCCACGGGCGGGAGAGCGTGCACGGCCAACACGGCCAGGCGCGCGCACAGGCGCGCCGGCGCCGGGAATCAATGCGCGGCCGCAGGCGCGGTCTGCTTGCAGACGTCGTATTCGCCGCGGCTCAGTTTCTGGTCGCGGTCGGTATCGCAGGTGTGCAGGCGCTCGGCCCAGTCCGGTGCGACCGCATCCACTTCGGCCAGGGTGACGATGCCGTCCTTGTCCTTGTCGAGGGATTCATAGGCGGGCAGCAGCTTCACTTCGGTGACGTCCTCGGCCGCAGTGGCCTTGCTGGCTTCCTGTGGCTTGGAGCAGGCACCCAGCAGCAGGGCGGTGGCAATCACGAGGGCAGCGGGGAGGAAGCGGAAACCGGTCATGGCGTACTCCTGAGGGTGTGGGATCGCCAGCGTGGCGCCCATGGCCGGATCATCGGCACCGCTCCGTAAGGGAGGCGCGAAGAAGGCCGTTGATCGCGCAGGTGGGTGGGCCATCGTTCACGCGACGCTCGAGCGACGCGCAGCTGACGGAATTGTCAGGCGGGCGACAGGCAGGCGCCGGAGGCCACCGGTAAGGATGGCATCAGGCCCGCGCAGCCCCCGCGCCGGCACCGGTATGGACTCCCCGCATGCAAATTCCCTTCCTGTCCGCGCGAATGCGTCGCCGCCACCTTGCACTGGGTGCGCTGTTGCTGGTGGTGCTGTCGTTGGTGATGCTGTTCCATGGCGTGTCGCGGGGTGACGCGCAGCCGGCCAGCACCCCGCCACCGGTGCCGGTGGTCACCGGCCGCGTCGAGCAGCGCGACGTGGCGCACTGGCGCAGCGGCGTAGGCACGGTGCAGTCGCTGCAGAGCGCGGTGCTGCGGCCCCAGGTCGATGGCGTGCTTACCGAGGTGCTGTTCGAGGAAGGCCAGAAGGTGCGCAAGGGACAGCTGCTGGCGCGCATCGATGATCGCGCGATCCGCGCCGATCTTGGCGGCGCGCAGGCCGCAGTGGTGCGTGACCGCGCCACGCTGGATGCCGCACGCTCGGACCTGGCCCGCCTGCAGCACCTGTCCAGCGACCAGCTGGTCTCCCGGCAGATGCTTGAACAACAGGCCGCGACGGTACAACAGCTGCAGGCGACCGGGCACGGCAACCAGGCGGCGGTGGACGCCGCACAGGTGCAGCTGTCGTACACCCGCATCCTGGCGCCGATGGACGGCCGCATCGGCCTGCGCCAGGTCGATCCAGGCAATCTGGTGCGGGCCACCGACATGCAGGGACTGGTCACCGTGCAGCAGACCGACCCGATCTCGGTGGTGTTCGCGCTGCCACAGGATGCGTTGCCGCAGCTGCGGCAGGCATTGGCCTCTGGTGAAGTGGCGGTACAGGCGCTCGACCGCGACGGCGGCCAGCTGCTGGCCGAAGGCCGCCTGCAGGTGATCGACAACCAGGTGGAGGAAACCTCCGGCACCGTGCGCCTGCGTGCCCGTTTCGGCAATGCCGGTGACCGGTTGTGGCCCGGCCAGCTGGTCAGCGTGCGTGTGCGCACCGGCCAGAGCACCGGCGCCCTGGTGGTGCCTGCGGCAGCCATCCAGCG
Source organism: Stenotrophomonas sp. YJH_SMC_57 (assembly GCF_059369755.1). NCBI lineage: Bacteria > Pseudomonadati > Pseudomonadota > Gammaproteobacteria > Lysobacterales > Lysobacteraceae > Stenotrophomonas > Stenotrophomonas sp. YJH_SMC_57. The sequence goes on from NZ_JCAFSZ010000002.1 coordinate 228,800, forward strand.
CGGCGTGGACGGCAGCTTCGTCTATCGCGTGCTCGGCGACGGCAGCGTGGAAGTCCTGCCGGTCAGCGTCGGCGAGGCCGAGAACGGGCAGGTGGCGGTGCAGGGCGAACTGCGCGTGGGCGATGTGATCGTGCGCGATGGCCAGTCGCGCCTGCGCCCGGGTGTGATTGTCGCTGAAGCCGCCGCACCGGGCGTACCGGCTGCCAAGGGCGGGGCCGCCCCATGAGTGCGCGTGTCTCGCTGTCCAGCTGGTTTGTCAGGCACCCGGTGGCGACCACGCTGCTCACCCTGGCGGTGGTGCTGCTCGGCGTGGCTGCACTGCCACGGCTGCCGGTGGCGCCGCTGCCGGAGGCCGAATTCCCGACCATCCGGGTCAATGCCAGTCTGCCCGGGGCCAGTGCCGACACCATGGCGTCGGCGGTTGCCACGCCGCTGGAAACGCAGCTGACCGGCGTGCCAGGCATCATCGAGATGACCTCCACCAGTGCGCTGGGCAGCACCTCGATCACGCTGCAGTTCGATCTGGAGAAGGACATCGATACCGCCGCACAGGAAGTGCAGGCGGCGATCAATGCCGCCGCCGGGCGCCTGCCCAGCGACCTGCCGAACCTGCCGACCTGGCGCAAGGTCAATCCGGCCGACAGCCCGATACTGGTGCTCAGCGTGGTGTCGGCGCAGATGTCGATGACCGAGCTGAGCGATCTGGCCGAAAGCCGGCTGGCGCGCTCGATCAGCCAGATCAGTGGCGTGTCCGAGGTCAACATCGTCGGCCAGCAGCGCCCGGCCATCCGCATCCAGGCCCAGCCGGAGCGGCTGGCGGCGATGGGCATGACCCTGTCCGACCTGCGCGGGGTGGCCCAGAACGCCAGCCTCAACCAGGCCAAGGGTGCGCTGATGGGCGAGCAGCGTACATCCACCTTTGAAGCCAACGACCAGTTGTTCGATGCGCAGGACTACCGGCAGCTGGTGGTGGCCTACCGCGCGGGCTCGCCGGTGACCCTGGGCGACGTCGCGCAGGTGGTCGACGGTGCCGAGAACGCCTACGTGCAGGCATGGCCGAACGGGCAGCCGGGCGTGGGCCTGATCATCAGCCGGCAGCCGGGCGCCAACATCGTGCGCACCACTGACGCAGTGCTGGCCGCACTGCCGGAGCTGCGTGCGAACCTGCCGGCCAGCGTCGATGTGGACGTGCTCAACGACCGCACGCGCACCATCCGCGCCTCGCTGCACGAAGTGGAAGTGACCCTGGTGCTGACCATCGTGCTGGTGGTGCTGGTGATGGGCCTGTTCCTGCGCCAGCTGTCGGCCACGCTCATCGTCGGCGCGGTGCTGGTGGTGGCGCTGGTGGCCACCTTCGCCGCCATGTATGTGGCCGGCTTCAGCCTCAACAACCTCACCCTGGTGGCACTGGTGGTGGCGGTCGGCTTCGTGGTGGACGATGCCATCGTGGTGGTGGAGAACATCCATCGTCATCGGGAGGCCGGATTGGGACCGATCGAGGCCGCCCTGAAAGGAGCCGAGGAGATTGGTTTCACCGTGGTCTCGATCAGCCTGTCATTGATCGCAGCGTTCATCCCGCTGCTGTTCATGGGCGGGGTGGTCGGGCGCCTGTTCGCCGAGTTCGCGCTGACCATCACCGTGGCTATCCTGATCTCCATCGTGGCCTCGCTGACACTGGCACCGATGATGGCCGCGCACCTGATGAAGCGCATGCCGGCGCACCGGGACAGCCAGGACACACTGGCCGGGCGCCTGCTGGCCGGCTACGACCGCAGCCTGCAATGGGCGCTGGGCCATCCGCGGCTGATACTGCTCGGCTTCGGCACCACCGTGGCGGTGGCCGTGGCGTCGTACGTGATGATTCCCAAGGGCTTCTTCCCGCTGCAGGACACCGCGTTCGTCATTGCCACCACCGAAGCGGCGCAGGACATCGGCTTCGAGGACATGGCGGCCAAGCACCAGCAGCTGGCCAAGATCGCCGCCGAAGACCCGGCGCTGCTGGCCTACAACCATGCGGTGGGCGCGACCGGTGGCAGCCAGACCCTGTCCAACGGACGCTTCTGGTTCATCCTCAAGGACCGTGGCGACCGCGACGTGGACGTGCACGCCTTCATCGACCGCCTGCGCGCGAAGATGGCCAGCGTGCCCGGCATCACCGTGTACATGCGTGCCGCGCAGGACATCAACCTCGGTGCCGGGCCGTCGCGCACCCAGTACCAGTACGCCCTGCGCGGGCAGGACAGCCGCGAACTGTCGCGCTGGGCCGAACAGCTGACCACGCGCCTGCGCGGCCTGCCGCAGCTGCGCGACGTGTCCAACGACCAGCAGGTGGGCGCCAGTGTCACCCGGCTGCAGATCGACCGCACCGCCGCAGCGCGCTTCGGCTTGACCGCCAACGATATCGACCAGGTGCTCTACGACGCCTTCGGCCAGCGCCAGATCAACGAGTTCCAGACCGACACCAACCAGTACCGGGTGATCCTGGAGATCGCACCGGGCCTGCTCGGCCAGGTCGATGCGCTGTCCTACTTCCACCTGCGCTCTCCGCTGACCGGGCAGATGGTGCCGTTGTCAGCGATGGCGCAGGTGCAGCCGCCGGGCACCGGTCCGCTGTCGATCAGCCACAATGGCATGCTGCCGGCGGTGAACCTGTCGTTCAACCTGGCGCCGGGGGTCTCGCTGGGCGAGGCGGTCACCCTGGTCGGGCAGGCACAGGCGCAGATCGGCATGCCTGGCAGCATCAGCGGCCGATTCCAGGGCACCGCACAAGCGTTCCAGGAGTCGCTGGCCAGCCAGCCGATGCTGATCCTGGCCGCATTGCTGGCGGTCTACATCATCCTCGGCGTGCTCTACGAGAGCTTCGTGCATCCGCTCACCATCCTGTCCACCCTGCCTTCGGCCGGTATCGGTGCGGTGCTGATGCTGTGGCTGTGGGGCCTGGACTTCTCGATCATGGCGCTGATCGGCATCGTGTTGCTGATCGGCATCGTCAAGAAGAACGGCATCCTGATGGTCGACTTCGCCCTCGATGCGCAGCGCAATCGTGGCTTGACCCCGCTGCAAGCGATCCACGAGGCCTGCCTGACCCGTTTCCGCCCGATCATGATGACCACGCTGGCGGCACTGCTCGGCGCCATCCCGCTGATGATCGGCTTCGGTACCGGCTCGGAGCTGCGCCAGCCACTGGGCGTGGCGGTGGTGGGTGGCCTGCTGATCAGCCAGGTGCTGACCCTGTACAGTACCCCAGTGATCTACCTGGCCCTGGACCGGCTGTTCCTGCAGCGCCGACGTGAGCGCAGGGCAGCGGCCGGTGCCGCGCTGACGGAGCCCGGATGAAACTGCTGATCGTCGAGGATGAGAGCAAGACCGCCCACTACCTGCGCACCGGCCTGGGCGAGCAGGGCTGGGCGGTGGACCTGGCCGCCGACGGCGTGACCGGCCTGCACCTGGCCCGCGAATTCGACTACGACGTGATCGTGCTGGACGTGATGCTGCCGGGCATGGATGGCTTCAACGTGCTGCGCGAACTGCGTCGCAGCAAGCAGACCCCGGTGATCATGCTGACCGCGCGTGACCGCGTGGATGATCGCGTGCATGGGCTGGGGCAGGGCGCCGACGACTATCTGGTCAAGCCGTTCTCGTTCATCGAACTGCTGGCGCGCCTGCAGGCGCTGGTGCGGCGCGGGCGCCAGCAGGAGCCGACCGAACTGCAGGTGGGCGACCTGCAGGTGAACCTGCTGGCACGGCGTGCCTATCGTGACGGCGGGCGATTGGACCTGACCGGCAAGGAATTCGCGCTTCTGGCGTTGCTGGCGCAGCGACGCGGCCAAATCCTGTCCAAGACGGTGATCGCGGCCCAGGTCTGGGACATCAATTTCGACAGCAATACCAACGTGGTGGAAGTGGCGATCAAGCGGCTGCGCAGCAAGCTCGATGGCCCGTACCCGAGCAAGCTGCTGCACACCGTGCGCGGCATGGGCTACGTGCTGGAAGTGCGCGACGACGAGGACGACGGTCGATGAGGATGTCGATTGCGCAGCGCCTGTCGGCGATGTTCGCGCTGGCTGCGCTGCTGGTGTTCACCCTGCTGGGCATCGGCGTGTACGGCGTGCTGGAGCGGCAGGTGGTGCGCTACCAGCATGCCGAGCTGCAGACCAAGCTGCACGCGGTCAGCGGCAGCGTGGCGATGTGCGATACCCGCGAACGCTGGAGCAAGGTGCGCGACAAGGTCGGCAACCTGATCTCCGGCGACCGCGACACGCTGGTCTGGGCCTGGAGTGACGATCCGACCTTCCGCATCGGGGCGGAGCGTCCTTCGGTGCGGCCACCGGCCAAGGGCGATGCGGGGATGGGGACGCTGCAGCGGGCAGGCGGGCATCCATTGCGCACCCTGTACGAGCACGTGCCCGGCAAGGGGGTGCGGCCGGCCGTGGATCTGTGGATCGGCATCGATTCGGAGCCCTACACCCACGCATTGCAGCGCTTTGCCTGGGCGCTGTGGATCGCCGGCGCGCTGGGCGTGCTGCTGGTGGCCGGGCTTGGCTACTGGATCGCGCGCCTGGGGCTGGCACCGCTGCGCGCGCTTTCGAACGAGGCGCGCTCGCTCAGTCCACAACGGCTGTCGCAACGCCTCGCGGCCGATGGCCTGCCTGCGGAACTGGGCCACCTGACCGGCGCGTTCAATGGCGCACTGGACCGGCTGGAAGCAGCCTACACCCGCCTGGACGGCTTCAACGCCGACGTCGCCCACGAACTGCGTACGCCGCTGGCCAACCTGATGGGCCAGACCCAGGTGGCGCTGTCGCGGCCGCGCGACAACGCTGAGCTGCAGGAGGTGATGCAGTCCAACCTGGAAGAACTGGAGCGGCTGCGTGCCATCGTCAACGACATGCTGTTCCTGTCGCGGGCCGGGCAGGGTGACATCGCCATGGAGACCCGTCAGGTTGCGCTGGCCGAGGAAGTGGCGGCCGCAGGCGATTTCCTCGAGCTGTTGTTCGAGGATGCCGGGTTGACCCTGCACATCGAGGGCGACGCCACCGCCCGCATCGATCCCTCGCTGTTCCGGCGGGCATTGACCAACCTGCTGCACAACGCCGTGCAGCATGCGCGGCCGGGAAGCGAGGTGCGCGTGCTGCTGCAGGCGGAAGGCGAGGGCGCGCGCATCGCGGTGATGAACGAGGGCACCGGCATCGCCGCCGAGCACCTGCCGTTGCTGTTCGAGCGCTTCTACCGCGTAGACCAGGCCCGTGAGTACCGGGGCGAACGCCATCACGGCCTTGGGCTGTCCATCGTCAAGGCCATCGCCATGCTGCACGGTGGCGACGTGTTCGTGGCCAGCCGCAATGGGCTGACCACGGTGGGGTTCACGGTGATGTGCTGAGGCTGTGGCTCAGCTGCGCTGGCCGTACTGGTCGGCAAACGCATCGGTGGCCCGCACCAGCGCGTCGACCGTGGCTGGCTCGTTCGCACTGTGGCCCGAGGTCACCATTTCCAGCCGCGCTTCCGGCCATGCCTTGGCCAGATCCCAGGCACTGCGCGGAGGGCAGATGATGTCGTAGCGGCCCTGTACGATCACGCCGGGCAGGTGGCGGATGCGGTCGATATCGCGCAGCAGCTGGTTGGCTTCAAGGAAGATGCCGTTACGGAAGTAGTGCGCCTCGATGCGCGCCTTCGCCAGCGTGTCCAGCGGATCATCGGTGGATACGGCATCCACATCGTGCTGCAGGGTGGCGGCGTTGTCTTCCCAGCCCAGCCACGCCTGTGCCGCTTCGATGCGTGTTGCTTCATCGGCGCTGTCCAGGCGCGCCCAGTAGGCGGAGATCATGTCGGCGCGCTCGCCCTCCGGAATATAGGCCTCGTAGCGGTCCCAGCGTTCGGGGAAGATCCAGCGCGCACCGCCCTGGGCCTCCGCGAACCAGCGGTTTTCGATCTCGCGGCCAAGGAACACGCCGCGCACGATCAGGCCGGTCGCACGCGCGGGATGCGCCTGCGCATAGGCCAGCGACAGCGTCGAGCCCCAGGAGCCGCCGTAGACCAGCCAGCGTTCGATGCCCAGATGCTCACGCACCTTCTCGATGTCGGCCACCAGCGCCTGCGTGGTGTTGTCGCGCAGCTCGCCGAACGGCGTGGAGCGCCCGCTGCCACGCTGGTCGATCAGCACGATGCGGTAGCGCGCCGGATCGAAGAAGCGGCGATGGGTCGGCGAAATGCCGGCGCCCGGCCCGCCATGCAGGTACACCACCGGTATTCCGTCCGGCGTGCCGCACTCCTCGATGTGCAGGGTGTGCAGATCGCTCACCGCAAGGGTGAACTCGCGGTAGGGCTCGATGGCCGGGTACAGGGTACGCATGACGGGTGTCTCACAAGCAGGGCCTGCAAGCATACCTCCCGCCGTGGCAGCTGGCGTTGGCCCCAGCCTGCCTTGCAGGCGCCGGGTGGGCCGATAGGATAAATTGTAGGCCACTCACCTGGGGATCACGGTCATGGCGGGCTCAGACGTAGTGCATGGCCCCGCCAGGCAGGCGGCGGCTGCGCGCCTGGACGACCTGCGCCAGCTGCGCCGCCGATTGCTGTACGGAGGCGGCGCGCTGATCTCCGCACTGGTAGTGCTGACCGCCCTGGTCAGTGCCATCGCCGATGTCGAGGAGTTCCACGCGCGGGAGAGGCATTCCTTCAACGAGGCGCGTGCCGCCGCCGAATACTACCTGCTGCAGCGTGATCGCGCCTATGCCACCTCCATCAACGGTAATGATGTGCTGTGGCGTGACCAGCGGGCCGGACTGGCCGCTTCCGGTGCCGCACTGGCCGCCCGCTTCCACGCGCAGGGCGAGGAAGTGCTGGTTCGCGCCGAAGGACGTACTGCGGTGCCCTGGCTGGTGCTGGGGCTGAAGGACAAGCCGCTGCCGGAACAGGAACTGGCCGCGTACCTGGGCATGGTGGACATCTATTCGGCCTACACCGCCGATTCGATCACTTCACAGAATGCTCCCGGGCCATTGCTGGTCTATGCCTACGAGCCGCAGGGACGGCTGCTGGCGGTGTCCAACATCGGCGATGAATCCCAGTTGCTGCGCGCACTGGGGGTGACGACCCGCCAGCAGGCCTTTGCGCGGCTGCTGGGTGAGGAAGCGCGGTTCCGCCAGGCAACCGTACGTCCCGGGCCCATCCGTGAAGCCACGCGCGAGGGGCGCCTGATGTCGCGCTATGGCATCAATCCGTTCACCGGTCAGCCGTCGCTGATCGGCATGGTCACCCTGGCTGAAGGCACCACTCCGTACTTTCGGCGCGTGGTGTTTGAATCTGCCGGCAACATCAAGGCTCAGCTGGAAGCGCGCGAGCAGGGTCGCTACCTGGTCAGCACGGCAGAGCGGCAGGTGGTGCTTAGTACCGGCGGCCTGTCCAACCGGGAGCAGGATCTGTTGATGAGGCTCGCGCCAAGCGACACGGCGCGCGCAGGGGGGCAGCCGCCGCGCCGGTACAGCCAGGGGTCGTTCGTACTGGCCAGCGGGCTGCCAGGCGTCGAGTGGACCCTGAGCCATGTGTACGGCTGGTCCGATATCTGGCGCAGCCAGGGCGCCTACCTGCTGGCCCGTGCGCTCAGTGCGCTGCTGATCATCAGTCTGCTGTGGTGGCTGCTGCGGCGCATCGACCGGCGTGTGTTCACCCCGGCGCTGGCCGATGCATCGCGGGTGTACGAGAGTGAGGCGCTGAGCCGGGTCATCATCGGGACGGCACCGGTCGGACTGGTCCTGCTGGCCAGGGACAGCGGTGAGCCGCTGTTGCAGAACGACGCTGCACGTCAATTGGTTGAGACCGTACGCACGGCCGGCGAAGTCGCGTCGCCGCCACTGTACCTGCGCCTTGCCGAAGTGGGCCGCAATGCGCGCATCGATGAAGTACTGGAACTGCAGTGGTCTCCCGCCGAATCGGGCACCGCCACCCAGCTTCAGATCAGCATGGCGCAGGCGACATATGACGAACAGCCGGTGTGGGTCTGCGCACTGCGGGATGTCACCGCCCAGGTCGAACTGGAGGACAACCTGCGCCGCGCACGCGAGGATTCCGAAGCCGCACGCCAGTCAGCCGAGTCGGCCAACCGGGCCAAGTCCGCTTTCGTGGCCACCATGAGCCATGAGATCCGCACGCCGCTCAATGGCGTGCTGGGCCATCTGGAACTGCTGGCCCGTTCGCCGCTGCAGCCGGGCCAACGCGAGCGGTTGGACCGCATCCGCTTCTCGGCTGATGCTCTGATGCACATCATCACTGACGTGCTGGACTTCTCCAAGATCGAGGCGGGCCAGTTGGATGTGGAGCGTGTGCCGTTCGCGCTGCGCCCGCTGATCGAAGGCGTGGCGCTGCTGTTCGCGCCCGACGCGCTGCGCAAGGGCGTTCGCCTGTACTTCACCGTGGACGCGGCGGCCGACCAGCTGTGCGTGGGCGATGCCCATCGCATCCGCCAGATTCTCACCAACCTGGTGGGGAATGCGGTCAAGTTCACCGAGTCCGGGCGCATCCTGCTGCGGGCAGAGCTGCACCACTCGGCGGGGCAGGGTGCTCAACTGCGCGTGCTGGTCATCGACTCCGGCATCGGCATGAGCCCGGAACAGACCGCGCAGCTGTTCCAGCCGTTCCAGCAGGCTGACGCCAGCGTTTCGCGCCGTTACGGTGGCAGCGGGCTTGGCCTGGCGCTGTGCCAGCAGATCGCCCAGGCGATGGGCGGGCAGGTGTCGGTGGAAAGCACCGAAGGGGTTGGCAGCAGCTTCACCCTGCTGCTGCCAATGCAGGTGCAGGCGCTGCAGCCACCGCCCACGCAGCCGCTGCTTGGCCGGCGGGTGACCGTGTTGTCAAGCACGCCCGAATGGCGCGCCGAGATGGAGCGCCTGCTGGTGGCATGGGGGGCGACCGCCACCGTGCTCGACCGCCCGCAGAACGACGACGAGGGCGGCGATGCGCTGCTGATCGTGGGCGACCACCGCGCATGGAGCATCGACGAAGAGCAGCAGCTGATGCAGGGCTACGCGCGCACCGTGCATGCCCATGCACAGGGCCCGCTCAGCGCGGAAGCCCGCGGCGACCGCATCGAAGTCAGCAGCTACGTCAGCGAGGCCGTGCTTGAGGCACTGGCACCCGGCGAAAGAGCGGGGGGCCACGTGGCGGTGGTGAAGACTGTACGAGCAACGGCCGCCCGCGGGCGCGTACTGCTGGTGGAGGACAACGCGGTGAACCGCGAGCTGATCCAGCAGCAGCTGGAGGAGATCGGTTTCGCCGTGGACGCTGCCGGCAATGGTGCGGAGGCGTTGGAACTGTGGAAGGACGGTCACTACCGTGCGGTGCTGACCGACATCAACATGCCGGTGATGGATGGCTATGCCCTGGCCCGTGACCTGCGTCAGCGCGGCCAGTCGCTGCCGATCCTGGCGATCACCGCCACGGCGCTGGCCAGTGAACGCGAGCGCTGCCTTGCTGCCGGCATCGATGATCTGTTGCTGAAGCCTTTCAACCTGGACCGGCTTGAGGTTGCCCTGGCCCGCACCAACGCTCCAGCGGACCACGTACACGGCCAGCAGAGGGGGGCGGGGCCCGCTGCGGTGCCGGTGCCTCGCGACATTCCCGCAGGCATCCGCCGGATTTTTGTTGATACTGGCGACCAGGATCTTCAGGCCATCCTCGATGCACGCGCCAACGGGGACACTGCAGCGATTCTGGAGCGTGTGCACGGATTCAAGGGGGCATTGCAGATGATGGGCGAGCAGGCGCTGGCCGAGCAGTGCGGCGAGATCGAGAGTGTGTTGCGCCAAGGTGCGAGCGCCAGCGATGGGGCGTTGGATGCACTACAGCTGGCTCTCAGCGCCCGCCTGGAGGACTATCGCCGCGATCTGGACGCATCCTTGTAAGATGCAGCGGTGAGGGCATGGCGTATTGATGCCGGTGGCCAGTCACGAATCGGAGCCGAGCATGGCTCGGCTCCACGGTAGATCCACGCCATGCGTGGATGCCTTTCAGAAATCCATCGTCGCCGATAGCAACACGGTCCGCGGCGCGCCCAGCGCCAGGCTCGACAACAACGGCATGCCCCAATACGCCTTGTTGGTCACGTTGTTCACGCTGGCCCGCAACGCCAGCGGGCGGCCGGCCAGCGTGGTGCTGTAGCGCGCACCCACGTCGAACAAGGTACGTCCGGGAACCGACAGGCGGTTGTCGGCACTGATGTACTGCTTCGACATCGCCGTGGCGTTGCCGGTCAGGGTCAAGCCCTCCAACGCCGGCACATCCCATTCCACGCCCAGCTTGGCCTGGCGCTGTGCTACCGCCGTAGCGATGCGGCCTTCATTGACGCCGCCTGCGGTGCGGGTCAACTTGGGCTGCACGTAGGCCACGCCACCCATCAGGCGCAGGCCATCCAGCGGTGCGCCGAAGAAGCCCCATTCCACGCCCCGGTTCCGCTGCTCGCCACCGAACGAGAAGATGTTCGTGACCGGGTCGGTGTAGCTGCTCGGTCGCCTGATCTCGTACACGGCGAAGGTGTGCGCGAAGCGGCCCAGGTCCAGCTTCAGGCCCAGCTCTTTCTGCTTGGTGCGGAACGGGGCGAACACATCGCCGGCATTGGCGGCGGTCATCGGCGCGGTGGCACCCTGGCTGAGGCCCTCGATGTAGTTGGTGTAGACCGAGACCTTGTCGGTGGCCTTCACCAGCAGGGCGAAGGCCGGGGTGGTGGCACTCTCGTCGTAGCGCGAGGTGCGCGCGCCGGTGGCCACGCTGAAGGTTTCGCTCAGCACCTGCTGGCGGCGCACGCCCACGGTCAGCTGCACGCGGTCACCGGCGAAGGACAGCGTATCGGCGAAGCCGATGCTGTCCAGCTTCAGCTCGGTGTGCGAGATGTGCGGTGCCACGAACGGCGCCGCCGGGCCCCACACCGGGTGGTACAGGTTGGTGGTCCAGTCCCAGCCGGGCACGCTGCGGCGGCCGTAGTCGTTCTGTGTGTGCTGGTAGTGGGTCACGTTGGCAGCCCACTGGTGGCCGACGCTGCCGGTGTGGAAGCGGCCACGCAGGCCGGCATCACCGGACTGCTTCTTGATGTCGAACGCGAGCTGGCCGATCACCGTGGTGAAGTCGCCGGCCGGGTTCAGCACCTGCGCGCTGATCGAACCGTTGTAGCGGTAGTCGGTCTTGCTGGTGCCGTAGGCCAGGTAGGCCATCAGGTTGTCGTTGATGTCCAGTTCGCCGCGCAGCATCGCGCCCTTGTCGCGGCTGTCGACGTAGGCCCAGTCCGGGTTGATCAGGGTATCGCCGCGCGGCGGCCGCGGAATGGCCACGCCGGGTGCCAGGCCAACACCACGGGCCGGGCCGTCGACGCGGTCGTCGGCGCTGTACAGATCGGCGGAGATGCGCGCGCGCTCGCCGCGCCAGTCCAGTGCCAGCGCGCCCAGCTGCACCTTCTTGCTCTGCTTGCCCACGGCGCCATCGCCATCACGGTAAGCACCGTTGAAGCGGATGCCGAACTGTTTGTCGGCGCCCAGCCGGCGGCCGAGGTCCACGTGCGTGCCGAACTGCGCATCGGAAGCGAAGTTGGCGCTGACCCGCAACAGTGGTTGCTCGCCCGCGCGCTTGGGCACCAGGTTGACGCTGCCGCCAACCGAGCCGCCCGGCGGCATGCCGTTGAGCAGTGCGGACGGGCCCTTCAGCACCTCGATGCGCTCGAACATCTCCGGCGAGGTGCGGTAGTACGGCGCCATGCCGCTGAGCCCGTTGAAGGTGGTGTCGCTGGTGCTGGAGGCAAAGCCGCGTATCGAATAGTTCTCGCTCCACGAACCGGTCACGCCGTTGCTGAACACCGTGGGGTCGGTCGCAGCGATGACGTCGGTCAGGTCCCTGGCCTGGCGGTCGCGGATGAAGGCCTCGGTATAGCTGACGGTGCTGAACGGCGTGTCCATGAAGTCCTTGTCGCCGAGCAGGCCGACGCGGTTGCCGGAGGCCACCTGGCCGCCGGCATAGTCGCCGGTCACCCGGCGCTGTTCCTGCACCTGCACCGAGGGCAGGGTGGACGGCGCCGAGTCGGCCAGCGCGGCGAACGAGGCCAGCAGGCCCAGCGCCAGGGCCGACGCCCGGTAGCGCCGGGCACCGCCCGGCGGATGCATCGGCGCGCGGTAACCACCCGCGGCCGGACGAAGGATCGAAGAGCGAACGAACTGCACGGTCATGCCAGATTCCTGTGAATCGCAGGTGCGAACGCGCCTGGCGCGCTGCCATCGGCAAGCACGGGGAGAGGGCGCAGCGCAGGGTTGTCGGCTGGGTGGGAACCTGGCGGGAAGTGAGCGACGGGCTCGATTCCGGCGTGCGTCGTGGTTGCGAACCAGACGCATTCCGAATTAGTTGAGTAAATTAAACTAAATTGCAGGGTGCGGACAAGAGGGTCCATTTGCTGGCACGCTCACTACGGTATGAACATGCAACCCGAGATCCCGGCGCCGGCCCGTGGCCGCCCGCCCACCATCACCCCCGATCGTCTGGCCGATATCGGCATCAAGCTGGGCCTGCCGAACCTGACCATGGCCAACGTGGCTGCCGAACTGGCGGTGACCCAGGCTGCGCTCTACAAGCGTGTGGCCAACCTGGAGGCGCTGAAGCGGCTGGTGGCCGATACCGTGTTCCAGCGCTGGCAGATCCCGCGCGCCTCGGCCGACGCGCCGGGTGGGCTGGAGGCCTATCTGATGGGCTTCGTGGCATCGCTGTGCGCGGTGGTGAAGGCCCACCCCGGGCTGCCGCCGTACCTGCTGCGCCGCGCGGTGGCGACCGCGCCGATGCTGGACAAGATCGCCTCGCACCAGGCGCATGTGGCCGAAGTGTTCGGCCTGCCGCTGGACAAGGCGCGCTGGCTGCTGGCCACGATTGCGTTCTACTGCATTGCCGGTGCAGACACGATCTACGCGATTGCCGATGACGAAGAGGGGCAGGTGATCACCGAGTTCAGGCAGGGCATGCGTGCGCTGGTAATCGGTTCGCTGGAGGTGCTGCAGCTTCGCTAGATCCACGCCATGCATGGATGCCGTTGCACGGTTCGCCACAGCCCCATCCACGCATGGCGGGGATCTACAATGCGACCATGCCTGCCACACCCACCCTCGATGATCTGCGCCGCTACGCGGTGGCGCGCACGCTGTTCAGACCCACCACGCTGCTGAGCGCGATCCGCCGCCTGGGCTTCGTGCAGGCCGACCCCATCCGTGCGCCGGCACGCGCGCAGGATCTGACCCTTCGCCATCGGGTGAAGGACTATCGCGCAGGGGATCTGGAGCGGCGCTATGCGCGCCTGCCGGTGGAGGAGGATTGCCTGGTGAACTACGGCTTCCTGCCGCGCGAGCATCTGGCGCTGATGCATCCGCGGGTGTCCAAACGCGCGTGGGACGCCGAAACCCAGCGCCGCGCGGCGGACGTGCTGGCCTTCGTGCGCGAGCGTGGCAGCGTGCACCCGCGTGAGGTCGATCAGGCCTTCGCGCACGGCCGGGTGACCAACTACTGGGGCGGCACCAGCAATGCCAGCACCCATCTGCTGGATGGCATGCACTACCGCGGCCTGCTGCGCGTGCAGCGGCGTGACAGCGGCACGCGCATCTATGCGGTGGCAGACCACAGCGAAGCCGATGCCAGCGAACAGGCGAAGATCGAACGCGCCGCCGCCCTGATCGACCTGGTGGTGCGCAAGTACGCGCCGTTGCCCTCGGCCAGCCTGACCTACCTTGTGCGCCTGTTGGGATACGGCGCACCGCATCTGGCCGAGCAGACCCGCAAGGCATTGGCGCTGGCCAGGCAACACCTGGCCAGTTGCACGCTGGAAGGCACCACCTGGTACTGGCCGGCGGATGAGAACCCGCGCTCGCGCCGCCATGCGCCGGACGAACAGGTGCGCCTGCTGGCGCCGTTCGACCCGGTGGTCTGGGACCGCCGCCGCTTCGAGCTGCTGTGGCAGTGGGTCTACAAGTTCGAGGCGTATACGCCTGCGCCGAAGCGACAGTACGGCTATTACGCACTGCCGGTGCTGTGGCACGACCAGGTGGTGGGCTGGGCCAATCTCAGCGTGCGCGACGGCGAGTTGGCATCCAGCGTGGGCTATGCCGGCAGGTCGCTGGCCCGCGACAAGGTGTTTCGAGGTGCGCTGGACGACGAGCTGCAGCGCATGGCTGCATTCCTGTAGCGTCCGGGCATTCGTGCCCACCAAGGTGGGCACCTACCGAAGCAATTCCAAACTAGTCTGGTGGGCATCTACCGATACCGTCGTGCATGCGCCACCATCGCCAACACCACTACGCCGACGGCCACGCTGGTGTGGCCGGATAGTGCGGCCAGACCAGATCCCACCCCCAGCCCGCGCATCGCGAATACGGTGCTGAACACCAGCAGCGCCCACCCCATGGCCCGCAGCTGCTGGGTCGCTTGCGCGCTCAGCACGCGGCGCACCACGTCCCGCTGATGGCGTTCCATTGACAGTGCAAGGCAGGCGAACGCCGCCACTGACAACACGAATAGAATGAGGTGGATCATGCGCCGGCCTCCGGTACCGCATTGCGTGACGCTGCAGACGGCCGTGCGCGCTTCGCCTTTGGCGCATGCCGCCAGGTGCGCCAAGCCAGCAATGAGTGCAGGGCGGCCAATGCCAGCAGGGTCAGGTCGGTCCCGGCAAACGCCCAATCGCCCATCGCCAGCGCGTGCCACAGTGGGTGCGAGGTGGTCATCGCAGTCAGTACTGGCAACAGCGCCAGCAGCAGTGCCGCCAGCAGGAACTGTTCGATCCACGCGCGCTTCGGTGTACGCAGCGTGGCGTGCACGAACATGGCCGCCCAGGCCAGGAAGAACAGATGCACCTCCCAGGCCGCGCGACTGTCCATGGTGACGGGCAGCAGGCGGTTGGCCCACAGGTAGGCGGCCATCGCCACCGACAGGCCGGCGACGGTGGCGATGTTGAGCCGCTCGACCAGGCGGAAACCGAAGTAGGGCCGTTGCGGATCGGGCAGCTGCGCGCGTCGCTTGACCGTCCACAGGACCAGCCCGGTGCCGACCATGGCGGTGCCGGCCAGGCTGACGATGAAGTACAGCCAGCGCAGGGCGGCATCGGCGAAGCGGCCCAGGTGCAGGCCATACAGCACGCCCTGGGTATCGGCGGCGACGCCTGAGTGTTCCTTGATCTGCAGCAGCTGCCCATCGCTGCCGTCGAACAGCAGGTAGTTCGGGGTGGTGGAAACACGGCTGGACTGCGCGCGCACCACGGCCACGCGTGCGTTCTCGTCGCCGGGATTCTGCACCTGCACGCTGCCTGCAGCGCCAGTGCCCCAGCGCTGCTCGGCCTGTTGCACCAGCGCACCGACGTGGGTGAGCGGAGCAGGGTGGCCTGCTGCCTTCTGCGGCGGCAGGAACAGGCGCATCTCGCTGATCACTTCGGCCTGCTGGCGTTTGTCCGGCAGTTTGGCCAGGCCCCACGGCATGTACAGCACCGCCAGCATCACCAGCCCGCTCCAGGTGATCATGAAATGGAAGGGCAGCCCGAGCACCGAGACCGCGGCGTGACCGTCCAGCCACGAGCGCTGGCCCTTGCCCCAGCGAAAGGTGAAGAAGTCGGCGAAGATCTTCTTGTGGGTGATCACGCCGCTGACGATGGCCACCAGCATGAACATCGCACACAGGCCAACGATCCAGCGGCCCCACATGGCCGGCATGTAGTGCAGGTTGAAGTGGAAGGCGTAGAAGAAGTCGCCGCCACCCGTATCGCGGGCCTGCAGCGGTGCACCGGTGCTGGCATCGAACAGGCCCGAGTCGAAACCGTGGCGGCCGCGTCCGCCCGGGCTGGCCCACATCGCCGACACCCATGGCATGCGCTGGCTGGGCAGGCTGAGGTTGATCTGGCTGGCTGCAGGCGTGTCGGCCATGATCGCGGTGACGGTACGCTGCGCGACCGCAGCCGCGTCCGGCAACGTAGACGGTGTGGCGATCTCCGGGCGGGTGTAGCGCGAGAGCTCGTCGCGGAAGTAGCTGGCGGTGCCGGTGAGGAACATCGCGTACAGGATCCAGCCGGCCAGCAGCCCCACCCAGATATGCAGGTCGGACATGGTCTGGCGGATACCGCGTGGCTTCGGGGAGCGATCGACCTGGCTCATGCCCCGCCTCCGTCGCCAACCGTTTGTGCGATCAACCACAGCGGCAACGCGGCGATGACCAGGCCCAGCCACGCACGCCATGCCGAGCGCACTGCGAATACCCAGGCCACGGCGCCGGCATACAGCAGGAAGCTGGCAAGCATGCCGGTGAACACGGCCTGGCGGCCATCGATGGGCAGCGCCAGCGCGGCGATGCTGCACAGGGCAGCCAAGGCATAGCCACCGAACAGCGCGGCGAGGATGCGTGAGACCAGCGGCAGCCAGGCCAGCACGGAAGCGGTACGGGAAACGCTCACATCAGTTCTCCGGGGCGCCCTGCGCGATGGCGGGGCGCCCGTGTATCAGGCATCAGAAATCGACGGTGGCCGACAGCAGCGCGGTGCGCGGCGTGCCCAGCCCGGAGCCGAGGCTGCCGGCCCAGTACGCCTTGTTGGTGAGGTTCTGCACGCTGGCACGCAGCACCAGCGGGTGACCGGCGGCCTGCAGTGCATAGCGGGCGCCGAGGTCGAACACGGTGCGGCCCGCCACCCACTGGCTGTTGTCTGCGTTGATGTAGCCCTTGGACAGGCTGACTGCATTGCCGGTGAGGGTGAGGCCGGCCACGGCGGGCACATCCCATTCCACGCCCAGTTTGCCCTGCCACTGCGGGGTGGCGGTGGCCAGGCGGCCCTGGTTGATGCCGCCCTGGGTGCGGGTCAGCTTCGGCTGCAGCCAGCCGATGCCGCCGAGCACGCGCAGCTGTTCGGTGGCCTGGCCGAACACGGTCCATTCCACGCCACGGTTGCGTTGCTGGCCGCCGAACGAGAACACGTTGGTGGACGGGTCGGTGTAGGCGCCGGGCTTCTCGATCTCGTATACGCTCAGCACACTGGCCAGGCGACCGAAGTCAACCTTGGCGCCGACCTCGCGCTGGCGCGTCTTGTACGGCGGAAACACGTCGCCAGCGTTGGCGGCGGTGGAAGGGGCGGTGCTGCCTTGGCTCAGGCCTTCGATGTAGTTGGCATACAGCGACAGGCGATCGCTGGCCTTGAACAGCAGCGCACCGGCTGGAGTGTTGGCACTGGCGTCATAGCGTGCGGTGCGCTTGCCGGTGCTGCCATCGAAGGTATCGCTGAGTACGGTCTGGTGACGGACGCCCAGGGTCAGCCGTACGCGATCATCGATGAAGGACAGCGTATCGGCGATACCCACGCTGGTGGTGCGCACTTCCGCGGTCTTCGGCAGCGACGCGTCACTGAAGCTTCGATCAATGGCCGGGCCCCACTGCGGGTTGTAGATGTTGGTCACCCAATCCCTGGCCAGCAGGTTGCGTTTGAAGCCGAATTTCTGGTCGTGCTGGTACCACGCCGCACTGATCGCCACCGCGTGATCGACAGCACCGGTGTGGAACTGTGCCGAGAGGCCGGCTTCGGCGGTGTCCTTGCTGTAGATGAAGCGCTGGTGCGCGAAGTTGTTGCGGAAGTCGCCGGCTGTGTTGGTGATCAGCGTGGTGGCGCTGGCGATGGAGTCGAAATCGGTGTGGCCGTGGCCGTAACTGGCGTGCGCCTGCAGGTGGTCGTTGATGTCGAACGACCAGCGCAGCGCGGCGGCCTGGTCCTTGACGGTACTGAAGGTCCAGTCCGGTGCGAACAGGGTGCTGGCCTTCGGCGGGCGGGGCACGGCCAGGCCGGGCGACAGCGACACGCCACGGTTGAGGCCATCCACATGGTCGCGGCTGCTGAACAGGTCCAGCGACACCTGCGAGCGCTCACCACGCCAGTCCAGGCCGAGCGAGGCCAGCTGCGTCTTGTGCTGCTGGTGGTCGGTGGCGGTGTCGCCGTCGCGGTGCACGGCATTGAGGCGCACGCCGAACTGCTTGCCCGCGCCGAAGCGGCGGCCGACATCCAGATGACCGCCCCACTTCGCGTCGCTGCCGTAGCTGGCAGTGAAGCGGGCCAACGGCGTGTCGCCAGCGCGCTTGGGCACCAGGTTCACCGCACCGCCCACCGAGCCGCCCGGCGGCATGCCGTTGAGCAGCGCGGAGGGGCCCTTCAGCACCTCGATGCTCTCGGCCAGTTCCGGGGTGACGCGGTAGTAGGGAATCAGCCCGTAGAGGCCACCGAATCCGATATCCGACGAGGCGACACCGAAACCGCGGATGTTGAAGTAGTCGGAGATGCCACCACTGGAGCCACTGCTGTAGACGCTGGGGTCGGTCAGCGCGATGACCCGTACCAGGTCCGGCGCCTGGATGTTGTCGATGAATCCGGCGGTGTAGCGGGTGGTGTTGAACGGCGTGTCCATGAAGTCGAGCTCGCCGAGCAGGCCGACGCGGCTGCCGCGCGTGAGCTGTCCACCCGCATAGGCATCGGTGGGTGCGGTCTTGTCGGCGCGCACGTTCACGGTGGGCAACTGGCGGGCGCCATCGGGTGCATCGTTGGCGTGGGCGGCGATGGCGATCAACAGGGGGGGCAGCAACGCTGCACGTGCGGCCACGGACAGCGCGGAGCGGCGTGGGAGAGGCAGGGTTCGCAGGGGGAGGGACATGGCGGTTCTCGTGTGGTGGGTCGTGCGATCGGCCAGCACGGCGCCGTCGGTGACCTGCAGGGGCAGGACGACGCGGGCTGTGGAATGGCTGGCAGAGGGCACGGCGCTGCCGCTGGGGCAGTGCTGCACGCGAGGTGCGTGGGCGATCTGTGGCTGGGTGGAACGAAGCGCGTGGCGCGGATGCTGTCGTGTGGATCAGATATCGTCGGCGAGGTCGTCGAGGTCCTGCAGGCCACCGCCGCGCGCCAGCACGCGCTCGTAGTTGCGGCGGCGACGCCGGTCGGTTTCGGTGGTGGTCTCGCCACGCTTCCAGTAGCCGGCAACGGCAACATCGGTGCGTGGCAGGCCGACCGTTTCGATGAAGTGGCGGCGCAGGGCGCGCATTTCCTCGCGCTCGCCGGCTGCCCAGACCGTGCTGCCAGGCTGCGGCTGCTGTTGGCGCGCGTGCTGCAGCAAGGGTGCGTCACCGGTGGCAAGGCGATGCACGCAGACACCGTCGGGGTGCGGCAGCTCGTCTACCGGGAAAGCATCCTCCGAGCTGACCCAGGCCTGCGCACGCTGACCGACAGGCCACTGCTGCAGCAGGGCAAACAGGGCTGGGATGGCGCTCTGGTCTGCGAACAGCAGCGCGCAGGCGCCTTCGCGCTGCGGCATCTGGAGATGGGGGCGCGGCCCGGTCAGATCGAAGGCATCACCGGGGCGCAGCGCACGTACCCACGCCAGCATCGGCCCCGGCGCCTCGTGCAGCACTACGTCCAGGGTGAACTGGCGAGTGGCGGCATCGACGCTGCGCACGGTATAGATCCGTGATACATCGCCGAACCCGGCGCCCAGCTGGATGCGCACCGCGGTGTTGGCACGCTGCCAAGGTGCAAGTTCTGCGTGTTCCGGTAGCTGGACCAGGAGGCGCAGCAGGCTGGCGCACGGCTGCACAACCGCGACCACCTGGACCTGCAGCGCCTGCAGGCCGCGATCATGGTCGGCGCTGCGCAGCGGCCCGGCCGGGGTGATTGAAGTGGGGGACGCGGACATCGACAACGATCCTGGGCACTGCAGATGCGAATTAGTTACATCATAGTAAACTAAATTGATCGCACCGCAACCCGGGCCTGTCCGAACGACACGCGACGCGTTGACCACTGCGTGGCGGCGGACCACCATGACAGCCCTTGCCCGCGCATCACGCAGGAACCGTTACCGCATGGCTGCACCAAAAAAGACCGCTGCCCGTGGGCGACCGCCCAGCATCACCCGCGAGCGCATCGCCGACGCCGGCATTGCCATGACGCTGCCGGGACTGAGCTTCGTCGGCGTGGCGGCGGCACTCGGTGTCAGCCATATCGCGCTGTACAAGCATGTGGCGAATCTGGCGGCACTGCGCGAGCTGGTGGCCGAGGCGATCTTCGAGCGTTGGCAGGCACCGGCGCTGGATGCCGCTGGGCAGCGCAGCATCGTGGAGGATCTGCGTGCGTTTCAGCGCTCATTGCGGGCGCTGGTGGATGATAATCCGGGCCTGGCCGCGTTCCTGGTCAGCCACGGCGCGAAGACGCCGGAGATGCTGGCGCGTATCCAGCGCCACCATGCCGAATTCAGTCGCGTGCATGGCCTGCCGCTGGAACAGGCGGCATGGCTGCTGTCGACCGTGGCCTATCACGCCGTGGCGCTGGCCGACACCGTGTATTCCCGGCATGCGCTGGTGGATGCCACGCGTCGGACCTTGGATCGGAAGGCACAGCAGGCCGAGTTCGACCGCAGCATGGAAGCATTGATCATCGGAGCATTGGCAATGTGCGGGCGCACGGTGGCCTCTGGCTAACGCTCATTCCTGATGGGCAGCTACCGGTCAGGCTCCGCATCCTCCATGCCCGGGCTGACCCGGCGGCCGATGTCCTTCAGCCGCGCAAGCTGGTCTACCATCGACGGCGCATCATCCAGGCTGCCGACAAACGTCCACAGGTAGGTCATCACCGCATACACATGGCCCGGGGTCACCCCGTCGGTGGTGGCGAGGCGGCCGATGGTCAGCGCGAACAGCACCGCGGCCGCTGCACCGACCACCACGAAGGCGCCGGCTTCGCGGTCTGACAACAGGATGCGCAGCCGCGACAGCGTGGTGTAGTGACGGCGCAGCACCGAGGGGCTGACCCGGTCGACCAGGCGGATCTCATGTTCCAGCCGGTTGTTCAGGCGCCCATGCAGCTGCTCGTTGCGGCGCGCGAACGACGGCAGCAGCAACAGTGCGCCCAGCAGGGCGACCAGACTGGCGGCGCCGACCAGGGGTTCGATCGCCAGCAGCATCGCGGCCGCGCCGAACATCGACACCAGCGCAGTTGCGATGATCGGCACGTGCTTCTCGAAGAAGTCGACGAATTCGCGCGCCAGCACCACGCGTGCGGCGGAGGTGGAGGTCGCCTGGCCGAGACGCCGCTGCGCCTGCACCACATTCACTGCCAGGTCGGCATAGATGCGGGTGAAGGTGCGCGTATCCACCGCACGGCGGGCGGCACCGACCAGCCAGAACAACAGCACCACGCCGGCATAGGAGAGGGCGTGGCCGATGTCGCCGCGGATGATCGCGTCCACCGCGAAGCCGGCAAACAGGGGGTAGGCCAGCAGCAGCGCGTTCTCCAGCGCGACCAGCGAGAACGTACCGGTGAGCTGCCAGGGATAGGTGCGCAGGATCGCTTTCAGGGTGGCGGCCGCATTCTGCTGGCCGATGCTGCCGGCGGCAGCCGCCGGATCGTGGGGGTGTTTCATCGGGATGCCTGGAGGGGACGGAGACAGGACAGGGCAGGGGATGGATGCCTGCCATCTCCCCGGTCATGCCCAGTATCGGCAGCCGTTTGGAGCGGGCATGGAGAGACGATGGAGGTTGCGTGGAGAAAATCGCGGTGTTCAGCGGAGGGCGTGGTGCCCGCCAAGGTGGGCCGCTACCCGAGCTTCAGCGCCGCGCGTGCACCGGCCAGCGCAGTTCGAATGAACTACCGCCACGCTCGGTGGCGCGGCAGCGCGCCGTTCCGTGATGGGCCACGGCAATCGCGCGCACCACCGCCAGGCCCAGCCCGGAGCCACCGCTCTGCCGTGAACGTGAGACGTCGGTGCGCTGGAACGCTTCGAAGATGCTGTCGCGCAGTTCATCCGGAACACCAGGACCGCTGTCTTCCACGGCTACAGTGCAATGGCCTTCGGCCAGCGTGACGCGCACCCGCAGCGGGCAGGGAATGGCATGGCGGCGTGCGTTTTCCAGCAGCGCCAGCACCGCCTGGCGGATGCGCGCCGGATCGCAGTCGGCCAGCGCCGGGCGCGCCTCCAGTGTCACCGAGAAGCTACTTTCGGTGAGTGCCTCGGACATGGCTTCGACCACCGCCGCCACCTGCACGCTGACATCGCTGCGTTGCAGCCGCAGGTCCAAGTGGCCGCTCTCGGCCAGGCTGACCACGCGCAGGTCCTCGATGATGCGGGTCAGGCCCTCCAGCTGGGTGAGCATGCTGTTGAACTGTTCCGGCCCCGGTTCGAACACGCCCTCGGCGATGCCCTGCAGGCGGCCGCGCAGGATGGTCATCGGCGTACGCAGTTCGTGCGCGATTGCTGCATTCCAGAACACCCGGTTCTCGGACATGCGGCTGAGGCGCTCGGCCATCGAGTTGAAATCGCTGACCAGCGCTGCCGCTTCAGCCATCGTGGTATCACCGCCGCGTGCACGCGCGTCCAGATCGCCGCTGGCCACCCTTCGCAGGCTCTCGGCCACCGAGTTCAACGGGGTGATGATGCGCCGGGTCAGGCGCGAGGCGACCAGCGTGGCGAAGATGACGACCACGCTGGCGGTCAGGCCGATCCACAGCCATTCCAGGCCGGACGGCATGATGGTTTCCGGCTGGTCATACCAGCGCGGATAGAACACTTCCATCAGGTAGTAGAACAGGTAGAAGCCGCTGATCGACAGCACCGTCGAGCACAGCGAGGCGACGGTGATGGACAGCGTGATCTGGCGTCCGATGCTCTTGCCTTTGGGGTTCATCATTCAGTCCAGGAAGCGGTAGCCGACGCCGCGGATGGTGGCGGGAATGCCGATCACGCCCACCTCCTCCAGCTTGCGCCGCAGTTTGCTGACATGGCTGTCGACGGTGCGTTCCTGGGTATCGCCCTCGGGCAGGCAGGCGTGCAGCAGGTCCACCCGCGCATGCACCTGCCGCGGTGCGCGGGCCATGTGCACCAGCAGGCGGAACTCGGTGAGGGTGAAGGCCATTGCATGCGCCTGGTCGCCGCTGCGCACGGTCACGTCGTGGCTGCGCAGGTCGATCTCGAACGGCCCCTGCCGGATCAGCCCATTGGGTTCTTCGGTCACCGTCCTGGCACTGCGGCGCAGCACGGCCTGGATGCGTGCCACGATCTCGGCCGGATTGAACGGCTTGGCCACGTAGTCGTCGGCGCCCACGCGCAGGCCGGTCAGTTTGTCCACATCCTGGTCCAGCGCGGTGAGCATGATCACCGGGGTGTTGCCACGCCGGCGCAGTTCGCTCAGTACCTGCCAGCCATCCAGCCGCGGCATCTGCACGTCCAGCAGCACCAGGTCCGGGCGCAGCTGGCGGTGGGCGGCGAGGGCGGCTTCGCCGTCGGCGGCACGGGCGCTGCGCAGGCCGGAACGGTCCAGGTAGGCGCCCAGGATGTCGGCGATCTCGCCTTCATCCTCGGCAATCAGCACCAGCGGCGGCTGGCGGGTACGGGGGGCGTGTTTCATTGCGTGATGCGCATCGTGCGGTGGCGGCCAGTCGGCGAGGCCGACGAGGCTAGCGGCCGTTGATGGAGACTCGGTCGAGATTGTGTCGAGATTTCATGGACACGCCCCGCCACGTTCAGTTGCGGGCCGCCTGCCTGAACGGTGGCGCCCTCTCCACGCAATCTCCATGCTGGCTGCAGAAGACGTCCACACGTGGCCAGCAGACTGGGGGCTCAGCGGTCGCACCGGGCGACTGCGTGCAGCCGGGCGTTTCGATGAGCAACCGCAGGACCTGGATCAGTGTTGCCGCCGTGGCCGCGTTGGCTGCCGGCGCCGCCGCGTGGGTACTCGCCGAGGGCGACGAGACCGCGCTGATCACCGCGCCGGCCCGGGTGGCTGATCTGGAAAAGACCGTGCAGGCGGTGGGCCGGGTCAATCCCAAGGAGCTGGTGGCGGTGGGCGCGCAGGTGTCCGGTCAGGTCAAGCGCCTGCATGTGGTGCTGGGCCAGCGCGTGCAGGCCGGCGACCTGATTGCCGAGGTGGATTCACAACCACAGCGCATCGCGCTGCGCAGCGCCGAGGCCGCCACCAGTACGCTGCGCGCCCAGCACACCGCCAGCCAGGCCCGCTACGTGCAGGCCAGCCGTGTGTTCGAGCGGCAGTCGCAGCTGGTGGCGTCGCGGCTGGTCTCGCAGGAGGGCTTTGAAACCGCACGGGTGGCCCGTGATGCCGCCCGCGCCGACGTGGCTGCGCTGCAGGCGCAGATCGACCAGGCGCTGACCCAGGTGGAAACCGCGCGGATCAACCTGGGCTACACCCGCATCGTCTCGCCCACTGACGGTTACATCGTGGCGATTGTCACCAAGGCCGGGCAGACGCTGAATTCGATGCAGACCACCCCGACCATCGTGATGCTGGCGCAGATGGACACGATGACGGTGCGTGCCGAGATCGCCGAGGCCGATGTGGAACTGGTGGCGCCAGGGCAGCCGTTGTGGTTCTCGACACTGGGGCCGAGTGGACGCCGCTATGAATCCCACCTGCAGCAGCTTGAGCCGGCGCCGTCTTCGATTGCCGAGGCGGCCACTAGCAGTGCGGGCGGCTCTGCACAGACGCCGAAGGCGGTGTACTACGCCGGCCTGTTCGATGTGGCCAACCCGGGCCTGGCGTTGAAGCCCTCGATGACGGTGAAGGTGACCCTGCAGCTGGCGCGGGTAGCCAACGCGTTGCAGGTACCGCTGACGGCGCTGACCGAGTCGGACGACACACAGGGCCACCGCGCCACCGTGCAGGTGGTCGATGCCAAGGGGCGCGTGCACGAACGTGCGGTAACCACCGGCCTTCGTACCGCCACTGCCGTGCAGATCCTGTCCGGCCTGCGCGAGGGCGAGAACGTGGTGGTCGGCCAGGCGCCCAGTGGCGCCGACACCGAACCGACCAGCCTGCTGGGGATGTGAGCATGGCCGACGCACTGCTGGAACTGCGCGCGGTGTCGCGCGCCTATCGCTCCGCCGCCGGTGAAGTGGTGGTGCTGAAGGACGTCTCGCTGCGCATCGATGCCGGCGAGTTCATTGCCATCATCGGCCCGTCGGGATCGGGAAAATCCACGCTGATGAACATCCTCGGCTGCCTCGACCGGCCGACCGAGGGCAGCTACCGGGTGAACGGCGAGGCCACCGAGCAGATGGCGCCGGATGCGCTGGCGCGGCTGCGCCGCGAGCATTTCGGTTTCATCTTCCAGCGCTACAACCTGATGGAGAACCTCAGCGCCACCGAGAACGTGGCGCTGCCGGCGGTGTATGCCGGCGTGGATGCCGACGCCCGTAATGCCCGCGCACGCACGCTGCTGGAAACGCTGGGGCTGGGCGAGCGTACCGCGAACCGGCCGAGCCAGCTGTCCGGCGGCCAGCAGCAGCGCGTGTCGATCGCGCGTTCGCTGATGAACGGCGGCGCCATCGTGCTGGCCGATGAGCCGACCGGCGCGCTGGACCATGCCAGTGGCCAGCAGGTGATGGCCGAGCTGAAGCGCCTGCATGCACAGGGCCATACGGTGATATTGGTGACGCACGACGCGGCGATTGCCGCCAATGCCGCGCGGGTGATCGAGATCGCCGATGGCCGGGTGGTGGCCGACCGGGGCGAACGCAGGACGCAGGCCGCGGATTCCGCAGGTGCATCCGAACACGAAACTGCGCCGCGTGCCGAACGCCGCGCCCGGTTGGACGCAGTGCGCGAAGCAGCGCGGATGGCCGTGCGTTCGATGTTGGCCCATCGCCTGCGCACGTTGCTGACCATGCTCGGCATCATCATCGGCGTTGCTGCGGTGGTGACCGTGGTGGCGCTGGGCAAGGGCGCGCAGGCGCAGGTGGAGTCGCAGATCAACGAGCTGGGCGCCAGCACGCTGGAGATCTACCCCGGCGCCGATTTCGGCGACCCGCGCTCGGCGGAGATCGAGACGTTGATGGTGGGCGACGCCGACCATCTGGCCGCATTGAGTTACGTGGACAGTGTCAGCCCCAACCTGAGCGGATCGGTGGCGGCGTTGCAGGGCAGCCGCCGCGCGAATACCCAGGTGCTGGGCGTAGGCGCGGATCTGCCGCGCGTGCGCGGGCTGCGGCTGAAGGCCGGGCGCTTCTTCAGCGCTGACGAAGTGGACGCGCATCGCGCCGTGGGCGTGGTCGACCAGAAGGCAGCGAAGGCACTATTCGCCGGCAACCCGATCGGCAGCACGGTGCTGCTGGGCGGCATGCCGGTGGAGGTGATCGGGGTGGTGGGTGCCAGTGCCTTTGCCGGCGGCGCAACGCCCACGGTCTACGTGCCGTACACCTCGGCCGCCTCGCGGCTGCTGGGCAGCCAGCGCCTGGAGAGCATCACCGTGCGCGTCCGCGACAATGTGCCGACCAACGCCGCCGAGGCCTCGCTGGCGGCCGAGCTGCAACGCCTGCATGGGCGCCGCGACTTCTTCATCTACAACGCCGACCAGATCCGCAAGGCGGTGATGAAGTCCAGCCAGACCATGGCCGCGCTGGTATCCGCCATTGCGGCGGTGGCGCTGGTGGTGGGTGGGGTGGGGGTGATGAACATCATGCTGGTGTCGGTGAAGGAGCGTGTGCGCGAGATCGGCGTGCGGCTGGCGGTGGGCGCGCGCCAGGGCGACATCCTGCGCCAGTTCCTGATCGAGGCGGTGCTGATCTGCCTGTTCGGCGGTGTGCTGGGCGTGTTGTTCGCGTTCGCGGTGGGGGCGTTGTCCAGCCTGCTGTCGCTGGGCGTGCCGTTCCTGTTCACTGCGGGGCCGGTGCTGGCCGCCCTGGCGTGCTCGTCGGCGATCGGGCTCGGCTTCGGCTACTTCCCGGCACGCAGTGCGGCGCAGCTGGACCCGATCCAAGCGCTGGCGGCGGAATGACGCCATGTGCGACTGTGGGTAGCGCCGGGCCGTGCCCGGCGCCATCGCTCAGGCCGCGTAGACCTGCGTGTCCACATATTCCGACAGGCCCCTGCACGCCAGCAGCAGGCCCTCGCGTACGTCGTTGCCCACCTGTTGCGCCTCTTCGCCATCCACGCGCACGCGCTCGCTGGCATGCAGCAGCTCCAGCAGCACGGTGAGCCCGGCGTTGGCGCGGTTGATGCGCGCCAGCGCCACGCATTGCCCCGGTGCGCGCCCCTTGCGCTGCAATGGCTGGCCGTCGGCCGCTTCCACGTCGCGGATGCGTTGCAGGCAGCCCAGCAGGGTGATGCCGTTGGCGGCGGGGTTGGCAGCGAGGGTGGTTTCCAGCGGCTCGGCGAGGGTGTCGGGCAGTTGGCTGGCGACATCACCGAGGGTGGCGAACAGGTACGGGTAGCGGTCGGCGCTCATGGCGGTTTCCTTATGCGTTACGCGAAGGAGCCACCCTGCTTGACAGCAAGGGTGGCGGACGGTGCGTGGTTGCAATACCGGCGACTAACGTTGCCAAAGCTCCGGCGGGCACGAGGCCCCCACGTACCGCCCGCCATAGATGCGCGGACAGAGTGCCTGCCGGCGCCATCCAGAGGGAATGGACGACGCCGACAGGCAAGCGTAAACAACATTAGTCAAACGGGATTGCAAGCCCGTGCCACCCGTTGTCGGTGGCTCGATATGATTTGCATGCAGCGCCTTGGCTGCCAATGAGAATAGTTGGAAAGTTCGAAATTATTGGAATGTGGATGCACCCGCGCAGCGGATGATCGAGGCGTGCCAATCACGACATTGCGTGCGATGCCGCGTAAGGGATGTAGCCCGTCAGGACGCCGGCCGCGGATGCCTGCGCACGCGTGCGCGTTCGCGATACAACCGGCTGTCGGCACGCTGCAGGGTATCGCCCACCGATTCGCCGGGCGTGTGGTGCGTCGCACCGAGTGAGAACGGCGTCGGCGACTGCGCGGCATGTTGCAGATACCACTGTTCCAGCACCGCCAGCCGCCCCGTGTCCGGGGTGATCAACACCACCATGAACTCGTCGCCGCCCATCCGCACCACGTTCTCCGCCGTACCCAGCGGCGAGCGCAGGAAGGCGGCGAACTCCACCAGCACGGTATCGCCGCGCGCATGGCCCTGGGTGTCGTTGATCTGCTTGAAGTGATCGAGGTCGAACATCAGGCAGGCCCAGGGCTGGTCCGCCAGCTCGTCCAGGCGTGGCAGGAAGCGGCGGTTGTAGCTCTGGGTGAGCGGGTCCTTGAAGGACATCTCGCGCAGCTGCTGTTCCTGCATGCGCAGCGCGGTAACGTCCTGCGCATGGCCCAGCACGTAGGGTGGGCTGGCCTCGCTGTCGAGCACGTTGTGGTACGCCCAGAAGTGGCGGGTGCCATCGGCGGCGATCAGTTCGATCACGCCGGCATCGGTGTGGTTGACCGCGATGCGTGCAAGATACGCCTTGAACGCAGCGTGCTTCTCCGGCGGCATCAGGTCGCACAGGCTGCGCCCGATCATGTAGCTCTCATCGAAGCCCAGTGATTGCACCGCCGCCGGATTCACCGAGGTCAGCACGCCTTCCAGCGTGTGCGTGCAGATCAGCCCCAGGCTGTAGTGGAACAAACGCCGGTAGCGGGTTTCGCTGGCTTCCAGCGCATCCAGTGCGGCGCGCTCTTCGGTGATGTCCTGGATGGCCCCGACCAGCCGCGGGCGCCCATCCACCTGCTGCCGGCCGCCGACCACGCGCGTCCAGATGTCGCGGCCGTCGGCGGTGGTCATGGGTAGCTGCACTTCCCAGGAGGTGCCTTCGTCGATGCAGCGCTGCACGGCGGTGCGGATGATGTTGCGGCTGTCTTCGCGATAGAACGACAGCGCACTTTCCAGGGTGGGTTCAAAGGTGCTGCGCACGCCGTGGATCAGCTTGGTCTCGCGGGTCCAGCGCACCTCGTTGCTGGCCAGGTCCAGTTCCCAGCCGCCCACCCGCGCGGCGCGGTTGGTGCGTTCCAGGAAATCCTCGCTGCGCTTCAGTTCGCGGTGCAGGGCCTTGGCCTGGCCGACCTGCGCCATCAGCGTGCTGCGCTGTTCCAGCACCTGGGTGGTGACCCGGGCCAGGTGCACCATCAGTTCGCGTTGCGACGGCGACAGCACGCCGGGCATCGGGTCGAGCAGGCACAGCGTGCCGATACGCGCACCGTGCGCCGAGCCCAGCGAGATGCCGGCGTAGTGGCGGATGCGGGGGCCGCCGGTGACCAGCGGATTGCTGGCGAAGCGCGGGTCCTGGCGGGCGTCTGGAATCTCGAACAGCGCATCCTGCTGGATGGCGTGCGTGCAGAACGAGATTTCGCGGGCGGTCTCGCTGACCCCGTCCAGCCCGATGTTGGCCTTGAACCACTGGCGCTCGTCGGCCACCACCGAGATCAGCGCCATGGTCATGCCGGTGGCGGCACGAGCGGCGGCCACGATGGCGTCAAACACGGGTTCCGGCGGGGTGTCCAGCAGGTGCAGCCGGTCAAGTTCAAGCAGTCGTTCGGCTTCGTCCATGGCGCTTTTCAGGGCTGGGTGGCGAGGGCGGCTTCGGCGGCTGTCAGGCGCTACGCTAGTGCGTACCGCGTTATGTATCGCCATCACCGGGTGATGCCAACGTGAGGCAGCGCGGTCAGCGCTTGCGCGGCGAGCGGGGTGGACGCACTGAAACGTGACGGTGGTCGCGAACGTGCCAGCGCCACGGAAACTCCACGGCGCGCGTGATGCCGATACGCGGGCCGACCACCGGATCGAGCGGGGGTGCGGTGCCATCGCTGGCGATGACGATGCCCTGGTTGCCGGTGACCAGATCGGCACCGTCGAAGCGGCGGTCCAACCCGAATGCCTGGGAGAGTTTGCCCGGGCCGCTGGCCAGATCGTGGTCGCGCCTGGCAGCCGGGCGCAGTTCGCGCATGTACTCCAGCCCGGCCAGCGGCTCGGCGGCACGCAGCAGTACGGCCACCCCTTCGCCGATCTCGCCACACACCACATTGCTGCCCCAGTGCATGCCATAGGTGAAGTAGACGTACAGGTGCCCGGCTTCGCCGAACATGCTGGCGGTGCGCGGGGTCGGCCCGCGGTAGGAATGCGCGGCCGGGTCCACGCTGCCGGCGTAGGCTTCGACCTCGACGATGCGGGCCGCGCGTCCATCGTCGCGCACCAGCAGCTTGTTGAGGAGCTCCGGCGCAACCTCGGTGGACGGGCGCTGGTAGAAGCGGCGGGGGAGAATCTTCCAGTGCGGCGGCAATCCATCCAGCATGGCAGGGGCAGGTTCTGCGGGAACACTGGTCAGTGTGACCGCTGCCGGGTGAAGCCGCTACCGATGTCGGCTCACGGCTGATCGGAACGCGACGCCAACGCGGCGCGCCGGGCGGCGTAGACCTCCGGCGCCTGCGGCTTCACGAACAGGGCCACCAGCTCGGGGTACTCACGCTTCACTGCCGCCTCGATGCGGGTGATGCAGGCCTCGATCTGCGGGGTACGGCGGTCATCCTCGAACTCGGCGCTGAGCATCGCCACGACCTGCTGCGGGCCCATCTGCAGGGTGGTCACGCCGTTGGCGCTGCGCAGGTCAGGATCGGTTTCGGCCACGGCCAGGATGCGCTCGGCCACCGCCGGGTGCGCGGGCTCGCCCACCAGCAGTCCCTTGGTTTCCCGCGCCAGCAGGAAGGCCGTTACAGCCAGCACGGCGGCAATGCACAGCGAGGCCACGCCGTCGAGGATCGGCATGTCCAGCCACTGCGCGGCGAGCAGGCCGATCAGGGCGAAGCCGAGGCCGAGCAGGGCGGCGCTGTCTTCCAGCAGCACGGTGAAGGTGGACGGGTCCTTGCTGCGGCGGAAGGCTTCGAAATAGCCGAGCGTGCCCTTGGTGCGCCGGAACTCGCGCAGCGCCACCCACCACGAGGCGCCCTCGAACAGGAAGGAGATGCCCAGCACGCTGTAGCTCAGTGCGTGGTTGCTGGCGGGCTGTGGGTTGCGGATGTGCTGGATGCCTTCGTAGGCCGAAACGCCCGCGCCTGCTGCAAACACCAGCAGGGCGACGATGAAGCTCCAGAAGTAGAGTTCGCGCCCATAGCCGAAGGGATGCACCGGATCGGGGGCTTTGCCGGCACGCCGCAGGCCGTAGAGCAGCAGCAGTTCGTTGAGGGTGTCGACCAGCGAATGCACGCCCTCGCTGAGCATGGCCGAACTGCCGGAGATGCCTGCGGCGATGAACTTGGCCACGGCGATGGCCAGGTTGCCGGCGAGGGCCGCATAGATGACAAGACGGGAACCGGTGGGGGCGGACATCGCGCAGGCGGTAATGGGCGGAGCGGGTCATCTTCCGCGCCCGCCCGTGCCCAAGGCGTGCAGGTACGAGGCGTCAGCGCCCGGCGGGGTTCAGATACAAGCGCGCGCCGTCGGATTCGCGCGCCCCTGACCATCGACCACCACCGGAGAAGCTGAAGCGCCCGAACACGGTGTTGCTGGTGTCGGTCAGAAGCAGCTGGTCACCGGACAGCACCCAGCGATTGGCAGAGAAGAAGCCGTCCGGGCAGCCGGCGGGCACATAGGCGCCATAGCCACCGAACCATTCGCTGTTACGCAGTTCGATGGTGCAGGTACTGCCATTCTCCTCGCCCAGCGTCCAGCGTCCGAACAGGTCACTGTCGCGGATATCTCGACTGCGACGGCGGTCATGCCCCCGATCATCGTCACGGTCGTGGCGGCCAACGCCGACGTCTACATCAACCGCCTTGCTTTCACTGCGAATTTCGGACTGGGAGGTGTCGCGGGTGGTGGACTGTGTGGCCAAGGCCCCGATGTCGCCAGAGGTGGACACTTCGCTGTTCCGGGTCTGGGTGCTGCTGGATTGTGTGGTCTGTTCGGTGCGGGTGGCCTGTTCGCCGAAGCGGAACGACGCGTCCTGGGCCACGGCGGGCAGGGCCAGGCAGCACAGCGTGGACAGGCAGGTACGGGCAAGCAGAGCAGCCATTGCAGGAACCTCGGCAAGGTCGACCGGGCGAGTATCGTGCCGGCGAGGCGGGGGCCGCGTGATGGTCACGCGGCCCCCGCCGAGTCAGCATTGGCGGCGTGGGCCCGGGCAGGCGGACGGCCGGGGCGCCATCTACCCTCGGCCAGGCGTCAGACCTTCCACAGCACAACGGCGCGGCTTGCGAAGTGCTGGCAGCGCTCCTCCACCTGCTTGAACCTGAAATGCGGCAGTCCGGCGACATCCCGGGTCAACTGGATGTTGGAACTGGCGTATTCCTTCTTCTTGGACTGGAAGGGATTGTTCGATGCCACCACATTCAGCTCGTCCGCGATGAGCGTCATGTTGCCGATTCGATGCAACATCCGGGAGTGCTTGGTTTTCCATCCATCGCCCAGATAACTCGGCCAATCGCCAAGCTCCTTCTTGGTGCTCGCCTTGTCTGCAGCCTTGGGAATGATGTGTTCGAGTTCGAGCTCATCCGGGTCGGCAAGGTAGTACTCGTTCTTGTGGCCGATCGCATCGTACTCGAGGACCTGCAGCGCATACCTGGCACGATTGATCACTGCGGGCACGAACGGGAATGCGGCGAAGGCGGCGCTGAATTCGTCGTCGTCGGGCGTGTGCTCGCGCAGGATGCCTATGGCGGTCTTCTCGTAGTCGACGTCATCCAGGCCTGTCAGCATTGCGAAGATCGTCTCAAGTTCGTTGGAGCGCTTTTCGCAGATATGCCTGCGCATCATGAACGACTCCAGCGTTCTGAGCAGCCGGATCCTGGCCTTCTCGTCGAGGCTGTCCCTGCCGAACATGTCCAGCAGCCAGGTGAATGCCTGGAACGCCTTGATATCCCAGAGATTGCCGATATGCCGGTCCAGCTTTTCAAAGCCGGTCTCGCACCAGAGCAGCTTCGAATAGAGTTCGGCGGACTGCCGAAGGGCTTTCGCGAATGCGATCAGCTTGACCTTCCGGGCCTTGCCAGACTTGGGGCCCGCATCCGCTGTATCGTCCTCGTCCGACGCGACAAGGATTCCATCCTCCGTCTCGTCGTCGTCCTCTTCGTCCTTGATGACCGAAGAGAGAAACTCGGTCATGGATTCGGCCTCGACCACGCTGCGCAGGTAGTACCACTTGAAGTCGCCCACCAGCTTGGTCTTTGAGACCTTGCGATGGAGCTTTCCAGCCAGCCACTGGCGGAAGAAGTCGTCGCTGTCCAGCCCGTCGAGGGCCACAATCAGCTTCCGCCAGTCATCCTTCACCTTGTCCAGCGTGGCCTGCGAAAGCGATGAGGCGTGGCCGAGCAGGAAATTCTTGATGATGTCGGTTGGCTTCAGGCGCAGGCCGCGGTTGTTGATGGTCTCGAAGAGCTTGTAGGCATCCTTCGCCGCGCCCACATCCAGCCGGATGATGGAGGCGTTGTTGAGCAGCTTGTGGAAGAACTCGTTGAGCTCATCGGTCTTCAGCTGTTCGACCCAGGCAGTGAAGTTGAGATGGGCGCCCTTCAGCCGTTCGTTATCGACTTCGGACACATCCGTCGAATCCATGATGGCCGCGTAATCGGAGTGATCCAGGTCGCCAAGATGAAGCTTGGGCTGGGTCTTGCGATCGATGCCTCGACAATGCAGCAGCTTCTCAAGCTCCTGGGCGGCCTCCTTGTCACCGTCCTTTTCGTATCTGCGTGCAAGCACGCGCATCAGGATGGTGAGGGTGGTGACGCGCTGTTGGCCGTCCACCAGCTCAAGATGATTCACGCCGGGCTTGTGCGTATCCGACAACAGCAGCACAGTGCCCAGCAGGTGTGCATCAGCGGCGGGCAGCAGGCGGATATCGTCGAACAGTTCCCGTTGCTGGCGCTGCCCCCAGGCGTACCGACGCTGATAGGCCGGTATCAGGAACTGTTCGTTTCCCACCGAGAAGAACTGCTGAAGCGTGAGTGTTGTCGGGGTGATCTTCATGATCTAGATTCTCCAAGCCTTGATGCGGCCGTTTCATCGTAAGTGGGTTTGAAGCGGGCCTGCCTGGGCAGGGTGCGGGTTCTTATTATGCGTTCGCATGAGGCAGGCTCGTGTCAGGTTTTTCCCGACACAGGGCTGTCCTTGCAGGAGTCGACTGTTGCAGAAACGAGATAATCCCAATGCACTCTGGCCCGGTCTTTTCAAGGGCCGCCGATCTGCGTTGAACCCCTACGAGTTCGGTCCGCTGCAGCAACGTGATCGTGTGGCCGCCATCGCGACGCTTAAAGTGAGTGGTTGCGCACCACTGAGCGCGACGAGCGTGCTTCCCCCGGTTTTCCTGGTGGAGGGCAAAGCGCAGGATGGGATGGAGATCGTCAAGGCCGCATTCGCTGCCGTGCGCCAGGGTTTCGGGGGCGCGATCCATGCCTTCCGGCCCGGAAGACTATGCGGATTCGTGACGGATTCCCCGTACGCCAATGGCATGGCCTGGCCCATACATCCGGGTGAGCCCGTCTATGGCCTGTCAGTCACGGCAGGCAGCCTTCTGGAGACCGTTGTCGCAGCCTATCGGGTGCTGAGTGTTCCGGGGCTGGAGCCCGCGCTCCCCATGGAAGGCACGCTGGAGGCGACGATGGAGTGGCCGCGTTCCGAAACCTTTCGCATTCCCGCCAGCCAGCAGAGAAGGGATCGAGGCATCCGCTACGCGCATTGTGGATTCCTGGCGATCTTCATGCATGAGTTCGCGCATGTGGTGAGAGGCCATCTCGGGTACGAAACCGCCACTTGCGGCAGTCTCTACATGGATGAGCGTCCTCTGATGCCGGCGGCAGGCGATTCGAAGATGCGCCTGTACATGGAGTCGGACGCGGATGAAATGGCGGGACGGCTGCTGGCGACCTGGCTGCTGAGATCCCGGCCGGACGGCAGCCCGATGGACGAGGCGAAGAAGCTCTCGATCACCTTTGATTTCCTGGTGGGTACTACGCTTGGCTTCTCGGCGTTTCCCAGGGTGCAGAACGCCTATCACACCGGGACGCTGCGTGCCTGGGCGCTGATCGGCGCGATGCTTCAGCATGCCGGGGTGGGCGGGGCGATGGCCGATCAGTGGATCGAGTCCAATATGCGCGAGGTCCTGCTGTGCATGCAGGCGGCGGGATATCCTGCGGAAAGCTACCTCTATTCCGCGGCGGAGGCGAGGGAGCTCATGACGTCCACGTGGAGCGGCATGCGTAAGCACCAGCGGGACTGGTTGCAGCGCGCTCCGTTCCAACAGGTGAAGCCGAGCGCCACGCGGTCCAAGTGACGTCGAGCGGCGCTCAGTCCGCCATCACCCGCCCGATGGCATCGGCCAGCAGGGCGCGCACGCGTGCCGGTGGCAGGTCCGGGTCGCGCACGGCGCGCATGGCCAGGCCTTCCACCAGCAGCCGCAG
This sequence comes from Stenotrophomonas sp. YJH_SMC_57, assembly GCF_059369755.1. Lineage (NCBI taxonomy): Bacteria > Pseudomonadati > Pseudomonadota > Gammaproteobacteria > Lysobacterales > Lysobacteraceae > Stenotrophomonas > Stenotrophomonas sp. YJH_SMC_57. Next base: position 263,990 of record NZ_JCAFSZ010000002.1, read on the forward strand.
CAGCAGGGTGCGCCCGGCGATGGCTTCCTCGTCAATCGGCCGGCCCAGGCGCGCATCGTGCTGGCGCAGCCAGGCATGGATGGCAGCGCTGGTCTGCTTGTCGTGGGTGCGCAGTACCTCGGCCAGCATCGGGTCGCGGTGCGCTTCGGCGTTGATTTCCGCGTACAGCGCCACGCTGGCGATGGCGTTGCCGTGGATCGGCAGCACGGCGCCGCGCGCCCACTGCCGGTAGCACTCCAGCAGCCCATCGACCAGATCGGACGCCGCCGGCATTTCGCTGATCGAGGCCTGGTCGTGGCGCAGCTGGCGCTCGATCAGGGCCAGGATCAGGGTCCGCTTGTTGGCGAAATAGCGGTACATCAGCCCTTGGCTGATCTCGGCCTCGGCGGCGATATCGCCGATGGAACCGGCGTGGAAGCCGCGGGTGATGAAGCATTTCTGGGCGGCATCGAGGATGCGCCGGCGCTGGGCCTCGGCGTGTGCGGCGGCGGCGTCATCAACGGGTGGGGCTACGGCGGGCTTTGGCGTCATTGCGGAAGGTCAGGGCGTCCAGAGACGGGATAGTACGTCACAAAAGGTGTGAATGAACGGTCATTCATTTGTAATTCCCGACTCCCAGACTGCGCCGGCCTTCTCCTTCCGCGAACGAGTCCGATGCGCTACGCCACGCTGCACCGCCCGCTGCTCACCCTCGCCATTGCCGCCGCGCTGCCGGCGATTGCCCATGCCGAAGACAGCCCCCATGCCGAAGCCGATGCCACTGCCTCCGCCGACGCGGCGCGAACCGTGGTGGCGCTTGACCAGGTGGTGGTGACCGCGCAGAAGCGCGCCACCAACCTGCAGGAGACGCCGATTTCAGTGTCGGTGGTCGATGCCGAGGCGTTGAAGGATCGCAGCGCGATCTCGCTGGGCAGCCTGTCCGATGGCTCGATTCCTTCGCTGCGGGTGACCCCGTTCGCGACCCGCAGTTCGGCACTGAACATCGGCATCCGTGGCATCGGTGCGTCCGGCGATGCCAACCAGCCGGCGCGCGATGCCGGCGTCGGCATCTACGTCGACGGTGTGTTCATGGGCCGCGCGCAGGGCCTGGGCAGCATGCTCTACGACGTGGAGCGCATTGAAGTGCTGAAGGGCCCGCAGGGTACGCTGTTTGGCCGCAACACCGAGGGCGGTGCGGTCAGCATCCTGACCAAGGTGCCGACCGGCGAGTTCGGCGGCCGCGTCAGTGCCGGTGTGTCCAACTACAGCGGCTACAACAGCGCGCTGCACCTGGACCTGCCCAAGGTGGGTGATGTCAGCTTCAAGATCGACGCGGTGCAGGCCAAGCGTGGCGGCACCACCGACAACCCGATGCGCGGCGAGCGCGACTTCAACAGCTACGACAAGCGTGGCGCACGCCTCAGTGCGCTGTGGCAGCCGCGCGATGATGTCTCGCTGCTGTATGCGTTCGACCGTTCCTACGATGCCACCACGCCGTACCACACCCAGGTGCTGGTGCCCGGTGCCTACCTCAGCCCGCTGCAGAAGGCCGGGGCCAGCCTCGACCGCCGCGACAGCGCCATCCTGGGTGGCCCGCAGGAAGACAACATCGGCCGCACCAGTGGCCATCTGCTGAACCTGTCGTGGACCTTGAACGAGAACCTGGAACTGAAGTCGATCAGTTCCTATCGCGAACTGACCCAAGGCCAGTTCGACATGGGCCTGGTCGATGCGATCTCGGCCTACGGTGGCGCGGGTACGCCGTTCGGCCGCTACAGCCTGGCCCAGGTCTACCAGCACCAATACAGCCAGGAGTTCCAGCTGATCGGCAACACCGCGCAGGTGCAGTTCCTCGGCGGCGCGTTCTACTACCACGAGACCGCGGGCGACAATGCACAGACGCCCAACATGCTGGTGTGGGGGCCGGGCGGCAACAGCTACACGCTGAACCCGGCCACCAACCCGCTGGATCTTTCACGGGTGCGCATCGACCGCGCCAGCAAGGCCTGGACTGACAGCCTGGGCGTGTTCGGCCAGGCCACGTGGACCCCAGAGGCGATGCCGGGCCTGCACCTGACCGCCGGTGGCCGCTACACCCGCGATGACAAGAAGGGCAGCCTGTACATCGTCAACGGTGCGGCGACGAGTCTCGGCTTCAAGGACCGCTGGAGCCGCTTCGACCCGATGGTCAACATCGCCTACGACCTGGGCGAGCACGCGATGGTCTACGCCAGGTACAGCACTGGCTTCAAGGCCGGTGGCGCCAACTCGCGGTCGACCAACTACACCGCGTTCGGCCCGGAAGAGGTGACCGCCTATGAGCTGGGCTTCAAATCGCAGTTCTGGGACAACCGTGCGCGGTTGAACCTGGCGGTGTTCGATTCGACCATCGCGCACAAGCAGATGGACTTCTCGCTGCCGTTCGACCCGAACAGCGGCGAAACCCGCACCACCATGGTCACCACCAACGCACTGAGTGATGGGAAGTCGCGCGGCGCGGAGCTGGAGTTCAACGTGATGCCGGTGGACAACCTCACCCTCGGCCTCAACTACGCCTACACCAAGATTGACGCACAGACCGCCACGGACCCGTTCGGTGCGGGTGTGCAGGTGACCGTGCAACCGCTGCTGGCGCCGAAGAATGCGGGCAGCCTGTCGGCCGACTACCTGGTGCCGTTCGCCAACTTCTCGGCGCTGAAGTTCCATGTGGACGGCAACTGGTCCCATGGCTATTACACCAGCGAGTACGACCAGATGCTCACTGACAGTTCGTTCGTGGTGAATGCACGCGTGGCGCTGGTGGATGTGCCGGTGAACAGCACCGGCACCACGATGTCGTTCTCGCTGTGGGCGCGCAACCTGCTGGACGAACAGCACCTGTTCTACAAGCTCAACAGCCCGGCGCTGGGCCAGACCGGCATCTTCAACGACCCCCGCACCTTCGGCCTGGATGTGGCCGTCAACTTCTGATTCGAACGGAGACTCCCATGAAGCACCGCTCTACCGAACTTGCCCTGGCCGTGATGCTCAGCCTGCCGCTGGCGGCCACCGCCGTGGCCGCAGATGCACCGCAGGCCGTTGCCGCGAAGCCGGCTGCTGCCGCCAATGTGAAGCCGGTGGCTGCCGATGCGCAGCGCGTGCTTCCGCTGCAGGGGGCGTGGAACGTGCGCACCTTCGCTGGCCTGCAGGGCCGTCATGGCCCGATTCCGGCCGCTGCGTTCGTGCGTACCGCCGATCTCGGCCGGCTGACCGACGCCGATCGCGATGCACTGGCCGCTGCTGGCGTGAAGCTGGACATCGACCTGCGTACCGCCGACGAGCAGGCGCAGTCGCCGGACCTGCTGGCCAAGGATGATCGCTTCGACTATCAGCGCATCTCGCTGATGGGCACCGAGAAGATGGACCTGCAGAAGATGATGACCCGCTTCCCGGATTCACTGGGCGAAGCCTATGTGCAGTGGCTGGGCCACAGCCAGCCGCAGTTCAAGCAGGTGTTCCAGCGCATCGCAGCGCAGCAGGACGGCGCCGTGCTGTTCCATTGCACGGCGGGCAAGGACCGCACCGGCATCATCGCCGGCCTGCTGCTGGACCTGGCCGGGGTGCCGAAGGCCGAGATCGTGCACAACTACGCGATCTCCGCGCACTACCTGGAAGGGCAGCCGAAGGACAGCGCGATGAACGCGCAGATCATGGCGCTGATCAAGCAGAACCCGGAGATCGGCCGCAAGATGGCCGGCATGTCCGGTACCGCACCGGGCAACATGGAGCAGTTCCTGGCCGCGCTGCACAGCCAGTACGGCGGTGCCGAAGGCTACCTGAAGTCGATCGGGGTGAGCGAGCAGGAGATCCAGCAGCTCAAGGTGCGGCTGGGGCAGGCGGGCTGAGAATCGTGCCGGCCGCCCAGCGGCCGGCACTCCCCGCAGCCAGGCATGGCCTGGCTCTATGGATCGGGTTTCACCCGTGCAACCCGTATCCGGTACTGGTACACGTTGTCGCCTTCGATGCGCGTGGCCTCGGTGCCACGCACCTGGCCCACCTTCTGGTTGGAGCCGGTGACCGGTTGTGCCTTGACCTCGGTCTCGTGCTCGAAGGAGTGCGATTTGTCGCTGTTGCGGTAGTAGCGGTACAGCGCCCAGTACAGCGCGGTTGCGCCGGCCGGACCTGCCGCCAACAGCCAGAGGCCGCTATCGTCGCTCATGAGGTTGCCATCAGGATGAGGATTGCCAGTGCTTCGATGACCGTGCCGGCGGTCAACGCCGCCAGCAGCATCTTCCATTGCTGCACGGGCACGCTGCCCATGGTTTCGCCAGTACGGCCGTTCACCGCGATGTAGTGCAGCATGCCGCCGTTCCTGCCGGGCTGGTGGTACGAATACAGCCAGACCGGCAGGTACATCGATACCCAGCGGGTGCCATGCACTTCCAGCTGCTCCTGCTCCCAGCGCACGCCACGGTTGTAGCCGCGTACCGAAGATTCCACCTGCGAGCGCGCAATGGACAGCAGCTGGTCTTCCAGTCGTGGCCGCAGCTTCTCCACGTCCAGGTTGCGCTTCTCGGAGGTGAAGCCCGCCAGGTACGAGGCATTCCACTTCACCGCGTTCTTGGTGTCGAACGGCAGGATGGTGTTGATGATGTTGTTGGTGTTGGTGCGGATATCCAGGTTGCCGCGCTCGGCGGAGGATTCCAGCGGCAGATCGTCAACGGTGAAGTCGACCTGGCGCTCGATCTGATAGATGTCGGCGTCATAGACGGTGCGCTTGTTCTTCTCGCTGCCCACGGTGTACTGCCGGGTCTGGATCTCGCCCTTGCCGGCCACGGCCGCGCTGACATTGCTGTCCACGATCATGTAGGGCAGGAACACGCCCACCACGTTTTCCGGGGTGAACTCCTGCTTGAACGCCTTCAGCGCGAACATCCGGCGCTTGTCGACGAACTGGCGGATGCGCGCGACCGCATCGTCCTTCTTGATATGGAAGGGAAGGACGGCATCGGGCACCGCGCCGTTGCTGATCTGTTCGTTGACGCCGAACACATGGCGGCACCAGTGGCAGCGCGCCGTCATCGTGCTTTCGGTGTTGACCGTGACTTCGGCGCCGCAGCCGGTGCACTTGAAGGTCATCAGTGCCGAGGTATCGGCGTCGATGTCACGCGCGCCGGAGGCGATGACGGTGCCACGCAGCTGGTCGATGGCTTCGCCCAGCCCGAATTCCTCTTCGACCCGCGCGCCATGCCATTCGTGACGGCAGTACAGGCAGACCAGGATGTCGGTGCCGGCCTTGGGCCGGATGTCGGTGGCGCCGCACTTCGGGCAGCGGTTGAGGCCGTCCTTCAGCTCGCTGGCCGAGGTGTCGATGGCGACCGGGTCCGGGGCTTCCACTTCATCGCGGATGGCCTGCGGCAGCGTCGAGGTGTCCAGCGGGAAGCTGCCGGGCAGGGGAGGGACGTCCTGCGGCGAACCCGGTCCATTCAACGACGCCGCCGGCAAGGGCGGCGGCGTCGCGGGAGCGGATCCGGGCAGCGGCGGGGGGCCGTTTCGGGGATCGGACATGTTCGTTGTGCGTCCTGCCGTTACAGGCCCAGTGCCTTGGCCTTCAGGGCGTCGTAGTCGCTCTGGGTGATCAGGCCCAGGTCCAGCATCTCCTTGGCCTTCTTCAGCTTGGCCACCGGATCGTCCGCGGCCGGCGTCACCGGCTGCTGCATGCCGCCGACACCGAACATGCCCGAGGCCATGCCGACACCGACCAGGCCCGCCGCACCGCCGTTCTCGCCGGCCGACTGGATGCCCTGGGCGACGCTGGCCTGCAGGTTGGAGTTGCCGCGCGAGCCGGACAGCGCATCGGCGCGCTGCACGGTCTTCAGCAATTCACGGGTGTTGGCGTCGTACTCGATGGAAACGATGGCGGTCTTGACGATGGCCAGGCCACGATCGCTCTGCCACTGATACGCCTGCTCGACCGCAGCGGACAGGCTCTGCGCGAAGCCGATCGAATCCTGCTGCAGCTTGGTGATGCGGTTGCCCTTGCCCGGATCGTTCGTATACAGGCTGAAGGCCGGGGCCAGCGAACCAACCACTTCATTGAACAGCTGGCTGGCGGCGGCGTTGTCCAGGTCGGTGAAATCGAACACCTGGCCCGGCTGCAGGTAGCTGGCGGGCACGAAGTTCTTCACGAACAGGATCGGGTCGACGATCTTCAGCGTGTATGAGCCACGGGTGACCGCGCCGACCTGGGTGTTGAGGAAGCCGTCGTCCCAGTAGATCTCCGACTGGGTACCGAACCGGTTGTCCGGCAGTTCCTTCAGCGATACGAAGTAGGCGGCCTGCTGCGAGCCCGGCTGGCCGCCGAACTTGAAGCGTTCCCAGCTCTGCTTGATGAAGGTGCTGACCAGGCCGTCACCGGCAAAGATCGACTGCGAGTTCAGATCGTCCGAGCGCCACTCGTAGCCGCCCGCTTCGGCAACGAACGCGGTGATCGCGCCGTCCTGGAACAGCAGCAGGCCGTAGCCTTCCGGCACAACGATCTTCGAACCATTGCTGATGATGTTGGACGAGCCGCTGGTGTTGGAGCCGCGGCCGGCGTTGGTGCCGCGCGGTACCGCTGCAAACAGGGCCGCCGTGGACGGCAGGCCCGTGGGCACGGTGTAGAAGTCCTTCCACTGGTCGGCCAGCACACCGCCTACCGCACCCTTCACCGCCTGTACCAGACCCATGTCCAACTCCCTGTGATTCGAGGGCAGGCACCGTGCCTGCCGAGCGTGGCTGAATATAGCAGCGGCCGGGGACGGCAGGAGTGCCGGAAGATGAATTCCGATCAGGCCCGGTCGGTACCACCCGGACCGGCGCGTACCGCCTGCAGCACGGCGGCCATGTCCAGTGCGCCCAGCCCGGCGTGCTGCGCCTGTGCGAACAGCGCATCGCTGGCGTTGATCAGCGGTGCATGCATGCCGACCTCGCGCGCGGCGGCGGCCACCAGCCCGCTGTTCTTGTACACGTCGGTGATCGAGGCCTGCACGGCAAAATCGCCACGGGCCATCTTGTCCAGCTTGATCCGTGACACGTCACTGGCCATCGGCCCGGCATTGAGCACCTGCGCGAAGCGTTCCAGCTCGATGCCGTGGGCTTCGGCGAAGTGCACCGCTTCGGCCAGGCCGGTGACCAGCGTGATGAGGTACAGGTTCACCGCCAGCTTCATGCGCAGCGCCGACGGCACACTGCCGCAGCACACCGTCTGCCGGCCCATCGGTGCCAGCAGCGGTGCCGCCACGGCGAGATCGGCATCGGTGCCGGCCAGCAGGATGACCAGCTGCGCCGCTTCGGCCTGTACACGGGAGCCGGAGACCGGCGCTTCCACGTAACGGCCACCCACAGCACGGATCTGTTCGCCCAGCGCCTGCGAATACGCCGCCGAACTGGTGCCCATGTTGATCAGCAGGCGGCCGCGCACGCGTTCGCCGAACGCGCTGCCCTGTCGATCGAGCACGCTGTCGATGGCGTCGTCGTTGGCCAGCATCAGGATGAGGGTTTCGCAGGCTGCGAATACGTCGTGCAGCTGCTCACGGACCTCGATGCCTGCGGCACGCGCGGCAGCGTGGTTGCGGCCGGAGCGGGACCAGCCCAGCACGGCATGGCCCGCCCGCGCCAGGTGGCTGGCCATGGGGGTTCCCATGACGCCCAGGCCGATGAATCCCAAAGGCATGGCTGGCTCCAGAGCAGGACAGGACACCCATCATGCCGCAGACCGTCGCTGCGTGGCTCAGCCAGCTGCGCGCAGGATCAGTGCATACCCCACCAGCAGCAGGACACACAGCGGCAGCGTGACGAATGAAGCGATCATCCAGCGCAGCGCCTTGCGCGATGCCACCGTGGCCGGGCCGATCTGGCCGGCGGCGAGCAGCGATGACGTGCGGTTGGCGTAGACGGTGGCGACGATGCCGAAGGGCCAGAAGCCACCGAAGATACTCAGGATCGCCCACATCAGATGGTTTTTGGGCGCCGCCGGGGTGGTGTGTTCCATACGTTGAATCTCCTTGGTTGGGCGCGGATTATGCCGCCCGCTGGCGGCACCGGCATACGGGCCCGGTGCTGCACGCTGCCCAGATATCGCTGGCGCCGCGCCACGGCCCGCGAAAAGGACGATTTCCTGGTGCTGCAGGGGTCCGCCAATGCGTGAATGTCACGCGGCGATCGGGATATTCACGTGATTATCATCACGTTTCTCTCGAAACTCCGATTCGATAATCGGAAATGCCGGCGCCGTGAAGGCGTTGGGGGAATCCGGATCCGTCCGACGTCCGCATCGTCGACCCACCGACGGCAACCCCCTGGGGGCATGGGGGCGGACAGCGTGCGCGTTGATCTGCGTGTGCAGCGGCTGGCGCGAGGCGCGGCGTAGGCATCGCAGCATCACGCAATGAAGCCAGACGCTAGGCATTGCGCGATCGCCTGGTGCAGCAGCACCGGGGCGCCATTCGCAAGGGGAGTTTCAATGCACAGGCAAGTCAGTCAGATGTTGCAGCGCGCCTATCGACCGTACCGGTCCTTGCCCGACCTGCTGGGCGCGTTCATCAAGGAGTTTTCGCAACACCATGCGCTGCGTGGCGGCCGTGTCCATCTGCGTGGACCGGGCACGGCCCTTGGCCAGGACGCGTCGCTGGAGGCCGGCCAGCGCCTACCGATCCGCTACGGCGGCGAGGTGCTCGGCGAGCTGCAGCTGGAAGGCGAGGCGGATGGACTGGACAGCAGTGCGCTGGCGCTGGGTGAGGCATTCGCGCATCGATGCGCACATCTGATCAAGCGCTATGAAGCGCAAGCCTGGGCCGAACAGGCCCTGAGCCGCCCGTTGCTGCTGGTCGGCGCCTGCGACGCGTTGAAGCAGATGGAGGAGTTCGTCGAGCGCGCTGCCGCCAGCCAGTTGCCGGTGCTGCTGCGCGGCGAATTCGGCACCGAGAAGATGGAACTGGCCGCGGCCCTGCACAGCTGCGGTCCGCGGCGGCGGGGGCCGTTCGTCGAGGTCAACTGCGCCCACCCACAGGAAACGCCTGCGGACTGGTTCGCGCGCGCCCGCGGCGGCAGCCTGTATTTCCACGAGGTGGATGAGCTTCCGGTTCCCTTGCAGGCGCAGCTCTCGCATTGCATACGCGAGCTGGAGATGGCCACGGTCCAGTCCGGCCAGGCCCGCGCGATCCGGGTGATCGCCTCCACCAGTGCCGACCTTGAGCAGCGTGTGCGCGAGCGGCAGTTCTCGCGGGCGCTGTTGGCCGGGCTGGAGTTCCTCACCGTGGACATTCCCCCGCTGCGTGAGCGCAGCGACGATATCGATGCGCTGGTGGCGCGCTCGCTGCAGATGCATGGGTTCAACCCGCAGGTCATCAGCGAGGACCTGCTGGACGCGCTGCGTGGCCATGACTGGCCCGGCAACCTGCTGGAGATGGAGCGGGTGGTGGTGCGCCTGGCGGTGATGACCGGCGGGCGCAGCATCCGTCGTGAGGACCTGCTGCGGCATGCGCCTGGCCTGATGCTGGGTGAAGCGGCGGTGGACGCGGATCGTCCGTTGCCCGAGGCGGAGGCGCTGGAGGTGGCCGGGGCAGCACCACAGGCAGTCGCATCGACGGCACCTGCCGCGTCACACGACGGCCTGCACGATGGCCTCAAGCGTGCGCTTGCCTACCTGAAGGATCATGCCGCCGAGCCGGTCACGCTGGGCGATCTGGCGCGCCAGGCGCATGTGAGCCAGTCGCACCTGGGCTTCCTGTTCCGCAGCGAACTGGGCACCACCTTCAAGCTGCTGTTGCAGCAGCAGCGCATCGAACACGCCAAGCAGCTGCTGCGGGGTGGGCAGCGCCTGCGCATCACCGATGTCGCGCTGCAGGTCGGCTTCGGTGACCTCAGCCATTTCGAGAAGAGCTTCCGGCGCCTGGTCGGGGTCAGTCCGCGCAGCTATCGGCGCATACCGGAGCAATGAAAAACCCCGGCGCAGGCGCAGGCCTGCCCGGGGTGTGGCATCACCGCAGCGGACGCTACCTGGCGTTCGCTTCGGCGGCCCTGCGTACGGCTTCCTCGGCGGCCTCATCGGCGCGCCGGGCGGCTTCGGCGGCGGCTTCGACGGCCTGCTGCGAGACCATCATCGCCTGGCGGATGCCTTCCTCGCTTGCCGCCATCGCGGCGTCGGCCAGTTCCTGCGCAATCTGCATGGGGGTTTTGCCGCCGGGACGGTCCGGCGTGGGGAACGGAGAGGGTGGGATCGGGAAGGTCATCGCAGGAACTCCTTCTGGGGCTGGGGAGGAGGAGCCGTCGTTGCGCTCCCCCAGGATGTGGCGCAATGCCGCCTGGGCATCGGCCAGGATCTTCTGCGCCTGCTGCCGCGCGGCCTGACGGCCGGCAGCCACGGCCACGCGGGCGGCCGACGCCGGCGCGGCGGTGGCTGCCGGCACGCCGCCATCAGGCCCGGGGGCGGGTGAGGGCGGGCTCACACTTCGTCTGCCTGGTAGCCGATCTCGGCCTCATCCTCGGCAAAACGACGCGTTCGGCGGTAGTCCTGCAGGGTGATGACGTTGTCCTCCACCTGGATGCGCGCCTGTTCCTTGGAGCCATCGATGGCGAACAGCACGCTGGCACCGTCCTGGCCGAGCTGGCCGCGCGAGACCGGATGGTTGTCGAGGAACGCCTGTGCGCTGCGCAGTTGCCGACGCGCGGCCTCGCGCCATCGTTCGCCATCCAGCTGCAGCCCATCGCCATCGCCCAGGAACATCGCGACCTGCTGCGCGGCCAGCGAAATGCGGGCGTAGCCGATGTGGCGGTTTGCCGCCAGTGTTTCGGCAATGGCGGCGCGCACCTGCTCGGGGGATGGAAGATGCGAAAGCTGGGGCCCGTCCAGGTAGCCGAACAGCATCGGCAGCAGGGTCTGCAATGCGTGCGTGGCGCGTTCCAGGCGCAGGTCGCTGTTGCCTCCCGGCCGATAAGCACGGAGGTAGAAGCGGAAATAGTCGGCGAATTCGATCGGCCTGCGTGCGTGCTGCAAGGCGAAACGGGCCGCTTCGGCCTGGGCCTCGCTGGGCGGGTTAAGGCCGCCCTGCTCCTGGGCCAGCTGGTACAGCGCCAGCGATTCACGGAAGTCGAGCTGCAGCAGCAGCGGCGCGTCGCCGGCGCCAACGGCCGCGAGGAAGGGCCGGTATGCGCCCAGTTCCTTGTTGCTCAGCAGGCCGTGCCGGACCAGCACGCTCTGCACTTCATTCGACAGCAGGTTGCTGGGCGGGCTCGATTCCAGCTGGCGCAAGGCTTCAAGTTCGTCGGTGTGAAGGCTGAGCAGCTTTACCGGGCTCACCTGCAGGCCGGCATTGGGAAGCCAGGCCATGCGTGAACCATGCAGGCCCTGCTGCACGCCTTCGAGCATCGCGCCTTCGTCTGCAAAGGCGTATCGATGCTCGTGTGAATCGATGGCCCACTGCAGCCAATAGTGGCCGCCATCGACGAACGGCAGCACGCGCTTGGTTCGCGAACTGAGCTGGCCGGGATGGGGAACGGGGCGACCGTCGATGAAAACGCTCATGCGTGGCTCTCCTGGCGGCCTCACTGGGCCGGAAAATCCTTGAGGACGGTCGCAGCGGCGCTGCCGACGCGGGTGAAGTCGTCGGTGGCCCCCTGCATCATGGTCTGCGCCTGCGTGAGCACCCTCGCATATTTTTCGTCTCCCGTCGCCAGGTACTGGGCCATGGCCACGCCGGCGGCGGTGGTTGCGATGGTGGAAACGTTGCGCAGCGCGTCGGCGGCGTCCTGCACGGCAATCGCCGCGGACTGGGCCACCGACTGGTAGGCCTTGCCGGCGCCACTGGTCTTCACCACGGTCGTGGCCATGGTGGCCGTCTGCACCTGGTTGATCACATCGATGACCTGGGCGTTGACGTTGCTCGGGTCCATACGGGCTCCTTGATGGGCGGGGGCGGCCGGAATACAGCCGCGGCACGGTCACGGCGTGGCGTCGGTGCCGTCGGCGGCCGCGGTGGAGGGGGAGTCTGGCGCGGGGTCGTGGGCGGGACCCGCTGCCGGTTCCGGACCGGGCGTGGAGTCGGGCGCAGGGCCGGGCGTGGGCGCCGCGCCGTCGCCTGCAAGCTGTTCGAGCGTGTGCAGGCTGGCGGTGGCGGCCGCAGCGTCGGCAGTGGCACCGTGGGTCTGTGCCTGCAGGACGCTGATGGCGGTCTTTCCTTCTGCGGTAGCCGCGGCGATCACCGCCGCGGGCGAAGGCGGCGCCGGCACCGGTCCCGGCAGGGGAATGACCTGCGGCGGTGGCGGCGGCGGGGGAAGCGGCGGCGGCGGTGGCACCGGCCAGGGGGCATTGATCATCTTCGCGCAGGCGGCGGTGACCGCGGCGTTGCTGACCATGCCCGCGCCCTGCTGGCGCGCAACCGCGTTGTGCATGGCCGTGCCCAGCGTCTCCAGCATCACCATGTCGAGCATGCTGAAGGACTGCGCCGGCCCCTGGGCCACCAACAGGGTCGAGGCGGCACTGACGCTGTCGACGATCTGGCTGTTGACGGTGTTCTCACTGCTCATGATGGAACGGCTCCCTTCTGGATGATCAGGGCCAGGACCTGGGCCAGGCTGGCGCCGGCGGTGACCTGGCCACGTTGCTGGTTGGCCACGGCGTTCTGCATGGCCAGGCCCAGGCTGTCGGCCATCGCCAGGTAAGTGGCGGACATCGCGAACGACGGGGCGAGGGCGATCGCCAGGCCCGAGCCGGCGCTGGCAGCGTCCAGCAGGTAGCCGGTGGCAGGCGATGCGGCCATCAGACAGGGGCCCGGCGTGACGCCACCCGGGCGGGGGCGCTGAGGGGGGGCGTCACGCCGGGCCGACACGTCAGCGCAGACCCAGGATTTCGCGGGTGGCTACGCCGTTGGAGGCGGTGTCGATGGCATACAGCGTGGACACGCCCTGGGTGGTCGAGGCCTGCATGGTCACGTAGGACTGCTGCTGGTTGTTGGTGGCGTTGTGCGCGGCGTTGGACAGTGCCTGGCTGGTGGCCACGAACAGATTGCCCATTGCGATGGCCGGCGCATCACCAAGGACCTTGGTGTTGACCTGCGAAACCGAATCGGTGATCTGGCTGTTGACGGCGGTGGGAAATGCCATGGTGGAAACTCCTTGGGTGGACAGCACTACAGGAACGGAGACTGCCGGCACTTAGTGGAATCAGCCGAGAATCTTCCGGGTGGCGGCGCCGGTGGCGCCGGTATCGACGGCGTAGAGCAGCGCAACGCCCATCGTGGTCGCGGCCTGCGCCGTGACATACATCTGCTGCTGGGCGAGCGTTGCGTTGTGGGCCGCATTCGCCAGGGCCTGTGCCGTGGCCTGGTACAGCGTGCCCATCGCCGTGGCGGGGGCCACGCCCAGCACCTGCAGGTTGGCCTGGCTGACCGAATCGGTGATCTGGTCGTTGACGGCCGTGGGAAATGCCATGGCTCAGCTCCTTGCCTGCCGGCGCATCACGCGCCGAGGATCTGCTTGGTGGCCACGCCGGTGGTGGCGGTATCGATCGAGTACAGCGTGGCCACGCCCATGGTGGTGGCCGCCTGCGCGGTCACGTAGGACTGCTGCTGGGCATTGGTGGCGTTGTGGGCGGCGTTGGCCAGCGCCTGCGCGGTGGCCTGGTACAGGTTGCCCATGGCGACGGCGGGGGCGTCGCCCAGCACCTTGGTGTTGGCCTGGGTGACCGAATCGGTGATCTGGTCGTTTACTGCGGTCGGGAATGCCATGTCGAGCTCCTTGAGGTTGGCGGGTCAGCTGCGGAACGACGGATCAGGAACCGAGGCCGCGGACGCGGGTGCTGAGGATTTCCTTGCTGGCCACGGCCGTGGTGGCGGTATCGATCGAGTACAGCGTGGCCACGCCCATGGTGGTGGCCGACTGTGCGGTCACATACGACTGCTGCTGGGCGTTGGTCGCGTTGTGGGCCGCATTGGCCAGCGCCTGTGCGGTGGCCTGGTACAGATTGCCCACCGCCACGGCGGGCGCATCGCCCAGTACCTTGGTGTTGGCCTGGGTGACCGAATCGGTGATCTGGTCGTTTACCGCGGTTGGAAATGCCATGTCCTGCTCCTGCGAAAAGGTGGAAGTGCGTGGTATCCAGTTTCACGGTGCGTGGTGCGTAACTGCGTGTGCTTCACCGTGGATGCAGAGTAGAAACAAGCGCTGCGGCTGGATTGGTGGAATCGACGGAGAATGCGGGGGAAATGGCGTGAAGAGCGGGGCCGTGATGCGGGGGGGGCGTCGCCGCATCATCGATTTCTCCGCATCCGCGTCGCCCGCCTACTGCTGTTCAATGTAGCGGGCCATGCGCAGGTACCAGTCGATGGACTGGGACTCGGCAAAGCGTCGCTGCCTGCGCTCCCACGCCGCAAGGGCTAGCCCTCCGGCGGGCATCGGCACGGGGACCGGCCGCAGCGTGTCGGGAATCGAGACGGGCTGGTATGTCCCCAGAGAGCTGCTCAGCTCGTCCTGCGCCACGGTGCAGACCGCATCCAGTTCCCAGTCGACCACCGACCCGGCGGTCGGCCGATTGAGCCAACCGGTCTGGGCCATCAGGTTCGCGTTGATCCGTGTCACCAGGTCGGCGATGTCCTGGCCGCCGGGCAGGTCAAAGCAGACCAGGTAGAAATCGGCACCTCCCGGCGCGGTCTGGAACAGCGTGTGGTAGGCCATCACATAACCTGCGTCCAGCTCGACCCCGGTTTCTTCCTGGAATTCCCGCCTGGCCGCATGCTCGGCGGTTTCCGCATCCGACATGCGTCCCCCGGGCAGTGCCCACTGCCCGGCCTGGTTCACCAGGCGCGGCGATTGCGAGCCGGCCCAGCCCGAAATGCGACGCTGTGCGGCGTTGACGATCGCCTGCAGGTTCGGGTCCGGCCATGCGGGGATGCCTACATTTTGAAGCTGGACCCAGGCCGGCACGGCCCCTCCACCCGCGACCCAATCGGCCGCCCCCATGGCGGCGGCCCGGTCCACGGCGGCCAGCACCGTCGGCAATGCTGCCTGCAGCTGCGCCAGGACCTGGCCGGCGTTGTTGACCGCAACGGCCGCTTGATTGATGGCATCCCGCGTGGCGACGCCATTGGCGGCAGCCCCCGCGGGCCACGCAGACGTCGCTGCAAGCACGGCATTGGCCAGCGATGCGTTGATGGCGGCGACCGCGCCGGCATTGACGGCGCTGCCTGCGGCAACGTTCACCACCGTGGTCAGGGCGGACGCCGCCTCGGCCACCAGCACCGGCGCGGCATAGCCGCTCCACCAGGCGTTGGTGATCTGCTTGCGTGCGATCAGGTACTGATCGTCCGAGCGAAGTGTTGCGTAGACCTGTGTCATTTCGTTTCTCCGGTTGGAACAGCGTCGTGCCTGCCGCAGTGGATGGAAGGGCGGCAGCGCGGATCAGGGCGATGTGTCAGTGGTTGCGATGCTCGATCAGGTAGGTGAATTCGTTCCGCGTGTTCTCACGCGGTGCAATGGGCGGGAGGAGGGTGTCGTAGCGGGCCTCCCACGCCGGGGTATTGCGCCGATCGAGGAACGGCCGATCCTTCTCGTCAGGGAGATCCGGTGGCCCGGGTTTGTCCGGGGACAGGTGTTTCAGATGCTCGGCCAGGCTTCCGGCCACCTCGACCACCTTTTCGTAGAGCACCTGCCGTCGCTCAGGCTCGGCGAACTCTTCCAGGTCGGTCCATTCGATGGTTGAACCCATCGCCTTGATCCGCTCCATCCCTTTCCAGTTCAGAAGCGCGTTCTCCCACACGTCGGTCCTGGCCAGCACCCGCGGCAGCTCGGTGACGGCCCAGGTATAGGTCTGCAGGTTCTGGGTTCGCATGACATCCATCAGCGAAGCCTTCAGCCAGATGCCGGTGAGGTCTTTCAGCGCACTGTGGTACGGGGCCCAGTCACCCAGGGTCACCTCCGGCTCGTCGGCATCGATCGCGCGGGTGGACCCGGCATCCCAGGCCTTCTGCTGCAGCTCCAGCTGCGGCGCTTCCCCGAGTTCGGCCAGGGCGCCGGTCAGCAGTTTTCCAACCACCAGGTAGAGCAGGGCGGAGCGGCCAATCGCCTCGGGCGCGAACAGCTTCCTCGCCTCCGGTTCCACGCCGAGTGCACGCTGGTATCTGCACCACGCCTGCAGCAGCACATGCCGCCAGTACCAGGCCGTCAGCTTCTGCCCGGCCTTTTCGCCACTCAGCTCCTGCTGTGCACGAACCGCTTGCGAGTAGTGCTTGTCGTGGGTCTTGTACATCATGTACAGGAAGTAGCCGCTGAGCGTCATCGGCAGGTTCATCTGCGAGGCGTAGCCTTCGGACCAGAATTTGCTGCAACGGGCCAGGATGATGCCCGGGGTATAGCTTTCCCAGTCGAGCCTGCGCAGCTTGTGGCGCAGCAGCCCGGCGGGAATGTTGATGCCATCGTCTACATTGCCGACGTTCAACCCTTCGCCCACCTCCTTCCAGCTGGCATAGTCGATGGCCTTCAGTGCCACCAGCTCCAGTTTCAGCTGGCCCGTGTTGATGTGGGTGTTGAGCAGTTCGACCAGCTTGGGTGCGAACTGTCCCGCCCAGTCGCCGAGCGTGATGGCGTTGACGCCCTGCGTCTCTGCTTTCTGGATGGACGCCTGCAGCATCGCCACAAGCTGTTCCTTGAAGGCGTAGGCTTGATCAATGGCGCCGAAGCGCAGCGGCGGCGTGACGAGTTCGAAGACGTTGCCGGAATCGGATTCGAGCTTCCATGGCTCGGTGCCGGCGATGTCGAAGCAAGCTGCGACCACGTGGGTGAACGCGAAGATCACGCTGTCGTGCGTGCAGAACTCGATTTCGATGCCATACGTGTTGTCGGTCAACGCCTCGCCGCCCTTGCCGATGTCGATGCCCTGGACGGTCGGGCGCTTGCTGACGATCCAGCCGAGCTGGCCGTCCTCTGCGATGTTTGCCATGCGAATGCCCCTGCATGAGTGCGCGACCGGGAATGGCCGGCTCAGGGGCATGCTAGAAACGGGGAGACTGCGGGAATCGGCCGAATCGACGCGCAATGCGGTGCCATTGCGCGGATCTTCGCCGATGCGGCGGAATCGACGACGGCGGGCCACAGCCACGCCGTCGCCGGCCCACGGGGGCTAGAGCATGTACGGGATCTTGAAGGCCAGGGTGAAGTCCGGCGCATCCGGGGTCAGGCCGATGCCGAGCAGGGTCACCAGGGTGGTGTGCTGGTTCAGCGCATAGGTCACGCCGAGATTCAGTGACGCCGCATTGGCATCGCTGCCGATCACCTTCATCCACTGCCCGCCCTGGAAGCGGGTCGAGGCGCGGGCGCTGATGCGGTCACTGAAGGACAGGCTGAGGCTGGTGCGTTCGTTGAACGCGAACGCCACGCCGGCGCCGAAATACACCGAACCGCCGAGCTTCACATCGCCGGGATTGACGGTGTCGGGGTTGCTGTCGATGTCGTTGAAGCCGCGCGGAAACGAATGCACATAGCCCAGATTGGCGAACAGGATGGCCGGGTCGGCGGTCTTGACCATCGACAGGCCCACATTGGCCTGCCAGACGCCGTTGCCGGTGGGCTGTTCTTTCGGTACGGCGAAGCGGATGTAGTCATCGTCGTCGCGCTCGATCACCTTCCAGTCCAGCCCGTAGGGCGCGCGCCCGGTGGGTGCGGTCACCCCGGCGGTAAGCACGGTTTCAGGCCGCCAGCCGCGCTCACCGAACAGGCGGTAATTCGCGCTCAGGCCGATATCGCCCAGGCCATTGCCATTGGTCTCTTCCTGGGCGATGGCGGCGGCCGCACCCCCGGCACCGCCTTTCTGGTACACCGTGCGCCGTGCGAGGTACGGCACATCCAGGTTGAGCGTGAGATTGGGACTGACGCCCCAGCGTGCGGCCAGGTTGTAGGTGAGCGAATCGGATTCGACGTTCTCGATGGCGATGTTGCCGAGGAAGATCGCATCCAGTGCCAGGAAACCATTGAGAGTGAGCTGCTTGCGGTCATAGCGGGCGTAGGTGAGGCTGTTTTCGATGGTGAAGCGGCGCGAGAACAGGGCCGACTGCTGCTGCTTCACATCATCCACGCTGCGCCGTGATTCCTGCCTGGCCTGCTGCGCTTCGGCCGCGGTGCTGGCGTAGCCTTCGCCGCCGGGCGCTGTCTGTAGAGTCGAGCCATGCTCGACTTCCGTGCCTGTGCCTGTGCCCGTGCCGGTTGCCGCCGCCGTTCCCGGCCCGGTGGGCCCCGTGCGCCCGCTCAGGCGCGCCTGCATCGCCTGCACCTGCATGTCGAGCTCGCGCAGGCGTCGGACTTCCTGCGCGTAGTTGCTCTTCAGCTGCTCCAGCTGGTTGGCCAGGGCCTGCACGTCGGCGTTGTCGTCGGCCGTGGGCGGCGCGGCGAGGGCGGTGCCCGCCAGCGCCGCCAGCGCCAACGGGGTGATCCTCAGAAGGGTATGCATGTTCGTGTCCTGCGTTGTGGAACGCGTCCCCCAATGCCGCGCCGTACTACTGGCCCGGCCCCATGCCGCGGTTCAACGCAATCGCCTGGGCCACGTTCTGGCTCAACGGCAGGTTGCCGCCCGCGGTGTTGCGTACCAGCTCCAGCCGCAGCTGGTTGCTGGCTGCCTGGCCGTCACCGGCCAGGGCAATGCCCTGGCCGACGCTGCCATTGCGTATCCATTGCTGTACCAGGCCCTGGCCATCCATCTGCAGCTGCAGGCGCGCCTGATTGCCATCGAGCACGGCGCTGGCGCTCACCCCAGCCTGCTGCGCGCTGGCCGAGTGCGCGCCATCGGACTGCATCGCGGGAACGTCGCCGTCACGCACCAGCAGTGTGGTGGTGTTGCGCGCGGCGTTGCCATCGCCGGCGACCTGCACGCTCTGCACCAGCCCACTGACATTGGCCAGGCCGCTGCTGTCGATGCTGCGGCCCGCTGTGGCAGGCAGCGGCGCGTCGGCGGCGGTGACATGCACGCTGGGCTGGAAGCTGAGCTTGGGTGCACCACCGCCGCGGAAATCCATGCCCAGGGTCAACGTGCCCTGCAGGGCCGTGCCATTGCTGGCCTGCCACTGCGAAACCATCGTCACCCCGAACCAGGCCACGCTGTTGCCGCCCACCGTGTAGCGGCCACGCATCAGGTTCAGTTCGGGGTCGGGAATTTCCTTCAGGCCGCGACCCGGTGCTGCGTCCGCCGCCCGCACCGGCAGCGCGGGAAGCATCAGCAGCAGGGTCATCAACAGGGGAAGACGGATCATGGCGAAGCCTCCTTCAGAACAGGTCGGCATGGCTGAAGCCGAAGTCGACCAGCTCGGCATCGGTGATCGGCCCCTGCCGCGCGTAGAGCGCGCGGGCACTGGGCCGTTCGCTGGGTTGCAGCAGCACCGTGTTACGGTCGAAATCACTGCCGATCACCACGAACACGGCGCGTGACGGCCACGCGGCGAGGAAGTCCGGCAGTGCCAGGCTGCGGTTTCCGAGGATCGGATCGGCCACTTCGACGATGCCTTCGCGCACCTGCTTGAGCACCACGAAATGGCGGAAGCCGCGCACGTCCATCAGCACCAGCCCGGGCACGCGCAGGGTGCGCAGGCGGGCTTCGTCGATGCGGTAGCCGCGTCCACGCATGCCCAGTGATTCCACGTAACGCTTGATGTCCAGCAGCGAGAAGCCGCGCTCGGCCACCAGTGCCGGGTCTGAAACCCCCATCATTCCCTGGATCACCGTCGCCTCATCGGTGTCCAGGTGGTAGGCATGGCGCAGGATGGTGGCCAGTGCGGCCGCGCCGCAGCTGTAATCGGTGTGCTGGCGCACCACGTTGCGGTAGCGCCGCTCCTGCATGCTCTCCACTTTCTGCTGCAGCAGGGCGCCATTGGGCAGTACCCCGCTGAAGCGCACTTCGCCCGCCCACGCGGGGTTGATGCCCAGCAGCAACAGGCACGCCAGCAGCCAGGTTGAAGGTCGGCAGCGGAACATCGCGTTCTCCGGCAGCAGGGGGGAGCCCCTGTTCCAAGGGGGAGGAGGAACAGGGGCTCCCGGAACCCGGTCATTGGCGGATGGCCGGGGTGTTGCGCTTACTCGCCGCTGCCACCACCGCCGCCGGTGCTGGGCTGGGCGACTGCCAGGGCCAGGCTGTTGGCCTGCAGGTTGCCGGTGCCCGATGCCACGTTCACGCCGATGTTGCCGGAGGCGCCGGAGAAGGCACTGCCCGACAACGCCGAGGTGTTGGTGGCATCGACGTTCACCCAGCGCGTGGTGCTGACCGTGCCGCTGAGGCTGGCGTACAGATCGGCCACGCCCAGCTCGACGAACTGGCTGGTGCCGCTCTCACGCGTGTCGAAGCCCAGGCCGCCCACTCCCGGCCGGTTGGGGTTCATCGTGGCGTTCTGGATCTCGTTGTCCAGGTCGATGTGGCCGGTGCTGTTGCCACCCGGATGCGGCAGTGCGCCGTTCCACGTATCCAGGTAGTAGTTGGCCATCTGGTAGGCATTGCCGGTGCCGCGATAGGTGCCGGCGCCGTAGCCCAGGGTCAGGCCACTGACGCTGCCGCGCATGCCCACCTGTACGGTGTCGGTGTAGGACTGCACGAAGCCGGCGTTGCTGACGGTGTTGCCGGTGGAGACCTGGTTGGAGCTGATGCTGGATTGGGCAACGGCGGTGGTCGCCACCGAGGCGGCCAGCGCGTTCTTCTGCTCGTTGTTGTTGCCCGACGCGATGTTCACGCCAATGTTGCCCGAGGCACCGCCGAAGGCATTGCCGCCAAGCGTGGCCGCATTGGTGACACCGGCGTTCTGGGTGACGTTGCCGAACCCGGCCTGGTTGACGAACACTTCGGCGTCGGCCATGCCGAAGCTGAAGGAGGCATCCGCCGCCGACAGCGATGCGGCGTTGTCCTGCGCGTTGTTGTCGCCGGACACCACGTTGAAGCCGAGATTGCCAGACGCGCCTGCGCCTACGCTGTCGCCGATCGAGGCACGGTTGGTGACCAGGCTGTTGCTGGTGGCGTTGTTGCTGATCGACTGGCGGTTGTCGATCACCGCGATGGCCGCCGAATCGAGGTCGATGTCGCCGGTGATGGTCGGATCACCGGAGAAATTGACGTCGGTGCTCAGGCGCAGGTCCTTTTCCAGGTTCACGTCGACGCCGTGATTGTTCTTTTCCTTGCGTTCGTCGGCCTGGATGTTGCTGTGCTTCTGCACATTGACGTTGACGGTGCGGTTGCGTACGTCGTTGTCGGTGTGATTGTGGGTGTCGTTGCGGGTTTCGCTGACGGTGTGGTTGTGGTTGATGTTCGCGTTGGCGTTCTGGTTGTCCCAGCCATTGGCCGCAGCGGCGGTCGAGGCAGTGGCAATCGCCATGGCGAGCATGGTCCGTTTGACGGTCGCTTTCATGGTGCCCTCTCTCTCATCGGATGGTGCATCGGTGGGTGGTTGTCACGGGCGGTCCTGCACGACCAGGCCCAGTACGTTGGCCGTGTCGTTGCCGCTGCCCGCGATCTGATTGAGTTGCAGGACCCCGTCGAATCCCCGCAGTGCGGTGCTGGCTACACCGGCGCTGCGGGTTCCGGCCGCAGCGCCGTGATCGACGCTGTCCCGCCCCCCTGCCAACGCGGAACCTTCGGCGGCCAGGGCCGTGTCGTCGGTTTCGCGTATGCCCTGTCGGGCCAGGGTCGCGCTGACGACGTTGAGCGTCGTGTTGGCGCTGCCGCTGGCCTGGTTGATCGAAGCTATGCCGCTGGCGCCCGCCAGTGCCTCACCGCCGATGTGCGCGGCGGCATGCAGGGGTGCGGACAGCACCCGGTTGCCGTTCTGCAGCTGTTGCGCGCTGATGGCCACATCGGCGCGTTCAGCGCGGGCGATGCCGCGCAGATTGGCCTGCAGGTTGAAATCGCCTGCCGCCTGGTTTACCGCGATGGCGCCGCTGGCACCTGCCAGTGCGCGGCCCTCGATGCGGGCCAGGTCCAGGTAGGCGAGCATGCCGCTGTAGTCGTCGGCCGATGCAGTCAGCGGCGCGGCAATCACCGCCAGCAGCGGCCAGGCCAGGGCCTTCATTTGCCACCTGCCGGGGCGGTGCCCTGCAGCGGGAACTGGCCCAGCGCGCCGCGCACCGTATCGGCGATGCCACGGGTGCTGTTGCCGACCGCGCCCAGCGGGCCACTCATTGCGCCGCCCAGACTGCTGCCGACCATGCCGTCGCCGTTGCGGCCCAGCGTGCCGCCCAGGGCCTGCTGGGTAACGCGTTCAACGGTGGTGCCGCCCGGCGCGGTCGTGGGAGTGATATGGCCTGCACCCATTCCCGCGTAGTCGGCATCGCTGAGCTCATCCATTCCGGAGGCCGGGTCACCGCTTCCGAGCGCCGCGGCGACCTCACGCTGCGGCTTCGGATCGGCGATCAGCGCGATGCCCGGTGGCGCCATGCGGTAGGCCGGCCGGGCCGCGACATCGCGCAGCAGGACTATTTCGCCCGGTTGTGCCTTCACACCCTGGCGAGCGCCGGACGCGCCTGCACCCGTGGCGACGGCCAGCAGGGCAAGGGCCAGCGATGCAGCCAGGCCACGAATCAGGGTGGTGCCGTCCATGCCGATCTCCCGCGATGGGTGCGGCGGAACCACGCATCAACCGTGCCAACTGCCAAAGGCTGGTGCAGCAGCCGATGCCGGTGGTGCGGGGGGGTGGGGTGCTGCCGGACTGTTACAGCGGCGTCGGGAAATTGTTGGGGTTGCGCAACCCGCAGGCGCCACAGGGCAAGGGGACGGCCGACTGTCGCATTGTTGTTACAGGTGCCGTCGCGGACTGCAACGGTGCCGCTTCAGCCGGTGATTTCTTGACGCGCTGCCCATTGCGCCGCCGTTTAGCGCGGCGCTAGGATCCGCCCAACAAAGGCCGCCGAGGTGGCCGTGGAAATCCCGGCGGAGGGCGGCACGCCGGCGATCGACTGACAGTCCGCCGACGGTGTCCGGATGCTGGGGGAAGCATGGCGGCGGTCCCGGAAGCTTCAAGCTCGCGCTGTGTGTTGTGGTTTGGCCAGCCGCTGCCGAACGAGCGCAGCGCGCTCGCGGCCGCAGGCTGGTACGTGCGCAGCATTCAACCCGACCCTGCCATGGCGATCGGGCTGCGTGGCCGTGATCGATTGCTGGCCGTGATCGATCTCCGCCACCTGGACGCAACGGCGTTGCAGCTGCTCGCGCCATGGATCGAACAGCACCTGCATCTGCCCTGGCTGGCAGTGCTGCCGCCGGGCGCAGGCGCCACACCGTCGGCATGGTTGCCCGTGCTGCAGCACTGTCCTGCGCGGTTCACCCTGCCATTCGGCCTGCAGGACCTGGTCTGCGCGATGCGCAGCCAGTTCGATGCGGATGATCCGCCCACCGACGAGGCCTGTGCAGGGCAGGGGCCGCGCGCATTGATCGGCGAAAGCCCGGCGCTGCATGCGGTGCGCACGGTACTGCACAAGTTCGCACCGGTCGAGCTGCCGGTGCTGGTCACCGGCGAAACCGGCACCGGCAAGGAGCTGGCCGCGCATGCGCTGCATGCGCTGTCCGGGCGTGCCGGCAAGCCTTTCATCGCAGTGAACTGCGGTGCGATTCCGGCCAACCTGGTGCAGTCGGAACTGTTCGGGCACGAGCGCGGTTCCTTTACCGGCGCCGACAAGCGCCAGATCGGCGTGTTCGAATCCGCGCAGGGCGGCACCGTGTTCCTGGATGAAGTGGGCGATCTGCCCGCCGAGGCGCAGACCAGCCTGCTACGGGTGTTGCAGGAGGGGACGTTCGAGCGTGTCGGCAGCAGCCAGTCGCTGCGTGCCGATGTCCGCGTGCTGGCCGCGACCCACGTCGAACTGGAACAGGCGGTGGCGCAGGGGCGGTTCCGCAGCGATCTCTATTACCGGCTCAACGTGCTGCGCCTGCTGATGCCACCGCTGCGCGAGCGCGGCGCCGATGTGCTGCTGCTGGCCGAGCACTTCCTGCGTTGCTTCCGGCGGCGCCACACGGTGCGCGCACGCGGCTTCTCGCCCACAGCGAGCCAGGCAATGCGGCGCTTTGGCTGGCCCGGCAATGTGCGTGAACTGCTCAACCGGGTGCAGCGGGCGGCGATCATGGCCGAGGGCGAGCTGATCAGCGAGCGTGACCTTGAACTGGGCGAACCGGCAGAGGTAATGCCCAGCGCGATGCTGCATGATGCGCGCGGCCAGGCCGAACGCGATGTACTGCTGCAGACGCTGCGCCACACCGGCTACAACGTGTCCGAGTGCGCACGGCAGATGCAGATTTCGCGGGTGACGGTGTACCGGCTGTGCCGCAAGCATCGGCTGGAGCTGCCGGCACAGCGCTGAGCCGGGTTGACGCCGCCGCCCGTACCACCGAGTCTGCGGCCAACGACCGCCGCCCTTGCCCTGCGCGAATGAACCAGAGCCCCGAACTGCTGCGCCGCCTGCTGCGTGCCAAGGACCGGATGGACCGGGCCAGCCATGAAGACTGGCCGGTTGCCCGCCTGGCCGAGGTCAGCGCGGTTTCCCCCGCCCACTTCGCGCGCTCGTTCAAGCAGGCCTTCGGCCTGCCACCGCACCGTTACCTGCTCAGCCGGCGCATCGAACGGGCGGTGGCGCTGCTGCGCGAGACCGAGCTGGCGATCACCGAGATCGCGGCGCAGACGGGCTGGACCAGCCTGGGGACCTTCGGCCGGATCTTCCGCGACATCACCGGCGACAGCCCGGGCAATGTGCGGGACCGCGAGCGCGCCGGGCACGCCGCGGCGGAGAGCGTACCCGAGTGCCATGCCCGTGCGGCGCAGCGGCCTGACCTCAACATCGCAGTTTTGGAGAAGCGCCGCCGCCAGGCGGTTGCTAACGTGGACCGCACCTGAGGGAGGTCCCATGACGAATACCGTGAACACGGTCGGCCTGTATGTACGCGACCAGGATGAAGCACTCGAATTCTACGTTGGCACGCTCGGTTTCGAGGTGCACACCGACGTGCGCAATGGCAGCTACCGCTGGTTGACGGTACGCAGCCCCGGCCAGGACGGTTTCCAGCTTGGCCTGTTCGTTCCCGGCCCGCCGACCCATGACGCGGCGACGGCGCAGGCGCTGCAGCGGCTGGTGGCCAAGGGGGCGATGCCGCCATTGGTACTGGCGGTGGATGACTGCCAGGCACGCTATGCGCAATGGCAGGCAAAGGGCGTGGAGTTCACCCAGGCACCGGTCGAGCGCTTCGGCGCCATCGACGCCGGATTCCGTGATCCGTCCGGGAACGGCTGGAAGATGATTGAAGCCCTCTCCGAAACGAGGCGTGGTCAATGAGTCGCGGTGGTTGGGCGCGGCCGGTGCACCGCTGGACCTCGATCGTGTTCACCCTGGCGGTGATCGCCAACTTCGTGGCGCGCGGGATGGGGCAGGGTGAACCTGCGGCGTGGATCACCTACTCACCGCTACCTCCGTTGTTCCTGCAGCTGTTCACCGGCCTGTACCTGTTTGCGCTGCACTACGCGGGCAAGCGCCGCAGCGCCTCGCTGGGCGCTGCGGGCTGAGCGTGGATCAGGCGACGGCGTCGACCGCGTAGCCGGCAAGCAGGGCCGGCAGGTCTTCCATGCGCTGGAAGATCACCTGTGCGCCGGCCGCGCGCAGCGCCTCCGGCGTGCTGTGGTGCGGGCCACCTTCGCTGAAGCCGAACACGGTCGCGCCTGCCGCAACGCCGGCGGTCGCCCCCGTAACGGTGTCTTCGATCACCGCGCAGCGCTTCGGGTCCACGCCCAGCGCGGCGGCGGCCGCCAGGTAGACATCCGGGTGCGGCTTGGTTTTCGGCATGTCCTGGCCGCTGTAAACGTGGTCGCCGAAGGCATCGAGGATGCCGACCTTGCCCAGCTGCAGCTGCACCTTGTGCAGGTCGGCACCGGAGGCACAGGCGATCCTGCCGCGGGTGGCCGCCGCAATCGCACGCACCGCCTCCGGCGCACCCTGGATGGCCTGCAGGTCACGCTCCAGCGCGATGTTGCGCTGCAGGCGGAATTCCTCCAGCCATTCCTCGGTGAACGGCTTGCCGGTGCGTTCTTCGATCAGGCCGGCCAGATGGGCCACCGACTGGCCGAGGAAGACTTCACCCGCCTGCGCCGGGGTCAGTTCCCAGCCACGCTCGGTGAGCATCTCGGAAAGCACGCGGGCCACCAGCGGCTCGGAATCGACCAGCACGCCGTCACAGTCGAACAGCACGGCATCGAAGGGAAAACGGGACATCTACAGCTCCTGGGGCAGGCGGTTGGGCGCGGGTATCCGCCATTTTCCCATAGCCGCGAGGCCGAGGCACCCGACGATCGCAGGTGCCTCGACGCGACGGGCCGATCAGCCCAGGTCGCAGCCCGCCGGCTGCGGCCAGGTGGTGGCCGGCAGCATGTTCTTCAGCGAGGCCGGTGCATTGATGGCCACGTAGCTGGCACCCAGCAGCTCTTCCAGGTCGGCGATGGTGACCAGGTAGCTGTCCAGGCTGCCCAGGTTGGCTTCATTGGGGATGATCCAGCTGATCGCCTTGGCGGTGCCGGTGTTCGGGTCGCGGGTGATGATCGTCTTCCAGAAGAATTCCGGGGTCGGGATGCCATGGCTGGCCAGGAAGTAGTCGTTGGAGGCGTCGCCGTAGACCACGCCGCCGTAGACGTCCACCGGCGCGATGTCGCGGTAGCACTCGGCCACGTTCTCAGCCTTCACCCAGATGCCCTGGTTGAAGCTGGACACCTGCGGCACGATGTTGGTCATGTAGTTGGCGCGGCGGATGTAGGTCGTGTTGTAGTCCATGTGGTTGGAGGTCACCAGGTGGCCACGGTCATAGCCGGACCGGATGCTGGCGTACGAGGCGGTGCTGGTCTGGCCGAGGCAGCCGGCCGGCAGGTCCGGGTCCTTGTAGAAGCTGGACGGACGCGCGGCCGAGCCGGTGTCGGCGGTGAGTGTGTATTCGTAGCGGGTGGCGCTGTGGATGCTGCAGTCGTAGGTCAGTACGAAGCCGCCCTTGTTGAGAGTGACGACCTGGGCCTGGGCGGCGCCGGCAAAGGCGCTGAGGACGAACGCGAAGAAGAAGCTTGCAAGACGCATTGCGGTGCTCCAGCAGAAGATTCAGGGCGCAGCCGTCCGCCCCGACCAGGCCGGTGCGAGGTTGGGGAATCGGTTGCGGAGAGGGGTGCTGCGGACTGCGGTGGAACGTGACCGCGACGACAGGGCCGCAGAGGCCGTGCGGTGTCGTAAGCGTCACAAGCTGGCGTCTTTCGGTCAATGACGAAACGACGAAGCTGTGACAGCGCGCAAGCACTGGCAATGTGTCAGACGGAGGAGGACGTCGCTGAAACGCGGGCGTGCTAGAGCGTCGCGATGCCTGTGGCTGTCGTCAGGGGTTCGCCTTCAACAGGTAATCACCCTTGCGTGTTCCCGGCACCAGCGACCACCCCGGCTTCAGCGACAACGACCATCCCGGACCCCATAGCGGCGGGTCTGCGTTTGCCGGTGCCTGCACGAACACGGCCTTCCAGTCGCCCTGCATCAACGCGCCGTCAGAGACGTCCAGGCTGCCCCAGGTGTCGGTCAGCCGCATCGTTGGATACACCGTGCCGTGGCCCGGCAACGGTTGCATCGCGTTGGGATTGAACTGGATGCGCATGCTGTGCAGATCCAACCGCACCACCGGGCCTGTCACGAAGCGCGCACGGTTGTGTTCCAGCTGCGCAAGGCGCTGTTGTTCGCGCAGCGTTTCGGCTTCGTGCAGCAACGGCCCGTCGTAGCGCGCGGCAGCGGCGCGCAGCGCGGTTGCATCCACCTGCATTGGGATGCGTGCCGCTTCGGCCAGGTGCCTGCCGAGATCCCGCGCGTGGCCGGCCAGATCGCGGCGCCAGCCAGGTGCGGCCTGGTCCAGCAGCAGGCCATACGCCGGGCCGGTGGCATAGGCGAAAGAGCGGACGAAGCTGCGATCGTCAACGTGTGCGCGAAGGTCATGCAGCGCTGCCTGGATCCGTGCCGACGGCGTTGGATTACCGACGAACACACCGGTGTACTCGGCCAGGCCCTCGTTCAGTTCCAGCGCCGCTTCTTCCTGCGCGGCTGCTGGGAAATGGCGGTATCGCTCGGCGCGGAATGCCAGCGCATCCGTCATCGCGCTGCGCAGTGCCACCGCATCGGTGGCTTCGAGTGCGTGCGCAAGTGCGCGCCATTCCAGCTGCAGCCAGTAGCGCCCTTCAAGCGTGTCCAGGTGTTCGTTTCCGCCCTCGCTCGGCGCGATGATGGGCAACGCCGGTTGCAGGCGATGGAACATTTCGTGAGCGAGCAGCGTGCTGCGACGGGACGCGTCCTGTGGCAACGGCCACAGCAGCTGCGTCCAGCGTGTGCCCGACCAGTCCACGGCAGTGTTGGCGACGATTGCATCCGCCGGAAGCTGGCCTGCGAACACGTTGCCACGTTCCTTCAGCACGCCACGTGCGTCTGCATGCGAGGCGATGACCTGCCGGCGCTTTGGATCAACCAGCATCATCGGCCCGCACAGGGATTGCCCCCATAGCCGGCCCCGGTCTCCATCGCAGAGCTGTTCGGCGTGCTGGAAGATCCTGTGCGCCGCCGCGTCGGATAGTTCCTGTTCGCTGGCCATCGCGGTACGCAGGGGACATAGCGCCAGGGCGACAGTAAGGACGAGGTGTGGCCTCATGACGTCGATCCATCCTTGGGATTCAGCGCTTCTAGCATCGATTCAAAGGGTGGGCAATGCAGCAAACGTCATGCTGCGACGCAAGGTGCCAGCCACCATTCGCACTGGTACGGTCCGAGCCGTTGCACCACCACCGACGGGGAGAGACGACGATGCGCAAGGTTCTGCTGCTGTTGCTCCTGCTGACCGGGTTGGCCCCCAGCGCCTGGGCGGCCACGGTCAAGACCACCCACCGGACCATTCCCAGCTGGGATGGAACGCCTCTCGGGGCCTTCGTCATCGAACCGCAGGATGCGGGCAGCGGCCGCTACCCGCTGCTGGTGATGCCCAGCAGCTGGGCCGTGCCCAGCGTCGAGTACGTGGGCGTGGCGCAGGCGCTGGCACGGCGCGGCTATGTGGTCATCAGCTACAGCTCGCGTGGCTTCTGGGAATCCGGCGGCAGCATCGACATCGCCGGCCCGGCCACGGTCGAGGATGTCAGCGCCCTGATCGACTGGGCGCTGGACAACACCCGCGCCGATCCGGCCCGCATCGGCGTTTCGGGCATCTCCTACGGCGCCGGCACCAGCCTGCTGGCGGCGGCACGCGATCCGCGCATCAAGGCGGTGGCCGCGCTCAGCGGCTGGGCCGATCTGCAGGCCTCGCTGTACAGCAACGACACCCCCAGCGCGCAGGGGATCGCCCTGCTGGTGGCGGCCGGATTGGCCACCGGGCGCCCCGGCACGGAGCTGGCCACCATCAACCGTAATGTGCTGGTTGGCAATTACCAGGGCGCAGTGGACTCGCTGCTGCCGGTGGCGGCCCAGCGCAGCCCTGCGGCCAGCATCGACGAGATCAACGCCAACCAGCCGGCCGTGTTCCTGGCCAACGCGTTCAACGACAGCCTGTTCCCACCGGGCCAGCTGGTGGACTTCTTCAACCGGTTGAAAGGCCCCAAGCAGCTGCAGCTGCGCCACGGCGACCATGCGCTCAACGAAGCGTTCGGGGCGCTGGGCATTCCCAACGAGGTCTATGACCAGGTGGGCGACTGGTTCGATCACTACCTGAAGGCGGTGGCCAATGGCATCGACCGCCAACCGGCAGTGCAGTTGAAGTCACAGAAGGGCAGCTGGAGCCGCTACCCGGACTGGAAGGCGACCAGCGACGGCGCTGTCAGCTACGGGTTGACCGCACCTTCGGGCCTGCTGCTGCCGACCGGCGGCCTGGCCGAGATGGGCGGCACGACCGGCTGGAACTACCGCATCGGCAGCGGCCTGCTGACCACGGCCAACTCCGGCGTGGCGATGGCCTCCGGCGCGCTGCAGATGATCAACCTGCCGCCGGGTGCCTATGTGCCGTTTGTCGGGCGTAGCGCTGCCGGGGTCTGGCAGGGGCCCGTGCTGTGGAGCCCGCGACGCCTGGACGGCGCGCCGGAGGTGCGCCTGACCGTCACCCCCAGCCGTGCCAACACCACGCTGTATGCCTACCTGTACGCCGAGGATGTGCTGGGCAATGGCCAGCTGATCAGCCACAAGCCGTACACGCTGCGTGGCGCCACGCCAGGGCAACCGAAGACGCTCGACCTGCGCCTGGAAGCGAGCAGCTGGAACCTGCCGGCCGGCAGCCGACTGACCCTGGTGGTCGACACGGTGGACCTGCGCTACTCCGGCATCAGCCAGCTGGGTGGGACGGTGACCTTCAGCTCGCCGGCCGGCGCGCCCTCGATGCTGAAGGTGCCGTTGCATTGAGACTGGCCAGGGGAGGAATGGGCCCATGACCATCGCGCGGCTGCTGCTTGCCGCGGTACTTGTTGCGCCAGGCGCGGCAGGCGCAGCGACGGATTGGCGGGGTACGCTGTTGACGGACCTGGCGGCTGCCGACGCGGCGATGCGCGGCAGTCATCCTGGCACGGTTGACCGGCAGAACCCGGGATTCGTGTTCCAGTTGCGGGATGCGCTGGCCGTTGCGCGGTCACGCGCGGACACGGTCGACAGCTTCGCCGGCTACTGGTGGGCCATGAAGGGTTTCGCGGCCTCGTTCAATGATGGCCATGTCAGCCTCAATGCGCGTGCCGCTGCGCCGGAGCTGCCGACGCAGTGGCCGGGCTTCCTGACCGGCTTCGATGGCGACGCGCAGGTGGTGATGAGCGTGGACGATGGCCCGGACCACCCGCCATTGGGTGCACGGCTGCTGTCCTGTGACGGCGTCGATGCGGCGACGCTGGCCGCGCGCCGGGTGGGCGACTTCAATGGGCGCTGGAACCTTCAGGCCAGCCGCATCCAGAGCGGTGGCGAGGTACTGCTGGAGCAGGGCAATCCTTTCCTGCCCACGCCGCACCGCTGCGTGTTCCGCGTCGATGGGCGCGAAAGCACCTACGCGTTGCGGTGGACGGCGCTCGATCCAGGGCAGCGCACGCAGCGGCTGGCCGACACCCGCCGCAGTTTCCGGCCGGCCAACGGCTGGCATGCCCTGCCCGGGGGCGGCTACTGGATCACCACCAGCAGCTTCAATGCCGACCCGGCCGCGCAGAATTTCAAGGAGCTGACAGCGCTGCTTGAAGCGCTTGCGCGGCTGCCCGAACCGCTGCGGCAGGCACCGCGGGTGGTGCTGGATGTACGTGGCAACACGGGCGGCGCGTCTCAGTGGAGCATCGAGCTGGCGCGATTGATCTGGGGACGTGCCGCGGTCGACGCGCTGCCGGAGCACAGCTGGGTGGAATGGCGGACGTCGGATGCCAACATCGCGCAGCTGCGCGGCTTCCTGCAGAAGCTGGAACAGGCGCCGGATGCATCGCCGGAGCTGGTTCGCATGCTGGAAACCGTCACAGCGGGGATGGCGCAGGCGCGAGGGCGGGGGGAAGCCCTGTGGCGTGAGCCGTCGGAGGCCGAGGCGAGTGCGGCGCCGGCGCCCGCCGTACCCGTGCGCGCGGGCAGGGTGTTGATCGTGGCCGATGCCGCCTGTGGTTCCGCCTGCCTGGATGCGCTGGACCTGTGGAAGCGCCTGGGTGCGGTGCAGGTGGGTGTCGAGACCTCGGCCGACAGCCTGTACATGGATGTGAGGCCGGACATGCTGCCCAGCGGACTGGCCCGGATTTCGGTACCGATGAAGGTGTTCCGCGGGCGGGTGCGCGGTTCGAACGAGCCTCACGCACCGGATCGCCGCTATGGTGGCGACATGCGGGATACGCCGGCGCTGGAAGCGTGGGTACTTTCGCTGCAGCAGCACAGTGGTACCGGGCCAGCGGGCCCTCCATAGGAGACCACCGTTTGAACACCCCAGGCCCTGATCCTGCAACCACGCCCTCCCAGGGCAGGGCGCTGCGTCGCTGGATGCTGACACTCGCCGCGTTGTTTGGCGTGACCCTGCTGATCTACCTGGTCAGCGCCCTCCTGCCACTGGCCAGGCCCGGTGGGATATATGGCGGAATGGGGGTGATGATGATGCTGCCGATCCTGTTGGCGTGCGCGGCATTGGCGGCACTGCTGGGCAGCTCGGTGGTTGCGGCGATTGCATGGTGGGTCGGGGTGCGCCGGATCGGGTTCGTTCTGGTGATGCTGATTGCTGCGTGCCTCAGTGCAGTCAGCTTCATTGCGGGCTATGACTCGCCACTGGGCAGGTGATCAGCGCAGGTCCGGCGGATTCATCGACGCATCGCGCACATGGGCATCGCCAGGCTCAGGTCGCAATCGCACTTCGATGTCCGGCGGGAACATGGGAATCCTGCTGGTCCGCATCACTGCCCAGCGCATCATTGCGTGCAGGTGGTTGAACGGCAGCATGGTCAACCACATCACCGCGGGCATCTGCGCGTCGGCGGCGAAGATGCGTTCCTTGCAGAATGCAAGGCTCTCGCGCTTGCCGTCCACCGGCATGCAGTACTGCACCGCATCCAGCACCGCTGCCGGCCCTTCCTCCATGTAGCGCCGCAGGAATTCCCAGTGCGCATGCGCATTCTCGATGCGGGAGGAGGCGATGCAGAAGGCGAATGTTTCCCTGACCGTCGCGCCGTCCGCGTCCAGGATCAGGCCGCGGACATCCCAGTTGCGCCAGCCGAAGGTTCCGGTTCCGCGACCCAGGGTGAAATAGATCTGGTCCCATCCCGCGCTGAGGATCGTCCCGTCCAACCGGAACACATGAACCTGGCGATGCTTGCGGTCGAGCACGATGGGGTAGTAGGTCCAGCGGAACAGTTCGCGGCACGCTACCCGCGCACTTGCTGCAGTGAACGCCGCAAGCATCGCCATGCTGATGAACACGGCTGCCCAGAGGCCATTCTCGTCGGGCAGCTTCTCCAAGACCAGCATCCACAGCAGCATCGACATGACGCCAACTCCGAACGCCACGCCTATCGCACCCAGCAGGGCGACAAAGCCGCGCGGGCCGTACCACCGATCGACTGAGACCAGGCAGTTCGAGTTCATCTTCACGACGCAGAGCTGGGCCAGCAGAGGCACGTCAAGACGCGTCTTCTGCCGCAGCCGATGCTCTCGATCGAACGCGGCGAGGGGACGGTTGCTGGGAAACCCCGAGGTGAAGCCGGTGAAGTCCATGGTCGCTCCTTGCTGCGTGGATTCTAACCAGTTCATCAGCGCGGCCGGAAAACGAAGCGCAGTCCTCATCCAGTGGCTTGCGTTGAAGGGCGTATCCCGGGAGACTCAGAGCGTTGGCGTTCCCGAATCGATAACAAGGATGCTGTCATGGCGCTTCAGCAGGAACTTCGCGACCTGATCAATCTG
The DNA here is from genome assembly GCF_059369755.1 of Stenotrophomonas sp. YJH_SMC_57. Classification (NCBI taxonomy): domain Bacteria; kingdom Pseudomonadati; phylum Pseudomonadota; class Gammaproteobacteria; order Lysobacterales; family Lysobacteraceae; genus Stenotrophomonas; species Stenotrophomonas sp. YJH_SMC_57. The sequence goes on from NZ_JCAFSZ010000002.1 coordinate 297,338, forward strand.
TCTCATGCGTTGGCCTGGAAGGGCGCGGGAGAATCGCCCAGCGCATCCAACATTCCCGACGAGCCCGGGCTGGTTTCGGCGTTTCTCGATGAATCCATACAGAATCAGCTCGAAGCCAGCCTTCAGAACGCGCTCGGCAGCAGCGCAAGCGTACAGGTCAACAGCATTTTCACCCACAAGACCCCATTGGTGACGCCTGAAGGCCGCAGTGCGGTGGAGATCGGTGATCTGCTGCTGGTGCGGCAGCACTTCGTTACGACAACGGACTCCGTCGAGGGGCGGGCGCTGCTCCTGCAGGCCAAGAGGAACAAGCATCCGGACAGCGGCGACATCTCGGAAGGCAAGCCGCAGATCCAGTATCTCCTGTACAAGGACTGGCCGCGTTTTCACGGTGACGGTCGCCTCGGCCACTGTCCGGACCCGACGCCGACGGGGGGCGTGGAGCAACCCTGGGACTTCAGTCTTTCCAATCCACTGGGCAGGTTTGGCCAGTATGTGGCCATCTTTGATGGCCAGGCCCACCCGCATCCGGCGGTATTACCGCTTGCTGTGCCCACGGCGGCTTTTGATGCATCACGTTATCCGCCTGATGGCGGGAAGGGGACGCCGAGGACAACATGGGCATGCGGACAGGTCCAGCCGACCCCAGCGGTCACGAACATTGCCTGCAAAGATGACTTTGCCGCGGTACTGGAGCAATTCTTCCTTGGCACCGTGGGTGAACACTTCACGCCCGGCACGGTGAGTGGCGACGACCATTGGTCGCGCTTTGTAACCACCATGCTGGGGGCGGCCACGCAATCCAGCTACACATTCCTGTCCTCCCGTACGAACGTGCTGAAACCCACTTCGCGCGGTGCGAAGATAAATACGCTTCTGGGTATCCAGCCCCTGCTCAAACTGGCGATCATGAAGGAGATTGATCGCCACTTTCGCAGTGCGGCGTTCACTGCATCGTTTGACTACGACCACGAGCCGCACTTCTTCCGCCGGGCGACTGAGCGTTCGGAATTCGTCAATCATCTCGCCCACATCCGGCAGAGGCTGCGCCGGGACCTCGATATCGAGTATGGCGGGTGGCTGCCGCCGGACGATATGCCCGGGCCGGACAGGAGTGGGGGAGGTCATGTTCCGATCCTCTCGATCGCCAGCAGTGGACCGAAACCGCTTCTGCTCGAGCCAAGAGAACCCCGCTTCCGAGGCGATTAGCATCGGTGCCAGTGCGCTGGCGGGGCACACTCTGGCCCCGCCCGGTTAGGGTCGCCCCGGATCATGCATGCCCCGCAGCTTTTTCTTGTTGATCTTGCCCACGCTGGTGCGCTCGATGGAATCCACGAAACTGACGCGTTCCGGAATCGCATAGCGTGAGATGTCGCCTGCGCGGCTGCGGGCTGCGATCAGTTCGATGATCTCGGCCTCGGTCACGTCACTGCCCGGCTGCCTGACCACCAGCGGCAGCGGCCGCTCGCCCCATTTCGTATCTGCGATCCCGATAACCGCCACTTCGCTGACCGCCGGATGCAGCGCGATGATGTCTTCCAGCGCCAGCGACGAGATCCACTCGCCGCCGGTCTTGATCACATCCTTGATGCGGTCGGTCACGCGCAGGTAACCGCCTTCGTCGATGTTGCCGATGTCCCCGGTATGCAGGTAGCCGCCCGCCCACAGCGCCTCGGACGCCGCCGGATCGTGCAGGTAGCCTTCGGTGAGCCAGGGCGCGCGTACCACCACCTCGCCGGTGGCGATGCCATCGTGGGGGACATCGTTCATGCCGGGGTCGACGATGCGCAGCTCGACCAGCGGCACCGGTATGCCGGCCTTGGTGCGCAGCGAGAGAACTTCGTCCGCATCGGTCACGGCCTCTGCATCGATCTGGGCGACGGTCAGCAGCGGGCAGGTCTCCGACATGCCATAGCCACCGAAGATGTCGATGCCGCGTGCCAGTGCCCGTTGCGCCAGCGCACGCGGCAGGGCTGCGCCGCCGATGATCACCTTCCAGTTGGCCAGATCGGTGTCCGCTGCAGCGGGGTGTTCCAGCAACATGTGCAGGATGGTCGGTACGCAGTGCGAGAAGGTCACCTTCTCGCGCGCGATCAGTGCCAGCAGGTTGGCTGGCAGGTAGCGTCCCGGGTACACCTGCTTGATGCCCAGCAGTGTGGCCACGTAGGGCAGGCCCCAGGCGTGCACATGGAACATCGGGGTAATCGGCATGTAGACATCACCGCGATGCAGGCGCCCCTGGGTGGCTGCACTCCCCAGCGCGGCCATGCCGGTGAGCGAATGCAGGACCAGTTGCCGGTGGCTGAAATGGACGCCCTTGGGCAGGCCGGTGGTGCCGGTGGTGTAGAACATCGTGGCACGGGTGTTCTCATCGAAGTCCGGGAACTGCGTGACTGCAGGGGCGCCGCGCAGGCCAGCCTCGTACTCGGTCACGAAACCCGCCGGCAAGGGTCCGACGGCATCCTCCAGCAGGATGCGCGTGCGCAGATCCGGCAGCTGCTCGTCGATACCGTCCAGTATCGGCAGGAAATCGCGATGGGCGAGCAGGACCCGCGCGCCACTGTGGTTGAGCGTGTAGGCAATCTGTTCGGGGGCCAGGCGCACGTTCACCATCATCAGCACCGCGCCGATCATCGGCACGGCGAAGTAGGCCTCCAGGTAGCGGTTGCTGTCCCAGTCCATCACCGCCACGGTGTCGCCGTGCTTGACCCCAAGCGAGGTCAACAGACCGGCCAGCTGGCCGATGCGTGCCTGCAGCGTCCGGTAGTCGAAGCGGACCGAATCGCCATAGACAATTTCCTGGCCTGGGTTCACCGCCAGTGGCGTGTGCAGCAGCTGCTTGATCAGCAGCGGACAGGTGGAGGCGCCGGCAGCAGCGGGGATTGGCATGGGGTGTCCTCGTGGGCGACGTATGGGTGGCCGCCCTTCATGCCGCCACACTAGCCGCACGCCCACGCGGCGCCAGCGTACCTAGGTACGCCTCCCCGAGGCGGGGCGATTTGCTACTCTCGCCTGCACATGCCAACCCTGCTCATCGCCGACGATCACCCCTTGTTCCGCGCGGCGCTGCATCGTGCGGCCGAAGAGGCGGTGGCCGACCTGCAGATCAGTGAGGCCGATTCACTGGACGGCGTGCTTGACGTGCTCGAGCGCCAGCCGATCGACCTGATGCTGCTGGACCTGCACATGCCGGGCAACCACGGCCTGGCCGGACTGGCCACGCTGCGCGCGTTGCAGCCGGGGCTGGCGATCATCATCGTTTCGGCCAATGAAGAGCCGCAGGTGATCCGCCGTGCCATCGACCTCGGCGCCGCCGGCTACCTGCCCAAGAGTTCAGGCCTGAACGAACTGCACTCCGCGCTGCAGTCCGTGCTGGAAGGCGAACGCTGGATACCTTCACTGCTGCGCGAACCGGTGGCCCGGGTCGGGGCCTTCAGCAAGGACGCCGACCTGGCCGCGCGCCTGGCCAGCCTGTCGGCGCATCAGTACCGGGTATTGAGCCTGGTGGCCGAAGGCCTGCTCAACAAGCAGATTGCGGACCGGCTCGGGGTGCAGCTGCGCACCGTCAAGGCGCACATGACACGGATCATGGAACGGTTGGGAGTCCGCAATCGCGCGCAGGCGATCCGCGTGCTGCATGAGATGGGACTGGCCGATCCGTCCCGGCAGATCGAAGACACAGCAGAGCGCTGACCGTTCAGGGCGTTGCCGCTGCGGGAGAGGCCAGCAGATGGTTGATCGCCCAGCGCAGCGCCAGTGGCCTGAAGGGCTTGCTCAGCAGTGACAGCCCTGTGCCGCGCACTGCCTCACGGGTTTCGGCGCCGGTATCCGCACTGAGGATCACCGTGGGCCGTGGCCCGTGTGCTGCCGCCAGGCGCGTGAACAGTTCAACGCCGGTATCGCCGTCATCGAGGTGGTAGTCGAACAGCCACAGTGCCGCATCGTGCGCAGCCGCTTCGATGCCTTCGGCACCGCGCAGGGCGATGACATCGCAGCCCCAGGACAGCAGCAGCTGCTGCATGGCCGCCAGTGCGTCGGCATCGTTGTCGACCACCAGCACACGGGTGCCCCTGAGGGTGCTGCCGGCGTTGGCAGGCGGCTCGATCCGCGGAGCCGCCGGTGCAGCACTGCGCGCCACGCAGACCGAGAACACCGCACCGCGATTGACCACGCTGCGCAACTGCAACGGTGCGTGCAGCAGGGCCGCGATGCGTTGCGCGATGGTCAGCCCCAGCCCCAGGCCCTGGCCATTGCTGCGGTCCACCCGATGGAATTCCTCGAACACCACCGCCTGCTGCTCGGCGGCGATGCCGGGCCCGGTGTCGTGTACGCAGATGGACAGGCATTGGCCGTGGCGACGCACGCCCAGCAGAACGCCACCGTGCCGGGTGTAGCGGATGGCATTGGCCAGGAAGTTCTGCAGCACGCGGCGCAGCAGCAGCGGATCGCTATGCACCCAGGCGTTGGTGCGCAGGTAACGGAACTGCAGACCGCGTGCCGTTGCCAGTACTGAAAATTCCTGCGCCAGCGGGTCCAGCACGGTTGAAAGTGCGAACGGGCGCGGATCGGCCACCAGCCCACCCGCTTCCAGCCGGGAGATGTCCAGCAGGCCGGACAGCAGGTCATCGGTGGAATCCAGCGCACCGCGGATCTGGCGCAGGAAACTGTCCAGGAAGCCGGATTCGATGTGCTGCGACATGGCATCGGTCAGCAGCTGTGCCGCGTGCAGGGGCTGGATCAGATCGTGGCCGACGGCCGTGAGGAAGCGGGTTTTGGCCGCGTTCGCGCGCTCGGCGTCCTGTACCGCCTGCTGCAGCCGGGCGGTACGGTCCTGCACGCGGCGCTCCAGTGTTTCGTTGCTGCGCTTCAGTGCATCCTCGGCGCGACGGAATGCGGTGACATCGGTGAAGGTGGCTACGTAGCCGCCACCGGGCATCGGGTTGCCGCGGATCTCGACGATGGTGTTGTCCGGGAAAACCCGCTCGGAGAGGTGCGGGGTGCCGCGCTGCATATGCGCGACGCGACGCTGCAGTGCCTGCTGCGGAGAGTCAGCGGGGCCCTCGCCGATCTTCAGCTGCGCCAATGCCCAGGCGGTGAGGTTGATCACCGGCTGCCCGACCTGCAGCAGTTCAGGCGGAAACCGGAACAGCGCAGCGTAACGGCTGTTCCAGGCCACCAGCTGCAGTTGCGCGTCGACCACGCTGATGCCCTGGCTCATGTTTTCCAGCGCCGCTTCCAGCAGGCGCTGGTTGAAGCGCAGTACCTGGGTCGCTTCGCCGACGGCACGGGTCACCGCTTCCAGTGGCGCGGCGCCCCCGTCGCGTGCGGCCTCGACCAGCAGGCGTGCCATGCCGGCGCCGACAACGGCGGTCAGTTCGCGTTCGACGGCAGTGACCCGGTCATCATCCAGCAGTTGCCCGGCATCTCCTGCCAGCAACTGGCGCGCACGCTCCTGGCCGAGGAAGCGGCCGGCGGTCTTCCGCAGCGAGGCCGCTGCCACCGCGTCGCGCCGCCGCGGCAGCGAAGGGCGCACCGCCCGCGATACCAGGGCAACGGTGAGCAGGTTGACCGCCAGGCTCGCGCCCATGCTGATGGCGATGTGGCCGGGCTGCATCCGCAGCGAGACCACCGTCAGCCAGTGCAGGCCCTCCGGGCTGGCGGCCGGTGCAGGGAGCACCATCGGCAGCAGTACCAGCCACAGCCAGGCCAGTGAACCCAGTACGATGCCCGCGACGATGGCCGGGGAGGGCGTGCGTGGGCGGTACACCGCCAGCAGCACCGCCGGTGCCAGCTGCGAGAGCGCGGTGAAGGACATCAGGCCGAAATCGCTGAGCGCCTCGGTATCGCTCATCGCGCGGCTGTACAGCCACGACATCAGGAACACGGCGAGGATGCCGGCACGGCGGAACGCCAGCACGCGCGGACGCAGGTCGGCATGCGCCACGCCGCCCTCGAAGCCACTGATCAGGCGCGAACCCAAGCCGTGGTTGCCGAGCATGATCGACAGGGTCAGGCCGGACAAAATCATCATGCCGGTTGCGGCGCTCAGGCTGCCCAGGTAGGCCAGCAGCGCCAGCAGGTGGTGGCCACCGGCCTGCGGCAAGGCCAGCACGTACAGGTCGGGCGTCACCGACGCCGGCAGCTGCGCGGCTCCGGACAGTGCCATCGGCACCGACGGCAGGCCGATCAGCAGCAGATAGACCGGAAACATCCAGCGCGCCGTTTTCAGGTCCGAGCTCTGGCGCAGTTCCACCACCCCGACATGGAACTGGTGGGGCAGGGTGAAGGCCGAGATCGCACCCAATGCGACCATGGTGAGGTAGTCCGGCACGATGGCCGGTGGCGGCAGCTGCGCCATCCTGTCCAGCAACGGCATGCCGGCCCGGTGCACCGACAATGCCGCATACAGGCCAATGGCCAGCAACGCGGCCAGCTTCAACAGTGATTCCAGCCCCAGCGCGACCACGATGCCACGGTTCGGTTCGGTGGCCGAGGCCTTGCGCGCGCCGAACAGCAGGGTGAAGGCCGCCATCGTCAACGCGAACCAGAACGACATGTCCAGGTGCGCGCCGGCCGGTGCGAAGCGACCGCCAAGCAATGCCCCCAGTCCCTGGCTGACGGCTTTCAGCTGCAGCGCGATATAGGGAATGATGCCGAACAGAGCAACCAGAGTGATGGTGAAGCCGAGGCCGCGATCTGCGCGCAGCCGGGCCACCACCAGGTCGGCGATGGTGGCACTGTTGTGCTGCTTGGCCAGGCGCCCCAGCCGCACCAGGAAGGGCAGGCCGAAGGCGAAGATCAGCGCCATCCCGGCCAGGGTCGGTGGAATCGGAAAGCCCCATTGCAGGCCCTGCGAAGCGGCGCCGTAATAGGTCCATGCGGTGCAGTGCACCGCCAGCGACAGCGCATAGATGGCCGGCCACGCGCGGGCCAACCGGTGCCCCTGGCGCTCGCCCCAGAGGGCCACGCCAAACAGCAGTACGGTCCACGCAATACAGGCGAACAGGACGACAGTGGGCGTCAACATCGCTCCAGTGTAGGCAGGGAGCCGGGCAGGCGGGTGCTACGGGGCAAGCACGATCAATGACAGCTGCTCAGCAACCAGTGCCAGCTCGCCATCGTCAACGCGTTCGACGGCCTTGCGCTGGGTGAGCAGCCACTGCCCCGGCTGGCGTGCATCCAGCGACACCAGCTGCGAGCGCACCCGTACGTCGGTGCCGCTGGGTACCGGCGCCAGGAAGCGGACCTTGTTCAGGCCGTAATTGAGGACATGGGCGATACCGGGGAATCCGGCCAGGGCCTCCACGTCGTCCTGCACGGTGAGCGAGAGCAGCAGGAAGCCGTGCGCGATGGTGCGCCCAGCGGGCAACTGCGCCTGTGCGCGCCGCGGATCGACGTGGATCCAGTTGTGGTCGCCGGTGGCGTCGGCGAAGGCGTCGATCGTTGCCTGCGTGATGCGCATGCCGGCGCCCACGCGTTCCTCCGCGGCCCACCGCTGCAGGGCCTGCAGCGCACTGGGCAGCGCGTCCGCCACAGGGCCGCTGCTCACCGCACACGCTCCAGCAGGGCCAGGATCGCATCGCGTGCTTCCGGCTCGGACAACATCGGTGCATGGCCGACGTCGGGCACTTCGACCAGGCGGGCACGCTCCGATGTCGCCGCCATCTGCCGGGCAACATCGGCCGGCAGGATATCGGACAACGCACCGCGCACCACCAGCACCGGCACCCGCGCGGTCAGCCCGCGCACCGCGCGCCACAGCACGGGGCGCAGCAGCCACAACAGCCAGGGACGCGTCGTGCGGATCACCGCCGGGTCGTAGTCCAGTTCCAGCCGCCCATCGCTGCGCGGGCGGAAGGTGCGCACCGCCATCGCCCGCCAGTCTTCGGTGCTGAAGCGCGGAAACGCGGCCTTGCCGATCGACGCCACATAGGCCGTGGCCTGCTCCAGATCCATCGGCGGCACCGGCTTGCCGGCGTACTTGCCAATCCGCGCCAGCGCTTCGCGCGGCACTTTCGGGCCGGCGTCGTTCAGCACCGCTGCGGAAATCAGCTGCGGTGCGCGCGAGGCGAGGGTGATGGTCACCAGGACGCCCAGCGAGGTGCCGATGAACACCGCCTTGTCGATGTTCTGCGCGCGCAGCAGCGCCACCATGTCATCTGCGTAGGTGCGCGGGTTGTAGCTGGACGGATCATGCGCACGTTCTGATCCGGCGCGGCCACGCAGGTCAACCGCGATCACGCGCCAGCCCACGGCAGTGAGGATGCCGGCGAGCGCATCGAAATCGGCGCCATTGCGGGTCAGGCCGGGGATGCAGACCACCGTGCCGCGGGCCGCCTGCCCGGTATCCGGTGCATGGTCACGCGCGTGCAGGCGCAGGCCATCGTCGCTGTTCCAGTACAGATCTACGTAAGACTGCATCATGCACGGGGTTTCCTGGAAATCGTATCGGATGCTCTAGAAATCGTAACGGACGCTGAGGCTATATTGGCGTGGCGGGCCGTAGAAGCCAATCAGCGTGCCGACCGCCGGGATGTTGTAGCCGGTGGTGCGGTACTCCTTGTCGGTCAGGTTGGTGCCCTGCAGCGAGAAGGTCCAGGCATCATCCAGACGCCAGATCACACCGGCATTGACCAGCCCGTAGCCGTCCTGGCGGATCACCGGGCTCAGATCAGTGGTCGGCCACACTTCGCTCTGGTAGCTGTAGCTCACCCGTGCCGACAGGTTGCTGCCGTTGGCCAGCTCGGTGCGGTATTCCACGTTCAACGCACCGGAGAATTCCGGCGCATTGGTGAACTTCATCTGCCTGGCCACGTTGACGCCGCGGTCCACGTATTCGTCGTACTTGGTGTCCAGCCAGGCCAGGTTGCCGGAGATCAGCCAGTGCTGGCTGGGCAGGTACTGGTATTCGACCTCCAGGCCCTTGACGGTGCCGGCGCCGGCATTGGTGAAGTCGCCGAAGAAGGAATCATCGATGCCATCGCCATTGGTATCCAGGCCGGTGAACACCGACAGCTGGATGTCCTTGTACTTGTTGTAGAAGGCCGACAGGTTCAGGAACAGGCGCTGGTCGAGGAAGGCCATCTTGCTGCCCACTTCATAGCTGTCGACGGTCTCGTCGTCGAACGGCTCGGCCGAGCGCGGTACCGCCACCGCGTTGGCGCGGATGTTGTAGCCGCCGGACTTGAAGCCACGCGTTGCCAGGCCATAGACCATGATGTCCGGGGTGATCTGGTAGTCCAGCGAGACCTTGGGCGAGACGTTCCTGAAGGTGGTCTTCTTGTCGAAATCCGCGGTCACCGCCACCGGCCGGCTGAAGCCCGGGTCGGCATAGAGGCGGTTCAGCACGATCGCCCGCTTGTCCTCATCGGTGTAGCGGGCGCCCACATCCAGCTTGAGCCTGCGGGTCAGGTCGAAGGTCCAATCCGCATACAGCGCGATGCTGTCGGTCAGCACCTTGCCCTGGTTGTCGGCGAACTGCGCGCTGAAGTAGTTGTTCTGGATCTGGCCACCGGCCTCGCCGCTGAACTGGTACAGGCCGACCACGCCGCGCACGCGACTGCCCGCATCGTAGTTCAGCTGCACTTCGTTGCTGACCTGGTTGTCGTTGTAGGTGCCGCTCACGTCGGCCAGCTTGACCGGCGTGGTATCGAAGTCGATGTTGGCCTCGCTGTCCGATTCGCGCTTGGCCACCACGTACTTCACTGCGATGTCTTCGTTCGGCCGCCAGTTCACCGTGGCCGACGCGCCCTTGGTTTCCACGTTGTTGAGATTGCGCATGCCCGAGCGGATGTCGTAGCGGCTGTCCATCGGCGGGTAGGGACGCAGGAACGGGTTCGGCGCCAGCATCTTCGAGCCGCGCATGCCGGACTGGTCGTCGATCCAGTCCAGAGCGAACTGCACGTCGAAGTCGTCGCCCGCATAGGCGCCAAGATTCAGGCGTGCCGCGTTGATCTGCTTGTCGCTGACCGGTTGGCCGTTGAAGGTGTTTTCGCCAAAGCCATCGTGATTCATGCTGGCCACTGCCACGCGCGCACGCAGGCCGCTGTCGGCGCCGCCGATCGGGCCGCCGATGGCCGCCTTGGCATCGAGCTGGCTGTAGTTGCCCACGGTGATCTGGGCGAAGCCCTCGGTCTGGGTGGGCAGGCCACGCGAGATGTACTTGATCGCGCCGCCGATGGTGTTCTTGCCGTAGAGCGTGCCCTGCGGGCCGCGCAGTACTTCGATGCGCGAGACATCGAACACGTCCAGCAGGGCGCCCTGCGGGCGCGCGATGTAGACGTCATCCAGATAGATGCCCACGCCCGGGTCGGCGCCCCAGGTCGGGTCGGACTGGCCGATGCCGCGGATATAGGCGGTGACCGTGCTGCTGGCGCCGCGCGCAGCGTAGATGGTGAGGTTGGGCACCTGCGCATCCAGGTCACTGATGTCCTGGACATTCATCCTGTCCAGCGCTTCGGAAGTGAAGGCGGTGACCGCCACCGGCACTTCCTGCAGGGTTTCCTCGCGCTTGCGGGCGGTGACCTTGATGCTGTCCAGGTTGGTCGGCGAGGCCGACCGGCCGGCCGGCGGCGCTTCCTGTGCCAGTACCGGCCCCGCGGCCAGCCATGCGCCGATCATGAGACTCAAACCATTCCGCTTCATCCGCTCCTCCCCCAGGCATGTCCGTATTGATGGCCCCTTGCCATCCCTGCAGCCAAGGCTAGCGGTGTCATCCGCCGCCAGCGAGTGGACCTAGGTCCAGTCGGCAGTGGCCATGGGATGCGGATACTGGGGGCGCCCCCGGCCGGGAACGCTCCCCGGTTCGCCTTCATCCACGACCCACGCATGAGGATCTGGCCATGAACTCCACAATCGATTCGATCAAGCGGGTGCTGCTGATGCTGTGCTTCTGCCTGGCAGCAGGCAGCGCTTCTGCCGCAGGCCCGGCCGGCCATTGGGATATCGGCCTGTACGGCAATCTGTTCGGCGCCCGCGAGTACCAGGTCTGGGTACCTGCCGGCTACGACGACGCCCAGCCGCTACCGCTGCTGCTGGTGCTGCACGGCTGCGTGACCGGGCCGAACCTGATGGGCGAGGCCTCGGGCTTCAACGATGTGGCCGATACCGAGCGCTTCATCGTGGTCTACCCACGACAGAACGTCACTGCCAACCCGGCGCGTTGCTGGAACTGGCAGCTGCCGATCAACCAGGCGCGCGACAGCGGTGAAGCGGCGATCCTGGCCGGCATCGTGGACAAGGTAAAAACCGGCTACAGCGTCGATCCGCACCGCGTCTACGTCACCGGCATTTCCGCCGGCGGTGCGATGACCTCGATCATGCTGGCCTGCTACTCGGACGTGTTTGCCGCCGGCGCCATCCATTCCGGTGGCATGTTCAAGGGGGCGACCACGATCTCCGGCAGCGCCTATGCACTGCTGGCCGGCAGCATCTACTCGCCCGACAGCAATGGCCGGCTGGCCTGGCAGTGCTCCGGATCGCCGTCGCCGCGACCGCTGCCGGTACTGGTGTTCCATGGCAGCGCCGATCTCACCGTCAACCCGGTGAACGGGCAGCAGGCCGTGCGCCAGTTCCTGCAGACCAACGATCTGGCCGATGACGGCCAGGACAATGACTCGGTGAAGTATTCGCCGACCAGCACCTATCACGGGCAGGTGCCGGGCGGCCGCGCCTATACGGTGGATACCTATGCCTACGGCGGCCGCACGCTGGTCCAGCATTATGTGGTGCAGGGCATGGGCCATGCGTGGAGCGGCAGCCAGTCGGGCCTGCCGTTCACCGACCCCAAGGGGCCGGATGCCACGCTGATCACCTGGTTGTTCCTGAAGGACTACCAGCGCTGAGCCTGCGCTTCAGCGCCAGGCCCGCGCAGGCGGGTGCTCCGTTCGGCCAGGAAGCGCTTGGGCGGAGCACCCACGGTCTTGCGGAACATGGTCACGAATGCGCCCGCGCTGTCGTAGCCCAGCTCATCCGCAACAGCCTGGACGGTCTTGCCACCGGCCAGCATCGGCAACGCGACCACCACATGCATCTGCCGGCGCCAGCGCCTGACACTCAGGCCGGTTTCAGCGGAGAACAGCCGGGACATGTTGCGCTCGCTCATGCCGATCCGGCCGGCCCAGACGTCCAGCGTTGCCCGCTCGGCGGGCGCGCCCAACATCGCACTGGCCAGCCGGCGCAGCCTGGACTCGGACGGCATCGGCAGGTGGATCCACTCTGGCGGCGCGGCAATGAGTTCGTCCAGGAGCACCGCCATCAGCCGCGCCTGTGCGCTGCCGTGCTCGTACTGCTGGGGATGATCTGCCACGCGTTCCAGCAGGGCCTGCATGAACGGGGTGATCGCCATCGTGCAGCACTGCGTAGGCAATCCCGGTGCCGCTCCGGGTTCAACGAAGACGACGAATCCATGCGGCTTACCGCTGCTGCTGGCCCGATGGGTCAGACCGCCCGGAATCCAGACCGCCCCCTGCGGCGGAACCACCCACAGGCCGGCATGGGTTTCCAGCGTGATCAGTCCACGCGTGGCGACCATCACCTGTGCCTTCCGGTGCTCATGGAAGGGCATTTCCCAGGCATCGGGAATGGGTTCCAGTCCAAGCACCATCACCGGCAGGTCGATCCGATCGGGGTAGTCAGGACCGACCTCGTCCTGCCCTGCAAGCGAAATCGTCACTTCGCTACCCGCCCGGTGTGCGTTGGGCGGGCCCTGTAGTGCCGTTCAGGCTCCGTCACGTGCCTGCTCCGGGTCGCGCCTGTGCCAGACGCAGATGAAACCCATCAGGACGTGGACGATGGGCGGGTCAGCACAGGGGGCGGCGACGGCCGCGGTGGTATCGTTCATGTGGGCATCCTCTGTCGTCGAGGATGGGAAGCGTATTCGGCGGCCGGAGCGGGGTCATTCGACAGTTCCGCCAGGTGATTCATCAATCCGGCCAGATGAGCGCAGCCAGATCCGATCGGGATGTCCAGCGCGCTGTGGCCAACGCGCAGCGCACGGCTACAGCAGCAGCAAGGCGCCGATCAGCGCGGGCGGCATCACCAGCGCACCGACGCGCAGGAAGTCGAGCGCGCTGACATGCTCGCCTTCGCGGCGCAGCGCTACCAGCCACAGCATCGTGGCCAACGAGCCGGTCACCGACAGGTTGGGGCCCAGGTCCACGCCCACCAGCAGCGCGGCCCGGGTCTGTGCCGGCAGATCGGCCATCTGGCCCAGCGATCCGGCGGCCAACCCCACTGGAAGATTGTTGGCCACGTTGCTCAGCAGCGCGGCAGCACCCCCGGCCAGCCAGCTGGCCTGCCCGGGCGATGCCTGTGCCAGGGCCTGCAATGCCCTGGCCGTGCTCTGGATGGCACCGGTCTGTGCCACGGCTTCCACCAGCACGAACAGGCCAGCCACCAGCGGCAGCACGCCCCACGACACGTGGCGCAGCATCGGCAGCGGGCTGCGGCGCTGCCGGATCGCCACCACGGCGACGCTGAGCGCCCCTGCACAGAACGTGGCCAGGCCCAGCGGGCCGTTCAGCGCCGAGGTCAGCAGCAGCACGCTGCCGGTGAACAGGACGCCCAGTGCGCTCAGCCGGCCACCGTCGGTCAGCGGCCGATGCTCCGGTGCCGCCACCAGCGGCTGGGCGATCTCGCGCCGATGGACCCAGCGCAGCACCAGGTAGGTGGCGCCGATCGCGGCCAGCGAGGGCAGTGCGAACTGCGCCAGCCACTGCAGCAGCGGTGGCATGTGCTGGCCGTACACCACCAGATTGGCCGGATTGGAAATGGGCAGCACGAAGCTGGCCGCATTGGCGATGAACGCGCAGACGAACAGGTAGGGCAGGGGGTTGGCACGCGCTGCCCGGCAGGCGGCGTAGACCGCGGGCGTCAGCACCACGGCCGTGGCATCGTTGGACAGAAACACCGTCACCAGCGTGCCGACCAGGAACACCAGATCGAACAGGCGCCGCCCCGAGCCGCCGGCATGGCGGACGGCATAGAGCGCCAGCCAGTCGAACAGGCCTTCGCGACGGGCGAGCTCGGCCAGCACCATCATGCCGACCAGGAACAGATAGACGTCACGGCCCTCGGCCACCGCACCCCAGGTCATGTCCAGCGATACCGCACCCAGCAGCGGCAGCAATGCGGCAGCCGCCAGCGCCCACACGTATTCCGGAATGCGGAACGGACGGAACAGCAGGCCGACCGTGGCCACGGCCACAGCCGCCCAGATCAGCAAGGGTGAGTAGGAAGCGGGCATCGGGCGGGGGATCTCGGCTGCGCCGGCACGCCACGAAGAGCAACGCGCCCGCTGCACCCACAGCAGTTCGGAGGGAGGCGGCATCATACCCTGCGAACTGTGCTGCAGCGGGCAACGACGCCCGGGCCGGGGTCAGGCCGAGAGTTCCTCGCGCACGATCCTCGCGCCTTCGCTGAGCGCGCGCAGCTTGCCCCGGGCGACATCGCGGGCCAGCGGTGCCATGCCACAGTTGGTGCTCGGGTACAGCTTGTCGGCATCGACGAACTGCAGTGCCCTGCGCAGGGTGCTGGCCACTTCCTCGGCGGTTTCCACCGTGCTGGAGGCCACATCGATGGCGCCGACCATCACCTTCTTGCCGCGCACCAGTTCGATCAGGTCGATCGGCACGTGCGAGTTGTGGCATTCCAGCGAGATGATGTCCAGGCTGGACGTCTGCAGCTTCGGGAACGATTCCTCGTACTGGCGCCACTCCGAGCCCAGCGTCTGCTTCCAGTCGGTGTTGGCCTTGATGCCATAGCCGTAGCAGATGTGCACGGCGGTTTCGCACTTCAGTCCTTCAACCGCCCGTTCCAGCGCGGCCACGCCCCAGTCGTTCACTTCGTCGAAGAACACATTGAAGGCCGGCTCGTCGAACTGGATGATGTCCACGCCGGCGGCCTCCAGCTCCCTGGCTTCCTCGTTGAGGAGCTTCGCGAACTCCCAGGCCAGCTTCTCGCGGCTCTTGTAGTGCGCGTCGTACAGCGTGTCGATCATGGTCATCGGGCCGGGCAGGGCCCACTTGATCGGCTGCGAGGTCTGCCGCCGCAGGAACTTCGCATCCTCGACGAACACCGGCTTCGGGCGGCTGACCGCGCCGACCACGGTGGGCACGCTGGCATCGTAGCGGTTGCGGATGCGCACGGTCTCGCGCTTCTCGAAATCGACGCCGCTGAGGTGCTCAATGAACGTCGTCACGAAGTGCTGCCGGGTCTGCTCACCGTCGCTGACGATATCGATGCCGGCATGCTGCTGTTCCTGCAGGGACAGGCGCAGCGCGTCCTGCTTGCCTTCGGTCAGCGCGTCGTCCTGCAGCTTCCAGGGCGACCAGAGCTTCTCGGGCTCTGCCAGCCAGGAGGGCTTGGGCAGGCTGCCGGCGGTGGAGGTGGGGAGCAGTTTCTTCGTCGACATTACGTGTTGTGTCCTGGGGGCGAATGGAAATCGATGGATCAGCGGGCAGCCCACTGCTCAAGCACGGCGCGGTACGGCTTGATGAAGTGCTCTTCGGTGAACCGGCCCTGCTTGACCGCCAGCTGGCTGCGCTCTTCGCGGTCGTAGACGATGCGGGTGGAGGAATAGTCCTGGTGCTTCAGGCTGGGCTGGTAGACCTTGCCGGCCACGGAATTGGCGTTGTAGATCTCCGGGCGGTAGATCTTCTGGAACGCTTCCATGGTGCTGATGGTGCCGATCAGTTCCAGGTTCGAGTAGTCGCCCAGCAGGTCGCCGCGGAAGTAGAACGCCAGCGGCGCGACGCTGCCCGGCGGCATGAAGTAGCGCACCTGCAGGCCCATCTTGTCGAAGTACTGGTCGGTGGGGGAGAACTCGCCCTGGCGGTACTCCACGCCCAGGATCGGGTGGTGGTTCTCGGTGCGGTGATAGGTCTTGCTGCTGGACACGCTGATGCAGATCACCGGCGCCTTGCTGAAGTTGGCGCGGTAGGCGTCCGACGCCAGGAAGTGCCTGAACAGCTTGCCGTGCAGGTCGCCGAAGCCGTCGGGAATGCCGAAGGTGGCCTTGCCCTCGTTGCTGGCCGGCAGCACCACGCTGAAGTCGTAATCGCGCACGTAGGACGAGAAGTTGTTGCCGACGATGCCTTCGGTGCGCGTGCCGGTCTGCGTGTCCACGATGGTCGGCCGCAGCACTTCGATCAGTGGGAATGGATCACTGCCATCGCTGCCGTCGATGTGCATCTCCACCGAGATGATGTCCAGCTCGACCGCGTAGCGGTCGGCATTGGGGTTGTCCCAGTGGGCCAGGTCGTTGAAGCGGTTGTTGATCATGCTGATCGTGTTGCGCAGGTTCTCCTGCCGCGAGGCGCCACGGGCCAGGTTGGCGAAATTGGTGGTGATGCGCGTGCCGTCAGCGGGCTGGTAGTCCTCGTTGAAGGGGATGCGCGTGATGCTGAAGGTAAAGCGGTCGGTCGTCATGGGTGGCGTTCCGGGTTGCGGGGTGACATCCGAATGCAGGCCTGCGGCATTCGGCATTCAAAGGGCTGCTGCGATCTCGGCGGTGGCCGGCGCGGCGCGATGGGACAAGGCAAGCAGCGGCAGCGCCCGCTGTACCGCCAGCCGCGCCCGCTGCATCAGCGCCTCGTTGTGCACGCGGCCATCGGCGAAATCGCGGTCGGTGGCATAGACGCCCAGCGGCAGCGTGCGGGCCTGGAAGAAGCTGAAGAGCGGCCGCAGCTGGTGGTCGATCACCAGCGCATGGCGTTCGCTGCCGCCGGTGGCGGCCAGCAAGATGGGGGTATCGACCAGCGAGTCCTGGTGGATGAAGTCGAAAAAGTGCTTGAACAGGCCGGTGTAGGAGCCGCGATAGACCGGCGTGGCCACCACCAGTACGTCGGCCTGCTCGACGGCGGCCAGCTGCCGCTCCACCGCCTCGGACAGCTGCGAGCGCCACAGCGCACCGGCCAGCTGCGGCGCCAGCTCGCCCAGCTCGATCAGGTGCGGTTCACAGGCAACGTCTTCGCCGATCAGGTCCATCAGGTGCTCGGCCAGGGTTGCAGCCCGCGAGGGGCGCTGCAGTCCGCCGGAAACGGCGACGATACGGAGGGGGCGGGTCATCGGTCTGCTTTCAGCTGGGGAGGGGCTGCTTCGGGCGGTCTGCGCGGACGCAGTCCTGCAGGCCGGCGGGGTGGCCGGGCGTACAGGCAACCGAAGGCATGGGCCGATGCTAGCCATGCCCTTCCATGACGTAAAATGGTATTACTTCACCAATCCATGAGCGGGATTCATCATCATGCTGGAGCGGATCCATCTCAGCATCGTGCAGCAGGTCGAGCAGCAGGGCTCGTTGACCGCCGCTGCCGGCGTCCTCAACCTGACCCAGTCGGCGCTCAGCCACAGCATGAAGAAGCTGGAGCAGCAGCTGGGCACCGATGTCTGGTTGCGCGAAGGGCGCAGCCTGCGCCTGACCCAGGCCGGGCAGTACCTGCTGGCGGTGGCCAATCGCGTGCTGCCGCAGCTGGACCTGGCCGAGGAGCGATTGGGCCAGTTCGCGCAGGGCGAGCGCGGCGCGCTGCGCATCGGCATGGAATGCCATCCCTGCTACCAGTGGCTGCTGAAGATCGTCTCGCCCTACCTGGCCGCGTGGCCGGACGTGGACGTGGACGTCAAGCAGAAGTTCCAGTTCGGCGGCATCGGCGCGCTGTTCGGCTACGAGATCGACCTGCTGGTCACGCCCGATCCGCTGCTCAAGCCCGGCCTGAAGTTCGTGCCTGTGTTCGACTACGAGCAGGTGCTGGTGGTGGCCAGCAGCCACGCCTTGGCCAGGGTAGACCACGTAAAGCCGCGCCAGCTCGGCCAGGAAGTGCTGATCAGCTACCCGGTGCCGTTCGAGCGGCTGGACATCTACAACCAGTTCCTGCTGCCGGCCGGCATCACGCCGCGTCGCCACAAGACCATTGAAACCACCGACATCATGATGCAGATGGTGGCCAGCGGGCGTGGCGTGGCCGCCATGCCGCGCTGGCTGGTGGAAGAGTACGCCGCGCGCATGGACGTGGTGCCGGTGCGCCTGGGTGCGAAGGGCATACCCAAGCAGATCTACCTGGGGGCACGCGAGGCGGACACCGCCATCGACTACCTGCAGGCCTTCGTCGAACTGGCCCGCAACAGCACGCCCATCGCCAGCAACGTGCGCGGGGGCGGGTGATGTCCGCACGTGCGCCTGCCCGGGCAGAGGCTTTCATCAGCAGGTATTCACTGGAGGTCAGCGCGAAGGCCCTGCCCGCGTTGCGCGCCGAAGCAGATCGCATCGCGCCCGGCACGATCATCTCCATTCCGTACCTGGCCAGCGAAGACGACAACGCGCGGCTGGCAGCGGCACGCATTGTGCGCCAGCTGGGTTTCGAGCCGATGCCACATCTGTCGGCGCGCCGCATCGAGTCGCGGGCTGCGCTTGAGCGTTTCATGCAGCGTGCCGCCAGTGAGGCCGGGGTGGAACGATGCCTGTTGATCGCCGGCGATCTGGCAGCGCCGGCCGGGCCGTTCGCCGACAGTGCCGCCATCATCGACACCGGCATTCTCGAAGGCTCCGGCATCAAGGTGGTCGCCATCGGCGGGCACCCGGAAGGCCATCCGGTGATGGGCAGTGGCGAACGCTGGCAGGTGCTTGAACGCAAGTGCCAGGCCATCGAGGCACGGCGCATGGCGCCGCTGATCATCACCCAGTTCGCCTTTGATGCCGACATCGTCCTGGCCTGGCTGGACGCACTGCGTTCGCGCGGCATCCGCGTTCCGGTGCTGGTCGGCGTGCCAGGGCCGGCCAGCATCACGCGGTTGGCGCGCTACGCCGCGATGTGTGGCGTGGGAGCCAGTGCCTCGATGCTGGCGCGGTACGGCATCTCGATCGGCCGGTTGCTGGGAACGGCCGGGCCGGAGGTATTTGTCGACCGCCTCGTGCAGGGGCTGACCGACGCCCATGGCGCGGTCAGTCCGCACTTCTTCCCGTTTGGCGGCATTGCAGCATCGCTGGCGTGGATCGAGCGCTACCAACGGCACGCACTGGCCTCCAGCCCCTCATAGGCTATCCGTCAGGTCAGCCCGGCAGGTCGCACTTCATCCGGCCGTCCACATAGTAGGGCTTCGGCACGTTGGGGTTCTCGCTGGTCTTCTCGAACACCACTTCGAACGAGGCGGCATCGGGCGTGCCCTTGCGGTCGGTACACGCATCCTGCAGCTTCTTTTTCACCGCCGTGATGCCGGCCTCGCGGTTGGCGCCGTCGGCGCTGTTGGTCAGGTTCACGGTCTCGGCCGAGGCCAGCGGGCTCAGGGCGAGCAGGCCGCCGGTCAGCAGCAGGGTGTGCAGCTTGGTCATGGGTCGCGCCTCGTGGGTTTCCAATGGACCCCAGCATAGGGTTGGGCCGTTAACGGCATGTGGCCGCAGGGGCCTGAGTCGGTGCACATCGCAGCGTAATCCGCGATGGCTGACAGCTGTCACTGGCCGCAACCCGCGTGGAAGCGAATAGTGAGCGTCAAGACGTAGACGCTCCGCCACCATTCAGCCGAGGGACGACCCATGAACATGCTCCAGCACCTTGCCTCGCAGACGCCGACCTGGGTCTGGCTGCTCCTGGCCTTCCTGATTACGCGCGGCATCGCCGCCATGAAGCCGGGCGAAACCTCCCTGCAGAAGCTGGCCGTCGTGCCAGTCCTGTTCACCGTCTGGGGCGCCTGGTCGATCAGCCACCGCTACGGGATATCCCTCAGTGCATGGGGTGAGTGGCTGGCCGGCATCGGCTCGGGCGCGGCGCTGGGATGGCTGCTACTGGGCCACGTGAAACTGACGCTCGACAGCGCCACCGGGAAGCTCTGGCGCAATGCGGACTACAGCGTGTTGCCGCTGCTGCTGGTCACGTTCCTGGTGAAGTACGGCTTCGAAGTCGCCTTTGCGGTCTCGCCCGCATTGACCACCCATGCCGGCGCCAGCGCGGCGTACCTGCTGCTGTCGGGTGGGTTCACCGGCCTGTTCATCGGCAAGTACTGCCGCTACCTGGCCTCGTTGCGGCTGGACGCGGCGGGCAAGGGGCTGGGGATCGCGGGCTGAATCGGTCGGTCGTGATGCGTCACGTTAATGCCGGGTCACGAAGTCGCGCAGCACGGATCGGGTTGATCGTATGGCCTTCGGGAACCCACTTGACAGGCCTGTGAACTGACCCCAATCTCGGCGCGGGGTTGCGCACAATGGAAGCTGCGCAGGGAATGTTATGTCACAGGGAGACGCGGCACCTTCGGTGCTGGGGGGAGAGCGTGCGCAGGATCGACAGGATCTGGCGTTGCGTGGTCTGGTACTGCTTGCTCAATTTCATGGCATTGCGGCCGACGCCAGTCAGCTGGCGCACGACGCTGGCCTGGGCGATGGCCCGATGGACGAAACGACCCTGGTGCTGGCGGCCCGCAAGCTGGGCTTCAAGGCGCGGATGGTATCGACGCCAGCTGCGCGCCTGGCGCTGTCCAACCTGCCTGCG
Source organism: Stenotrophomonas sp. YJH_SMC_57 (assembly GCF_059369755.1). Classification (NCBI taxonomy): domain Bacteria; kingdom Pseudomonadati; phylum Pseudomonadota; class Gammaproteobacteria; order Lysobacterales; family Lysobacteraceae; genus Stenotrophomonas; species Stenotrophomonas sp. YJH_SMC_57. The sequence continues at coordinate 317,809 of NZ_JCAFSZ010000002.1, forward strand.
CTGGCGCTCGGCGACGACGGTGATGCGTTCATCATCGCCCGCATCAGTGGCGATCAGGTACTGATCCACGACCTGGCCGAGAAACGTCCGCAGAGCATTGACATGGCCGCGCTCCGGCAACGCTACCGCGGGCGCCTGCTGCAGGTCGCATCGCGGGCCTCGGTTCTCGGTGAGCTGGCCCGGTTTGATTTCAGCTGGTTCATTCCGGCGGTGATCAAGTACCGGAAGATGCTGCTGGAAGTCTTCGTCGTCTCGTTCTTCATCCAGTTGTTCGCGCTGGTCACGCCGTTGTTCTACCAGGTGGTGATGGACAAGGTGCTGGTGCATCGAGGCCTGACAACGCTGGATGTGATTGCGATCGGCCTGGTGTCGATTGCCGTGTTCGACGTGGTGCTCAGCGGGTTGCGTACTTATGTGTTCGCCCATACCACCAGCAAGATCGACGTCGAGCTGGGTGCCCGGCTGTTCCGGCATGTACTGGCGTTGCCGCTGGCGTACTTCGAATCCCGGCGGGTTGGCGACACCATTGCACGCGTGCGCGAGCTGGAGAACATCCGCAACTTCCTCACCGGGCAGGCATTGACCTCGGTGCTGGACCTGCTGTTCACCGTCGTGTTCCTGGCCGTGATGTTCTACTACAGCGGCTGGCTGACCCTGATCGTGGTGATCTCGCTACCGCTCTACGCGCTCGTTTCGGCGGGCATCACTCCCGTTCTGCGCAAGCGGCTGGATGAGAAGTTCGCACGCGGCGCGGACAACCAGTCCTTCCTCGTTGAAACCATCAGTGGCATCGGTACGGTCAAGGCGAATGCAGTCGACCCGCGGGTGACGCGCACCTGGGACAGCCAGCTGGCCGGATATGTCAATGCGGGCTTCGGGGTCACCAAGATCGCGACCGTCGGCCAGCAGAGCGTGCAGCTTGTGCAGAAGCTGGTCAGCGTTGCCATCCTGTTCTGGGGGGCAAAGCTGGTCATTGATGGCGAGCTGTCGCTGGGCCAGCTGATCGCCTTCAACATGCTGTCCGGGCAGGTCGCCGCGCCGATCATCCGCCTGGCCCAGCTGTGGCAGGACTTCCAGCAGGTAGGCATTTCCGTCCAGCGCCTCGGCGATATCCTCAACACCCGCACGGAACTTCCCGGCAGCCGGATGGCATTGCCGCCCATCCGCGGTGACATCACCTTCGAGCAGGTCGGCTTCCGCTATCGCCCGGATACGCCGGAGATTCTCGCTGGCATCGATCTGCACGTACCGGCCGGGCAGGTGATTGGCATCGTCGGGCGTTCCGGGTCCGGCAAGAGCACGCTGACCAAGCTGGTGCAGCGCCTGTACACGCCCGAACGTGGGCGGGTACTGGTGGACGGGCATGATCTGGCCCTGGCCGATCCTGCCTGGCTGCGGAGGCAGCTGGGCGTGGTACTGCAGGAGAACTTCCTGTTCAACCGCAGCGTGCGCGAGAACATCGCACTGAGTGATCCGGGCATGCCGCTGGAGCGGGTGATCAAGGCGGCAACCCTGGCCGGCGCGCACGAGTTCATCTCGGCGCTGCCTGAGGGCTATGACACCAAAGTGGGCGAGCACGGTGCAGGCCTGTCGGGTGGCCAGCGGCAGCGCGTGGCGATCGCGCGTGCGCTGATCACCGATCCCCGCATCCTGATCCTGGATGAGGCCACCAGCGCCCTGGACTACGAGTCGGAGCATGCGGTGATGTCCAACATGCGCGAGATCTGCAGGGGGCGCACCGTCATCATCATCGCGCACCGCCTTTCCACCGTGCGCAGGGCCAACCGCATCGTCGTCGTCGACCGTGGCCGCATCGTCGAGAGCGGAACGCACGATGAGCTGCTGGCACAGCCGGGCGGACACTACGCGCAGCTGCACCGCCTGCAGCAGGGGGCAGCATGAAGCACATCCGTGATGCAGTCGGCGTCTTCGCCGCGCGCTACCTTGCCGTGTTCCGTAGCGCCTGGCAGGCCCGCCACGAGATGGACCCGCCGGCACGCAGGGCCGACGAGCGGTCCTTCCTGCCCGCACACCTGGAGCTGATTGAAACCCCTGCCTCGCCCACCGCGCGGTGGACATTGCGCATCATCATCGCGTTGTTCTGCGTGGCGGTGCTGTGGGCCAGTCTCGGCAAGCTCGATATCGTTGCGGTGGCGCCCGGCAAGACCGTCGTGGACTCACGGACCAAGGTAGTGCAGCCGGCGGAAACCAGCGTGGTGCGACGCATCCTGGTGCGTGACGGGCAGGCGGTGAAAGCGGGGCAGGTGCTGATCGAGCTTGATGCCACCGCTACGTCGGCCGACGTGGCCAAGGCAGGCGATGCATTGTTGAACGCGCGCATGTCCGCCCTGCGCCTGCGTGCCCTCGCCGAGGCCCTGGAGGATGGTGCAGCGCCGGTGTTCCATGTTGATCCGGACCTGCCCACAGACCGGGTACAAGCCGAGCAGTCGCTGGCGCGAAGCCAGTACGAGGCACTGCAGGCCAAGCGCCACAATCTGCAGGCCCTGATCGCGCAGCGCCGCGCGGAACTGGAAACCACCCAGGACTCGGTGAAACCCCTGGAGGAATCGGCGCGGATCTCCCGCCTGCGCGCCGACGACTATCGGCGCTTGCTGCAGGGCAACTACGTGGGGCGTCACGACTACCTGCTGCGCGAGCAGGAGCGTATTGCCGGCGAGCGCGATCTTGCTGCGCAGCGCAATCGCGTGCAGGAGATCCGGTCGGCCCAGCGCGCCGCCGAGGAAGAACTGAGGGTGCTGGTGGCCGACTTCCGGCAACAGACCCTGGATGGCCTGCGCGAGGCGCAGGAGCAGATCGGGCAGATGACGCCTGAAGTGTCGCGGACGGGGCAGCGTGACTACCAGATGACCCTGCGGGCCCCGGTTGATGGCACCGTACAGCAGCTGGTCGTGCACACCGTGGGCGGCGTGGTTACGCCGGCGCAACCGCTGTTGGCCGTGGTCCCCAGCGAGGAAGCGCTGGAGGTCGAAGCCACCATCCTCAACAAAGACATCGGCTTTGTGCGCACCGGCCAGGCGGTAACCGTGAAGGTGGAAAGCTTCCCCTATACCCGCTACGGCTACCTGACGGGGAAAGTAGTAAGCGTCTCCCACGATGCCATGCAGGACGAGAATCTCGGCCTGGTCTTCCCGGTGCGGGTGAAGCTCGACAACGCCACCCTGCAGATCGACGGGGTGCGTGTACGGATGACTGCCGGCATGAGCCTGAGCGCCGAGATCAAGACCGGGAATCGGCGGGTCATCGATTACCTGTTGAGTCCATTGCGCCAGCATGCAGGCGAGTCGCTGCGCGAGCGTTGATCCACCTTGGCGCCTGCGACGGGCGTCCATGCCACTCTACAAATGAGGTCATTCGTGCGAATGCTGCGCTTGCTCATGCTTCCGCTGCTGGCAATCCTGTCCGCGTGCCAGGACCCGCCACCCCAGCGCCCCGTACATGTGATGCTTCGACCCTACCTGCTGCGGCCCGGCGTTGACCCGGCTGGCGGCAACGCGGTGGTGGTCTACCTGAACCGCGACGACGGCCGCGTAAGGGAAGGGCCCGGCAGAGCGGCAGGGACGCCATGGACGACCGTCCGCCTGCTTGTCGGCGTCGGCGCCACGCTGCCTGCCTCGATGTCACTTCGAGGCGATGAGCGCGTCACTGATGAAGGCGATGGATTCCAGCGACTGGAACGCGACAGCGGGTCCCGGGTGCACAGCATGCTTCGCTTCATGGGCCCCTGCGGACACGAGGTGCTTGCCACCGCATGGTCGAACGACTCGCCGGGCAGGGGTATCTACCGTGCAGAAATGCAGATGGATGGATTGTACCTGCAGTACTCCTATGGCGCGGAGAGCCACGCCGACCATCTGCGCTTCGCGGCCTGGGCATATGCCTGGTACATGGGGGAACCCTGCTCGCAGCCGACGCAGGACACCGAGGGGGTATCCAGCAGCAGAACGCGCATCGCGCCTGGCGGGCATACCCCCTGATGCATTTGCAGTGCACTTCGTAGTGGTCTTGTTTTCCCCTCAACCTTCACCATGCCGCATCAAGGAAGAACATGTCCGGTATTCTCAATCTCGATTCGTCCCAGCGCACAACGCTGCAGAACTACAGCAACTCAGGCCAGCATGCCGAGGCCTATCGCTACCTGAGAGATCTTGCTGCATCCCAAGCCCGCACCTCGGACGCTGCCACGGCTGCCGAGCTCAACAGGATGTCCAACTGGTTCGATTCCGCTGGCAAGATCAATGCGAATGACGGCAGCCTGGTAAGCGACCTGGTCCGTGGTGCCACCATGTGGCAGGGCACAGTCAATGGACTCAACGCCAATGAGGCATGGTTCCAGCAGGGCTCCGATCTCCTTGCCAACACAGTGGTGAACGACGTCCTGGGCGGCCACGTGCAATCGCTGGGTGACATCATTGGCAAGGATGTGATGACCGCCGTGCAGGATATGCAGCTCGGCGAGGCTGACCGATGGGCGGGCACGCTGGGTGACCAGTTCGATCCGCCGCTGGGGCTGGGCGAGGATTTCGTCCAGGTGCAGAGCGAGGACGGATCGGTCACCGGCTACGTGCAGGATCTTGCCGCTGCCATCCTGTCGAACATCAACGGCGTGCTGCGCGCGGCCGGCCTGGAAGCGCCGCTCAGCGAGGCGATGGGCTGGGTCATGGACCATGGGTTCGGCCGCTTCCTTGACCTGCTCGGCGAGGGAATGGGCTGGGCCATGGACAATGGCCTGGGCCGTTTCATCGATCGGTTCGAGGATCTGGCGCGGCGCATCCGCGGCGACAACACCTACCGGATCGAGCGCTACGACCCCCTGGCACTGGATCTGGACGGAGACGGCCAGGTGCGCACGGTGGCCGAACGCGGCTGGGCCGGCACCCTGTTCGACCATGATGGCGATGGGATCCGCACCGCCAGTGGCTGGGTGGATGCGCGCGATGGCCTGCTGGTCCGTGACCTGGATGGCAACGGGCGAATCGATTCGGGTCGCGAACTGTTCGGCGACCAGACGCGCCTGGCGAATGGCCAGCGGGCCGCCAATGGTTTCCAGGCACTGGCGGCGCTGGATGACAACGCCGACGGCCGGATCGATCTGAATGATGCGTCGTTCGCCTCGCTTTCGGTGTGGCGCGACGCCAATGGCAACGGCATCACGGATGCAGGAGAACTGCTGACCCTGCAGGAGCTGGGCATCACGTTCCTCGGAACCACCATGGGCGGGGCCAGTGGCGACGTGGAGGGTGGCGCGCTGCTGGGCTCGTCAACATTCGGCCGCCGCGATGCGAACGGCATCGAGCAGACGCATCTGCTTCAGGATTTCAACTTCGACAACGACAGCCTGCGCTCCGACTATGCCGAGGATGTCGCGGTGCCCGAGGCCATCCGTGGGCTGGTCAACAGCCGCGGCATCGGCAACCTGCGCTCGCTGCACCAGGCCGCAGCGCTGTCCCCCGCGTTGCAGGCCCTGCTGATCAGCTTCTCTGCGGGGGAGACACGCCAGGTACAGCGTGACCTGCTGGACGATCTGATCCTGGAATGGGCACGCACCAGCCCCTACTTCTCTTCGCAGGCCATCCGCATCAACAGTGGCGGCGGTGTGGAAGATCCCAACTCCACCAACGTGGTGCGGCTGCGTCCCAACGAAGTACTGGTGTGGCCGGAGCCGACCTGGCTGGATGACGTCCAGACCATGAAGATGCGCGTGGTTGAAGCGATCATGGGCTACGCGCCGATTACCGATGTCTGGTGGGGAACGCAGACCGTGCAGCAGTACGTGCAGGTCTACGACGCGATCTTCGAAGCGTTCTATGCAACGCTCAGCAGCAAGTCGCGCCTGAAGGGCTATACCGACCTGATCCAGCCCACCTGGGATGTGCAGGCGGGCCAGGTCAGCTTTGCCTTTGCCGCACTGGAAGCCAAGCTCAACACGCGCTTCGCCAGCAGCCAGGCCGATGCCATCATCGACCTGGCTGAGCTGTTGCGGGCGCAGGGGCGATTCCTGCTGGGCAACGGCTGGGCCGCGGGCGAGACCATGCTGCGCAGCTGGCTGCTGCAGGCGGAGTCCCAGCCCGACCTAGGTGCGGCACTGGCCGCCGCAGGCCTGCAGCTGAGCAGCGTGGCGACGGACGGCTCGGTGGCAGGCAGCCTCGGCAGCAATGATGGAATCCTTGTCGGCCGCGACCAGGCCGCCGATGTGCGCGAGCAGTTGCGTGGTGGCGCCGGCGATGACCTCATCCTCGGCGGCGCCGGCGACGATCTGCTGGACGGTGGCCAGGGCAGCGACACCCTGTTCGGCGGCGCAGGCAACGACACCCTGTCGGGCGGCGCAGGCGCCGACCTCCTGTCCGGGGGCCAGGGTGAAGACACACTGGACGGCGGAGAGGGCGACGATCTGTTGTACGGCGACGCAGGCAACGACAGCCTGAGCGGCGGCGCCGGCACGGACCGTCTGGAAGGCGGGTTGGGTACCGATGCGCTCTACGGCGGTGCGGGCAACGACGTCCTTGACGGTGGCGCCGGCGACGACTACCTGCAGGGCGGAGAAGGCAGCGACCGCTATCTGTTCGGCCGTGGCAGCGGTCATGACCGCATCAACAACTACGACGCCTCCAATGGCCGTGTCGACACGCTCGAGATCGGCGCGGGCATCCTGCCTTCAGACCTCAAGGTCTGGCGCAGCGGCGACTATCTGTGCATCCAGATCATCAGTACCGGCGACCGTGTCGATATCCAGGACTACTTCCGCGCAGACGGCCAGAGTGACTATCGCCTGGATCGCATTCGCTTCTCCAACGGGGTGCAGTGGAGCATTGCCGATGTCAAGGCGCTGGTCCTTATTCCGGTACCGGGGGTGGACGATCTCTACGGCTACGACAGCGACGACATCATCCATGGCGGAGACGGCAACGAGTGGTTGAGTGGCCGCGGCGGCAACGACACCCTGACCGGCGGAGGCGGTGCGGACACGCTGAACGGTGACGATGGCAACGACCAGCTGGACGGTGGCGAAGGCGACGACCGCCTCAATGGCGGTGACGGGCAGGATCTGCTGGTGGGCGGCAGCGGCAACGATACGCTCGATGGTGGGGCCGGCGACGACCAGCTGTGGGGTGGCGTCGGCAACGATCAGCTGCGCGGTGGCCAGGGCAATGACGTGTACGGGTTCGCCGCTGGATTCGGCCAGGATGTGATCGACAATCATGACGACAGTGCAGGACGCCTTGACGCGATTTCGTTCGCCGCGGACATCGCGCCGACGGACATCATTGCCAGCCGGGTTGGCGACGACCTGCTGCTGGTGCGTGCGGGCAGCACCGATCGGCTGACGGTGTCGCGCTACTTCCAGAACGATGGCAATGGTCCCTCGCGCGTGGACGAGATCCGCTTTGCCGATGGCACGATCTGGACCGTGGCCGCCGTGCGCCAGCGGGTGCAGGTGGCCACCGCTGGCGATGACCATCTGCAGGGCTATGAAGGCGACGATGTTCTTTCCGGCGAGGGCGGCCATGACACCCTGTCCGGCGGGCAGGGCAACGACCAGCTGTTCGGCGGCGAAGGCGATGACACGCTGCAGGGCGGCGAGGGCAACGACCTGCTCGATGGCGGCCAGGGCAGCGATACGCTGGATGGCGGCGAAGGCGATGACCAGCTGTCCGGTGGGGCCGACATGGATGCGCTCTACGGCGGTGGCGGCAATGATGTGCTGGACGGTGGCGAGGGGCGCGATTGGCTGGCCGGGGAGCAGGGCAACGATGAGCTGCGCGGCGGTGCCGGCGACGATGAGCTGATGGGCGGGGACGGCAATGACATCCTGCAGGGCGATGCGGGCAATGACCGCCTGGCCGGTGGCAGCGGGGATGACCAGTACCGGTTCGCCAGCGGTGACGGCCAGGACATGATCCTGGATACCGAGGGGGCAACCACCCTGCAGCTTGTCGACCGGGCGCTGGCCTCGGCCGTGCTGCGACGGGACAATGGCGATCTGGTTCTGACCTTCCTCGACGGCAGTGCCGACCAGATCCGTCTTGAGCGCTATTTCGACCCGATCACCGGCCTGGCGGCCCTGGGGCTGTCGCTGGTGGCGGGCGGCGTCACCCGCCTGCTCGATCCGGCGGCGCTGGATCTGGCGGTCCTGGAAGCCACTCCGCTGGCCGACGTCATCCACGGCAACGCCGGCCAGAACATCGTGCACGCCGGAGAGGGTGACGACACGGTTCATGGCCATGACGGTGATGACACGCTGTACGGCGAGGCCGGCGATGACCGCCTGTTTGGCGGGCAGGGTGCCGACCTGCTGGAGGGCGGCGCTGGCAACGACTGGCTCGACGGCGGCGAGGGGGTGGATGAAGCGCGCGGAGGTGCGGGTGACGACACCTATGTGGTGGACAACAGCAACGACCGCATCGTCGAGCTTGCCGGTGGCGGTCGTGACCATGTCCTGAGCAGTGCCAGCTACGCACTGTCCGCGCAGCTGGAAACCCTGACGCTGACGGGCGCGGCGGACATCGACGGCACCGGCAACGAACTTGCCAACGTCCTCACCGGCAACGAGGGCGCCAACCGGCTCGAGGGTGGCGCCGGCGATGATCAGTTGTTCGGCGGCCAAGGAAACGACCGCCTGCTGGGTGGCAGCGGCAACGACGTGCTTGATGGCCAGTCCGGGGACGATCACATGGAGGGCGGCGCCGGTGATGACATCTACCACGTGGACAGTCTGCTGGACAGCATCGTCGAACTTGCGGGCGACGGGTTCGATGTCGTGCACGCCACCAGCGACTACACGCTGTCGGGCAACATCGAGCGGTTGGTGCTGGTGGAAGGGAGTGGCGCCATCACCGCCATTGGCAGCGCCGACAACAACGAACTGACCGGCAACAGCAACAGCAACCGCCTGGATGGCGGGGCAGGGGCCGACCGCATGGTGGGTGGCCTGGGCGACGACACCTATGTGGTCGACCAGGCCGGCGATGTCGTGGTTGAACTCGCCGGCGAAGGCCACGACACGGTGGAATCGAGCATCGATTATATGCTCGGCGATACCCTGGAAGATCTGGTGCTGACCGGCAGCGGCAACATCAGTGGCACCGGCAACGGTGGCAACAATCAGCTGACCGGCAATTCAGGCAACAACCGTCTCGACGGCGGCGCCGGTGGCGACCGGATGCAGGGAGGCGAGGGGGACGATTACTACGTCAACGACAGCAGCGGCGACTGGATCGTCGAGCATGCCGGGGAGGGCGTCGACACCGTCGAGCGTCGCTACGAGACAAACCTCGTGCTTGCCGATGAGGTCGAGAATCTGATCCTGGCCGTCGGCATCCAGACCGGCAATGGCAACGGGCTGGACAATGTGATCACTGGCAACGCCGGTGCCAATACGCTCGGCGGCTGGGATGGCGATGATCTGCTGTACGGCCTGGATGGCAATGATTCGCTGTTTGGTGGAAGCGGTAGCGACACCCTGTTCGGCGGCAGCGGCAACGACTATCACGATGGCGGCGAGGGCATCGACCGCATGGAAGGTGGGGCCGGCGACGATGTCTACATTGTCGATGACAGTGCCGACGTGGTGGTCGAGGCGCCCGGTGCCGGCAAGGACCAGGTCCAGTCCAGCGCCTCGTACGTGCTGTCCGACAACATCGAGAATCTGTTCCTGACCGGTACGGATGCCATCAATGGCAGTGGCAATGCGCTGGACAACTACCTGGCCGGCAATGCGGAAGCGAACATCATCCACGGGCTTGGTGGCAACGACACGATTGTCGGTGGCGGTGGCAACGACACGCTGATCGGTGGCAGCGGCGATGACAAATACGTCTTCGACGCCAGCAGCGGCACCGACACGGTGGACAACACCGGCGGAGGCTTCGACGGCGTGTTCTTCACCGGCGGCATCGGCCGTGAGCGGATCTCGTTCAGCCGAGATGGCAACGATCTGCTGATCACGCTGGACAACGCTGCAACGCCGGCCGTCCGGGTCACCAACCACTTCCTCGGCGGCGACGCCGCGATCGACTACGTGCAGCCGGACGGTGGTTCCTACCTGACCACCGCGCAGATCAACCAGATCGTTGCCGGCGGCAGTACCGGCGGGCAGTTCGACCAGGTCATCCAGGGCACCGCAGCCGGCGAGCAGCTGGCGGGCAGCGCCGGCAAGGATCTGATCGAGGGCCTGGGCGGTGCCGACACGCTGTTTGGCATGGGCGGCAATGACACCCTGCGTGGTGGCGACGGAAACGACTACCTGTCCGGCGGCAATGGAAGCGGCACCGGCTCGGGCGACGATCGCCTCGAAGGCGGGCTGGGCAATGACACGTTGCGTGGCGAAGACGGGAGCAACGTGCTCATCGGTGGCGCAGGCGACGATCAGTACGTCTATGGCGGCGGCATCGATGTCATCGACAACACGGGGGGCGGTACGGACTGGTTGATCTTCCAGAACGACATTTCGCTGTCCAAGCTCGCCTTCGCCCGTGATGGCGACAACCTGGTGATCACCGTCAACGGCAATGGCAACCAGAAGGTCACCGTCACCAATCACTTCCTCGGCGGTGACATGGCGCTGGACTACCTGCAGCCTGCAGGTGGCTCGGCGCTGAACACGGCGGCCATCAATGCGCTGGTGCCCGGCACCGGTGGCGGCAACCCGGGGGGCGGCAATGACGGCGACTATCCCTCACAGATCACCGGCACGGCGGCCGGCGAGCAGCTGGTGGGCACCAGTGGCCGTGATCGCATGCAGGGCCTCGGCGGCGACGACACCCTGTTCGGCATGGGCGGGGATGACAAGCTCGAGGGGGGCGATGGCAATGACTACCTGTCCGGTGGCAATGGCAGCTTCAGCGGCTCGGGCAACGACATCCTGATCGGTGGCGCGGGCGACGACCAGCTGGTGGGCGAAGACGGTAACGACCTGCTGTTCGGTGGCGCGGGCAACGACACCTACTTCTACCGCGCAGGCGGTGGCGTGGACACCGTGGACAACACCGGCGGCGGGACCGACTGGCTGTACTTCGACGGCATCGCGCGCAGCCGCCTGAGCTACTACCGGGATGGCGACGACCTGCTCGTGCGGGTGGACGCCGATGCGGGCCAGCAGATGCGGGTACTGAAGCATTTCCAGGGCGGGCAGTACGCCATCGCGTTCGTGCAGCCGGGGGACGGAGGCAACGCCATTTCGGCATCGGCCATCGCCGGCCAGCTCAAGCCACTTCCGGCCGCAACCACGCGTGCATCCGCCGGTACGGCAGATGCGTCGGCCAATGCGGAAGTGCGGCAGCTGATCGAGGCCATCGGTGGGTTTGCCGGTGATGCCGGCACCGGCTGGAGCGAGGCGCAGGGCGTTGTGGCCGAGCCGCTGATGGGGCATGCCGGCTACGATCAAGGGCATGCCACGAGGAACGCGATGCGCATCAGCGCGTGAGGAACGGGCTATCGAGGCGCCGATGGCGGCGCCTCGATACTTGGCTCTCGTTGTCCTGCGACGCGCCAGACCTGCTGCACCGCCGTCATGAAGGCGTCACACCGCGCCCGTACCTTGCGGCGCACTTCAGGGGGCAGGGGCGACGCAGGTGGCCGAACAGGCAAGGCGGCGGCTGGCGCGCATGTTCGAAGAGCACGCGCCACTATTGCGTGGCTTCTTCGTGCGACGCGGTGCGCGGCAGGACGCCGAAGACCTGGTGCAGGAAACCTATCTGCGCCTGCTGCGTGCGCATGAAGGCAAGGGCGAGCCGATCGCCAACCCGGAAGCGTACCTGTTCACCGTCGCGCAGAATCTGGCACGCGAGCAGGCCGCGCGCCGGCGCTGGTCGACCCTGTCCATCGAAGAAATCGAAGGCCCGGGCCAAAGCCTGGCCAGCGGGGAATGCGTGGAAGATGCCGCCGAACGGGAGCAGCGCCGCCAGCGCCTGCAGACGCTGCTGCAGACCCTGCCCGAACACACCCGGGCGGTGCTGGTCATGCAGTACCGCGATGGCTTGAGCTACAAGCAGATCGCCGAACGCATGGGCGTGTCAGCGCATATGGTGAAGAAGCATGTGGTGCGCGGGCTTTCGGTGTGCCGCCGGGCGCTGGCCGAACCGGCAGGGAGGTCGTGAGCGTGGCCATTGAACATCCATCGGCGCTGACCCTGGCCGCCGCGCAGTGGCACGCGCTGCAGCGCGAAGGCGACCTCAGCCCTTCGCAGCAGCACGCCTTCATGCAGTGGCTGCTGGTCTCCCCCGAACACCTGCGCGAGTACATGGCCATCAGCGAGGTGGCCGGTGCGTTGGGCGATGCGCTGCGCGGCATGCCGGATGACGTCGACGCACTGTTGAAGGCTCCCGCGCCGACGCGCAATGATCACAACGTCGTGCGGTTGTCGCCACGCCCGTCCGCGGCATCAAGCCAGCGCCGGGCACGGCCCGCACCCGGCTTGCCGCGCATCGCGGCCGCAGCGGCGCTGATGCTGGCTGTAGGCGCAGGCGCGACCGCCGCCTGGCCGCGCACCGGGCACTATGTGGCCGCACATGGCATGCCGCGGCAGGTCACGCTGCCCGACAGCACCGTCGTGCGCCTGGACGCTGAAAGCGAGATATCGGTACGCATGACCCTGCTGGGGCGGCGCGTCGAGCTTGAACGTGGCCAGGCCAGCTTTGTCGTGGCCAAGGACCGGCGCCCGTTCGCGGTACATGCTGCTGGCCTGCAGGTGACGGACATCGGCACCACGTTCGATGTCTCGCTGCTGCGCGAACAGGCCCGCATCGGCGTCAGCGAGGGGCGCGTGCACGTGCGCGGCGATGGTGGCCGCGGCCGCATGCTGGCCGACCTTGGCGCCGGGCAGGCGGCACAGGTCGACTACCGTGACCAGCGCGTGCGCATCCGCGAGGAAGACGCCGCCAGCATGACGGCATGGTGGACCGGGCGGGTGCTGTTCCGCGACGAGGCGCTGCGCGACGTGGCCGACCGTTTCAACCGGCGCAACACGCTGCGCCTGCACGTGAGCGATGACGCCGGTGCGCTGCGCCTGACCGGCAACCTGCGCGCGGATGACGTGGCGTCGCTGCGCGCATTCCTCGACCAGCAACCGACGCTGGTCACGCAGGTGGCACCGGACGGAATCCATGTGCGGTTGCGTGCTGGAGCGCCGCAGGCGCTGTAAGAAAAAATTCATCGAACAAGGGGTGCCCGATCGGCGCGCTGCGCACTCGTAGATGGGGAATGCAGGAACACACCCGTTCCGCGACCACCGCCATTCCCTACTGGACCCTACGATGCGCCGCACCCTGTTCCTTTCCATTGCCCTTGCACTGCAGATCACCGCCACGGCCGGCGCCAACGCCGCAGAACCGGCCCGCGTCGCCAGCGAAGCGATCGCCTCGCAGCCGCTGGATGGGGCGCTCAACGCGCTGTCGCGCCAGACCGGCCTGCAGTTCGTCTACAACGCGCAGAATGCCGGCAATCCGCGCACGCCGGGCGTGCCGGCCGGCCTCAGCGCGGACGCAGCGCTGACCCGCCTGCTGGCCGGCACCGGGCTGCGCTACCGGTATCTCAATGCCACCACGGTCACCATCGAGGCACAGGACGCCAGCGCGCCGGCCGGTACCTCCGCGCTGGCAGCACCCGGGGCGGTAGCGGGCGCAGTCGCGGCATCGGCACCGGCCAGCGCTGCGAGTTCCGGTGCGCAGGCGGCCAACCTCGAAACCATCCAGGTCACCGGCAGCTACAGCCGCAGCCTGGAGAAGGCCGTGGACATCAAGCGCGCCACGGTGGGCTTTTCGGATTCGATCGTTGCGACCGACGTGGCCGATTTTCCCGAACAGAATCTCGCTGAAGCCCTGCAGCGCATGCCGGGCGTGACCATCGAGCGCAACAAGGGCCTGGGCACCAAGGTCAATGTGCGCGGCCTGCCTTCGGAGTACACCCACGTTTCGATCAACGATCTGGCGACCGCCTCCGGCAGTGGTGGTCGCGACGTCGAATTCGACATGTTCGCCTCGGAGATCATCCAGCAGGTGACCGTGCAGAAGTCGCCCACCGCCGCCGACGAAGAGGGCGGCATTGCCGGCTCGGTGAAGATCTCCACGGCGCGCCCGTTCGACTACAACGAACGCAAGCTCGTGTTCTCCGCCGAAGGCGCGCACAACAGCATCTCGAAGGAGGTGGACCCGCGTTTTGCCTTCCTCGCCGCCGATACCTGGGGTGACTGGGGCGCGCTGGTCTCGTACTCGCAGTCCAAGCGCACCAACCGCACCGACTCCACCTCGGGCATCAACTTCCGGCCGTCCTCGCGATTCCTCACTGCCTCGGGCACCCGCGGCACCCAGGCACAGGCGGTGCTGCTGCGCGACGCGGGCGTCAACATCACCAATCGCAATGATGCCGAGCAGACCAACCGGGTCGTGTTCCAGGACAAGGTGGGCGACCGCGTCTATCTCAACGAGCAGGACAAGTGGGGCGCCACCGGGTCGTTGCAGTACAAGCCCAGCAACACCTTCAGCCTGACCTTCGACGCGATGGTCGGCGGCTATGACAGTACCGAGGACGAGTACGACGCGGCCGCCTATTCCGCGTCGAGTCGCAGCACGTTCGATACCATCCATGCCTACGATGCCACTACGCTGTCCGAGTACGGCATGGTGGTGCTGCGCGATGTGTCCTACACCGCCACCCAGCACGAGATGCTGAGCAAGGAGCGGATCAACAAGACCGACTACAGCCAGTACAGCATGGCGATGGACTGGAAGGGCGACCGTTGGTACGTGGATGCGCTGGTGGGCTACTCCGGCGCGGAAAAGACCTCGGATTTCTCCAATCTCAAGCACGTGGCCTATGCGCCGTCGCGCACCCGCTGGACCGGCAGCAGCGGTGAAACCATCCCGACTGCCGCCGCCGGCAGCTTCGACATGTACAACGACCCGGCCCGGTACCTGTTCGAGGCCTACGAGACCACGCTGGAGAAGGTGAAGGACGACAAGTACGCCGCCCAGATCAATGTCACCCGCCTGCTGGACATGGCCTTCCTGCCCGCGCTGCACACGGTCCGGTTCGGTGCACGCTATACCGACCGCTCCAAGGAACGCCAGTACGGCGAACTGAAGATCACCGGGCCGAGCGCGGGCAGCAGCGCCTGGGTCAACACCCGCACGATGGCCGACAGCCCGCTGCAGTACATCGACGACATCGTTCCCGGCGGCAGCTACTCCAACAAGGGCCTGGCCTGGCAGCAGATCTCCAACGACTACGCACGCAGCGCGTTCCGCTACGCGGGCTTCCAGACTCCGTTCGATCCTGGCCAGTTCTACCAGGTCGACGAGAAGGTGATGAGCTTCTACGCGATGGCCGACTTCGCCTTCGACATCGGTAGCGTGCCGTTCACCGTCAATGCGGGTGCGCGCTACGTGGATACCAAGGTCGATTCGTTCGGCTATCACCCGATCCAGCTGCCCAACGGCAGCACCGGCTACACCGACACCCCGGTGTCGAAGGACGGCAGCTATGACGATCTGCTGCCCAGCTTCAACATGACCGCCGAGCTGTCGCACGGCCTGCTGCTGCGCGCGGCGGCGTCCAAGGTGATGATGCGCCCGGCGCTGTCCGACATCGCCTACAAGCGCACCGCCAGCTGGGGCTCCTACCGTTTCACCGACGGCAATCCTGAGCTGAAGCCCACCTATGCCAAGCAGTGGGAGATCGGCCTGGAGAAGTACCTGGACAACGGCGCGCTGTTCGCCGCCAGCTACTTCCGCAAGAACATCGATGGCGTGGTGATCAACTCGCTGACCGGCGTGGTGCCGGATGTGGCGGTATACAACGCCAACGGCAGCCTCAATGGCATCTACGATTTCGACGTCTACCAGCCGGTGAATGCCAAGGGTTCCTACCAGGTCGATGGCGTTGAGCTGGTGGCACAGCTGCCGCTGAACATGTTCACCCCGTGGCTGGACGGGTTTGGCATCAATGCCAACTACACCATGCTGGACAGCTCGCTGGCCGGCGAATCCAGCCTGGGCATCCGCACCCCGATGCCGGGGCTGTCGGAGAAGACCTGGAACCTCACCGCCTACTACGAGAATTCGCGCTTCGACGCCCGCGTGTCCTACAACCACAAGGGCGCCTACGTCGAATCGATCGGCTACAACCTGTACCCGATCTGGCGCGATGCCTATGGCCAGATGGATGTGTCGATCGGTTACCGCATCACCGACAACATCAAGATCAGCCTGAAGGGCATCAACCTCACCAACGAGCGGACCAGCGGCTACACCATGGACCCGTCCTTCCCGACCATGGATGAGACCTCGGGCCGTCGCATCAGCCTGGGCCTGCGCGCGGACTTCTAAGCAGGCATCCACGCAGCGGCAGCGTGCGGACCCGCAAGGGTCCGTGCGTCGTCCGCGCGCTTTTCAGAGGTGAACCCATGAAGAACCTTGTAATGCTGGCGCTGTTCGCAGCGGCGGCCCCGGCATTCTCCGCCCCGGCGGCGGCAACGCAGGCAGACGACGCTGGCCGCCAATGGCTGGCCGGTGACCACCACGTGCACAGCGAATGGAGCGTGGACTGGGACCGCCGCACCACGCCGCCCACGCCGGTGCGTGGTGGCGACTCTCCCTACAGCCGCAGCCATAATGCGGCACAGGCCCGGGCCTTCGGCCTGCGCTGGATGGTCCACACCGACCACGGTGGCCCCGGCCACTCAACGGTCACCCGCGACCATGCCTATCCCGCACTGCTGCAGGCGCGCACCGATGTGCCCGACGTGATCCAGTTCAATGGCATGGAATTCGATGTGCCGGCCGGCGAGCACGCCTCGCTGATCATCGCGCCCGGCCCGCAGGAACGCGAGCAGCTGGTCATCGCCGAGCGGGACTTCAGCCGCAGCGAGCCACTGCACGGCAGCCGCGATAGCGAACAGCAGATGCAGGCGGCGCTGACATACCTGCGCGGCCTGGCCCCTGCGCCACTGATGTTCATCAACCATCCTTCGCGTACCGCGACCGGCATCGGCAAGTGGGGCGAGGTGACCTCGGACGAACTGCGCGGCTGGCATGCGGCCGCACCCCATGTGTTGGTGGGAATGGAGGGCGCCCCCGGTCACCAGGCCATCCGCAGCGAACGCGGGCTGTACCGTAACGCGGCCGCGCCGACATTGGGCGGCTACGACCAGATGACCGCGCAGGTCGGCGGCATCTGGGACCAGATGCTGGCCGATGGCATCCGCTTCTGGATCACCGCCAACTCCGACTCGCATGTGAACCTGCGCGATGGCGGACGCGATTACGACCCGGGCGAGTACAGCAAGACCTATGCATGGGCGCGGCCGGAGGCCGAAGACATCCTGGATGCCCTGCGCAACGGCCGCATGTTCACCGTCACCGGCGACCTGATCGACGCCTTGGAGCTGCGGGTGGCCGCAGGCGACTCCAGCGCCGGGATGGGCGGCACGCTGCTGCTGCCGCCTGTCCAGACTATGCAGGTGGAGGTGCGGGCACGGCAGCCGGCGCGCACCAACGCCAACGGGCAGCACCCCGCGCTGAAGCGCATCGAGCTGATCGTGGGCGGCAGGGATGAGGACGGTGCGCTGCAGATGCAGCGGCGCGGATTCGACGCGGCAACCTGGCAGCGTGACGGCGACTGGATCGTGGCGCGCTGGTCAGTGCCGGTGCCGCCGCGCGGTGGCTTCGTGCGGGTGCGGGGCAACAGCACCGGTGCGGTGGATGCACTGGCGGACACGCCCGGCGAGGATCCGTGGGACGACCTGTGGTTCTATTCCAACCCCGTCTTCGTCAGGGTTGCCGAGGGTGCTGTCCCGTCGCGCGAGTGACGTAGCACCGGCGCGCCTTTCGCGAGGGGGGACGGGCAGGGCGGGGGAGTTCCAATTGCAAATGACTCTCACTACACTTGCGGGATTCCTCCCCTCTGTCGCCCAGTGCGGCCCATCCGCCGGCTATCCAAGTGAATGTCCCGCCCCACCTGTGCAGACCGCAGGCATATGTCCTGAGGGCGCCGTGTCCGCGCTAGGCCGGGGCACGGGCAGGGCCGCGAACCACAACGCATCAGCAGAGGCCGGCCTGGCCGAAAGCGGCTCATCCACGGGCGGGAACCTGCTGGCCAAAGCCTATGCCCGTTGGCGGGCGCCCATCCTCCGCGGCCTTGCGCGTGTCAGAGGCGGAGACGCTGAGGACGCCCTGCACGACGGCGCAGTCAAATGGATTGCGGCAAACCCTTCGCTGGCCTCCAGCGACCAGCAGGGCGCCTACCTTCGCCGGACGGTAATGAACACCGTGGCCGATGAGTACCGCGAGCGCAGCGCAGGCCGCCACGTGCAGACCGTGCCTCTGGCAGATGCGGAGGATGCCGGCCACCCCATGGCCAGCGATGAATCACAGTGCCCGTTGCAGCTCACCGCACAGCGCCAGCGCCTGCAACGCCTGGCAGATGCGATGGCCGAACTGCCCGAGCGCCAACGCGAAGCCTTCGTGCTCTGCCGTTTCGATGGCCTGACCCAGGAAGAGGTGGCCGCCCGCATGCAGATCTCCCGGCGCATGGTGGTCAAGCACCTGTCGCGCGCGGTTGCCTACTGCCAAGTGCGGGTACGCTATGCGTCGCTGGAACAGATGCAGGAACTGCATCGGTCCAGCGGGGCGGGCGAGGTGTTGGCGCCTGCCATTGATGCCGATCTTCCCTGCCGATGACCGATCTCCCTTCTGCCGCAGGTTCTGACCCGTTTGCCCTGCACGAGGCGGCGGCCACGTGGCTGCTGCGACGGCAGGATGAGGACTGGCGCCCGGATGACGAGGCGGCCCTGCAGCACTGGCTCGCCGAAAGCGAGGCGCACCAACAGGCGTTCATCGACGTGGCCAGCACCTGGCACGACCTCGGCCAGCTGCCGCGCCCCGCCTTGGCCTCGGACACTCAGGCCGCGCCTGCGCCAGCGGCACCTGCCGCCCTGCGACCGGACGGCATGACGCGCCGCGCGCGGTCGCGACGCCTTCCTCGCGTGGCGACCGCTGCGGCTGTGGCGCTCCTGGCCCTGGGTTGCGTCGGCTACGGGTGGTACACCACGCCCAGCTACGTACAGGACGTGAGCACCGCCGCTGGCGAGATCCGTGATCTGCAATTGCCCGACGGCTCACGGATTTCGCTCAACGCGCGCAGCACGCTGGCCGTGCATTTCTATCGCTCCCGCCGCGAGGTAGTGCTCAGCCAGGGCGAGGCGTTCTTCGAGGTCGCCCCGGCGGCCGAGCGGCCCTTCACCGTCGATGCCCAGCGCAGCCGGGTGACCGTGGTCGGCACTGCCTTCAATGTGCGCAATGGGCCGGGCGAAGTGCTGGTCAAGGTGCTGCATGGGCACGTGCGGGTACAGCCGGACCGCGCCGAAGACACCACGCCCATCAGCCTTTACGCCGAACAGGGCCTGGCCGTTACCACCGCCACAGCCACGTATCGCCCCATTTCTGCCAGTGCAGACAGCATCGGCGGTTGGCGCAACGGGCGCCTGGTGTTCCGGCGCACCCCGCTGGACGAAGTGGCGCAGGAAGTCGCGCAGTATCTGGGCCACCCGGTCACGCTGGGCCAGCCAGGGCTGAAGTTCCTGCCGGTTTCCGGCTACGCCGCCACCGACGCCCCGGCCAGTTTCGTCGAAGCGCTGCCGGATCTGTTGCCTGTGCGGGTGACCCGCACGGCGCAGGGCGGCTATCGCATCGACGAGCGGCCTGTGACGCGCTGACGCCGCTGGAAGAAATTTTTCCAGCACGGGTTCCCACCCCATCGCTGTTTTCCGTTTACCCCAGTGAGGCCAGTGGTGGCCAAGCATGATGGAGCGGTAATGGGGTACATGAAGATCAAGCGCGCACTTGTCGCCCGCGCGTTCTCTACGGGTGTACAGGCCACGCGGCTGCCGCTGCTGGCCGTGTGCATTTCCAGCGCACTGGCTGCACCGGCCATCGCGCAGGCGCAGCCGGCACAGCGCATGCCGTTCAATATTCCGGCCCAACCGCTGGATGCGGCACTGCGCCGCTTCTCCGAGCAGTCGCGGCAGCAGGTGTTGTTCAGTGAGTCGGCAGTGGCCGGCCGTCGCGCGCCGGCCGTGACGGGCAGCTACACGCCGCAGGAAGCACTGGCGCGCCTGCTGGAGGGCAGTGGGGTACGTGTGAACGCCACCCGCCCCGGCGTGTTCACGCTGGCGCAGGACG
Organism: Stenotrophomonas sp. YJH_SMC_57; assembly: GCF_059369755.1. NCBI lineage: Bacteria > Pseudomonadati > Pseudomonadota > Gammaproteobacteria > Lysobacterales > Lysobacteraceae > Stenotrophomonas > Stenotrophomonas sp. YJH_SMC_57. The sequence continues at coordinate 337,998 of NZ_JCAFSZ010000002.1, forward strand.
CAGCATCACCTGCGCGCAGCAAGGATGCCCAGACCACCCTGCAGACGGTGAATGTGACCGCCAATGGACCAGGCGATGGCTCCTACACGACACGTGAGCTGAGCCTGGGCAAGCTGGGGCAGAGCATCCGCCAGACCCCGCAATCGGTCAGCGTGATCACCCGCCAGCAGCTGGACGACCGCAACCTCACCACGCTGGACGAGGCACTGGCGCAGACCACGGGCGTGACCAAGACCGCCCGCAACTTCGGCAACCACAAGTTCTCGATCCGCAGCTTCACCGTGGACGACAGCAACTATCTGGTCGATGGCGTGGCCGGCATCGTCTATGCCCCGGTGGGCTGGCTGCCGATCGACACCGCCGTGCTGGAGCGGGTTGAAGTGCTGCGCGGTGCCGGCGGCATGATGCTCGGCGCGGCCGACCCCAGCGGAGCGATCAACATGGTGCGCAAGCGCCCGCGCGACCAGGCCCACCTGGATCTGGCGGCCACGCTGGGCTCGTGGGACAACTATCGCCTCGAGGTCGACGGTGGCGGCCCGCTCAATGCCGCCGGTAGCGTGCGCGGCCGACTCGTCGCCGCCTACCAGGACCGCCACTACTTCCAGCGCGGCACCTCATCGAAGACGCCAGTGGCCTACGGCGTGATCGATGCTGACCTGGGCCAGGACACCACGCTCACCTTCGGCCTGCGACATCAGGCCAGTGACACCGACGGCTACTGGCTGTTCGGCCTGCCGCGCTACACCGATGGCGGTGCGCTGGACATCAAGCGTTCCACCTCGCTCATCCAGGACTGGAACCGCCAGGAAGGCTCCGTTGACGAAGCCTTCGCCGAAGCGGAGCATCGCTTCAACGAGCGCTGGAAGGCGCGCCTGTCGGTGAACCGCACCGAATCGGACCTGGACCAGCGCGTTGCGGTTCCGGTGGGCGGGGTGGACCGGGCCACCGGCATCGGTTCGCGCTTCTATGACATCTACTTCAACCGATCGCGCGTGCGCAGCGATGGTATCGACCTGCACACCACTGGCAGTTTCGACGCCTTCGGGCGCAGCCATCAGCTGCTGCTGGGGGCGATGTGGTCGCGCCAGCGCACCCGCCAAAGCTCGGCGGACCTGGCCATCGACGTGCCGATCGATGTCTACGCACCGGACCACAGCGCCATTGCACAACCACTGCAACCCGCGTGGGACTGGTCGGAAAACGCGCGTGCGCAACAAAGCGGCCTGTACAGCAACCTGCGCCTGCAGCTGGCAGAACCGCTGCACCTTACGCTGGGTGGCCGGCTGAGCTGGGTGAAGTACCAGTCCAACGATGGCTTCACCGGCGCCAGGAGCCGCGACTACGAACAGAAGCACGAGTTCACCCCGTACGCCGGCCTCGTCTACGACCTGGGCCCGCAGTGGTCGGTCTACGCCAGCTACGCCGATACCTTCCAGCCGCAGAGCTCCTACGTCACATCATCCGGTGCGGTGCTCGATCCCGCCATCGGCGCCAACTACGAGCTGGGCGTGAAGGGTGAATTGAACGATGGGCGCCTGAACGTCTCCGCTGCGGTGTTTTCCATCCGCAAGACCGGCAACGCCGTGGTGGACGCCTCCGACCCGGGCAGTTGCCCCGGCTCGCTGGCCTCGTCCGACTGCTACCGCAATGGCGGAAAGCTGCGCAGCAAGGGCTTTGAACTCGAAGCCAGCGGCGAACTGGCGCCCGGTTGGCAGATGATGGCGGGCTATACCCACGTCACCAGCCGCGACGATGAAGGCGCCACCATCAGCGCCGAAACGCCGCGCCACCTGCTGCGCCTGTCGACGTCCTACCAGCTGCCCGGCCGGTGGAATGCGTTCTCCGTGGGCGGTGGCGTCTCTGCACAGAGCAGCTATTCCTATCCGGCCTACGACGACCCGGACTGGCGCATGGGTGCGGCGGGACGCGCGGTGTGGGACCTGCGTGCCGGCTACCGGATCAATCCGCGCTGGAGCGTTGGCCTCAACGTCGCCAACCTGTTCGACACGCGCTATTACGCGATGATCAGCCAGATCCGCCGCGGCAACTTCTTTGGCGAACCCCGCAACGTGATGCTGACGCTGCGCGGCGCGCTGTGATCCTCCGCAACCGGCGGGGCAAGGGCATGCCCGCCACGGGGATGGCATGAAGGCGGGCTTCCGGCAGAGCATGTCGTGGCTGCACACCTGGTGCGGCCTCACCTGCGGCTGGCTGTTGTGCGCGATCTTCCTCACCGGCACGATCAGCGTGTTCCGCGAGCCGATCACGCGCTGGATGGAGGCCGGCCCGGTGCCGGCCTCCCCGCAGGAAATGGATGCAGGTGCGCAGGCAGCGCGGGCGCAGCAGTGGTTGGCTGCAAACGCCGCCGATGCCCGGGCATGGCAGATCCGTTGGCCTGCCCAGCACGGCTGGCCGCTGCAGCTCTCATGGGAGGATGACGGCGGCAGCGCGCACGAACGCTGGGTAGATACCGGCAGCGGCATGCCACAACCTCCACCACGCCTTCGGGAAACCGAAGGCGGGCGCCACTTCATGTCCTTCCATTACACCCTGCACGGCGGCATGGCCGGCTACTGGCTGGTCGGCTGGATCACCGCCTGCATGCTGCTGGCGCTGGTGTCCGGCGTGGTGGTGCACAAACGCATCTTCAAGGACTTCTTCACCTTCCGCCCGGGCAAGGGCCAGCGCAGCTGGCTGGATGCGCACAACCTGAGTGCCGTGCTGACCCTGCCGTTCCTGTTCATGATCGGCTACACCGGGCTGACCTTCTTCTACAGCAGCTATCTGCCGTGGCCCGTGCAGGCAGCCTATGGCGATGCCGATGACGCCTATGCGCGCTATGAAGCCGAACTGGCACCTGCGCGACCTGTCCCGGCCGGCATACTGGTCGCGGGCGCGCAGTTGCCGGACCTGCCGGACCTGCTTGCGCGGGCGCAGGCCATCAGCGGGCAGCGCCCGGCACTGGTGACCATCCAGGCGCCGGGCACGGTACACAGCGTGGTGGAAGTGGAGGGCCGCAAGCCGGTGGGGAACACCGGCAGGCACCTGTTGAGCGAGGCCAGCCGGGTGACCTTCGATGCGGCCAGCGGCAGGCTCCTGCAGCAGCATGCAGCGCATCCGCAACAACTGGGTGGCGTGCAGGTACACGAAACCATCGAAGCCCTGCACAAGGCCGATTTCGGCGGCTGGCCGATGAAGTGGCTGTACTTCATCAGCGGCCTGCTGGGCACCGCGATGATCGCCATCGGCACGCTGTTGTTCTCGCTCAAGCGGCGCAAGCGCAGCGAGCAGGAGTTCGGCGCCGCCACGGCAGGCATCTACCGTTGCGTGGAGGCGTTCAACGTGGCATCGCTGGCCGGGGTGGCGCTGGCAAGCATCGTCTACCTGCACGGCAATCGGTTGCTGCCACTGGAAATGAGCGATCGCAGCGCGTGGGAAATACGCATTTTCCTTCTAACCTGCGCGGCCTCGGTGCTGCACGCACTGTGGCGTCCACCGCGCCTGGCCTGGATCGAGCAGTTGTGGCTGGCCGCCGCACTGTGCCTGGCACTGCCCGTGGTGAATCTGGCAACCACCGGGCAGGGGCTGCTGATGTACCTGCAGCGGGGCGCATGGCAGCAGGCCGGGGTGGAGCTGGTCACACTGGCCTTCGGATTGATGCTGGCAAGAATGGCCCTGATGCTGCAGCGCCGCTGGCCACGGGCGCAGGAGGCCGCGCGCAGTGCCAAGCCTCCGCCCGGGCAGGGCGCGGCGCATCGCTGGCAGGTGGCGAGCCGCGTGCTGGCTGCCTCGGTGGGCGGCTACGTGTTCACCGCGCTCACTGCCACGGCACTGGCGCTGTTGCTGCCCTCACTGGTGAATGTACGCACATCCGTTTCGGTCCTGACCAGTTCGCTGCTGGGGTTCGTGCTGTTGATCGCGGTCGCCGTGGGCATTTTCAGCGCCCGCAATGTGGGAAAGGTGTGGCTGGTCGTGGCGGCAGGGAGCGCCCTGATGGGAGTGTTGGTGGCGATGCTGCGGCCGGGGTGAGGGCAGGGTGCACGGCTCGCCCTCACCACATTCACCCCGCAGCAGCGAAAATGCACCCCTGGGCGCGCCCTGGCGCGCGCCGCTCACTGCCTGCAGGATCGTAACGATGTCCAACACCCCCTTTGGTGAATCGTCATGCGCTGCCGCCGCCAGCGGTTGTGTCGAGGTGCGTGGTGCGCGCGAGCACAACCTCAAGAATGTCGATGTCTCCATTCCGCGCAACGCACTGGTGGTGTTCTCCGGGGTCTCGGGTTCGGGCAAGTCATCGCTGGCCTTCGGCACTGTGTTCGCCGAAGCGCAGCGGCGCTACTTCGAGTCGGTGGCGCCGTATGCACGGCGCCTGATCGACCAGGTGGGCGTGCCCGATGTGGATGCCATCGACGGCCTGCCGCCGGCAGTGGCCCTGCAGCAGCAGCGCGGTGCCAGCAATGCGCGTTCATCGGTGGGCAGCGTGACCACGCTGTCCAGCCTGGTGCGCATGATGTACTCGCGCGCCGGGGCCTACCCGGCCCATCAGCCCATGCTGTACGCCGAGGACTTCTCGCCGAACATGCCGCAGGGCGCCTGCAGCACCTGCCACGGCCTGGGGCATGTCTACGAAGTGACCGAAGCGCTGATGGTGCCGGACCCGTCGCTGACGATCCGTGAGCGCGCCATCGCGTCCTGGCCGCCGGCCTGGCATGGCCAGAACCTGCGCGACATCCTGGTCACGCTCGGCTACGACATCGACGTGCCGTGGAAAAAGCTGCCGAAGAAGGACCGCGACTGGATCCTGTTCACCGAGGAAACGCCCAGCGTGCCGGTCTACGCCGGGTTCACCCCTGCCGAGACCCGCGCCGCGCTCAAGCGCAAGCTCGAACCCAGCTATATGGGCACCTATACCGGTGCCCGCCGCTACGTGCTGCACACCTTTGCCAACACCCAGAGCGCGCTGATGCGCAAGCGCGTATCACGCTACATGGAAGGCAAGCTGTGCCCGGCCTGCCACGGAAAGCGCCTGAAGCCGGAGGCGCTGTCGGTCACCTTCGCTGGCGTGGATATCGGTGAGTTCATGCGGCTGCCGCTGGACCAGCTGGCGGAGCTGCTGGAGCCGGTGGCGCAAGGCGATTTCAGCGCGCACAGCAAGGGCGCTCGCACCCGCAGGAGTGCGACACCCCGCGATCGCGCGCGTCGGGCCGCGAGTGGCCAAGCGACCCACGAGGGCGCCCCCGACGTGCGGCTGACCTCGGCCCTGTCCGAAGAGAAACGCCTTGCAGCCCAGCGGCTGGCAGGCGGGGTGATGGCGCGGGTACGCCAGCTGCGTGAACTGGGCCTGGGCTATCTCTCGCTGGATCGCGCCACACCCACGCTGTCAGCCGGCGAACTGCAGCGCCTGCGGCTGGCCACGCAGCTCAGCTCGTTGCTGTTCGGCGTGCTGTACGTGCTGGATGAGCCCTCGGCGGGCCTGCATCCTGCCGACAGCCAGGCGCTGTACGACGCACTCGACCGGCTGCGCGACGGCGGCAACTCGGTGTTCGTGGTTGAACACGATCTGGAACTGATGCGCCGCGCGCAGTGGCTGGTGGATGTGGGCCCAGAGGCGGGCGAGCACGGTGGGCGCGTGCTCTACAGTGGCGAGCCCGACGGTCTGCGCAAGATCCAGGACTCGCGCACGGCCCGGTATCTTTTCGATCAGGTTCCTGCGCCCGCCAGCCGCCTGCGCAGCGCCGGCAACTGGCTGCAACTGCAAGGCATCCATCGGCACAACCTGCAGGGTGTGGACGCACAGGTGCCACTCGGGTTGCTGACCGCCGTCACCGGCATCTCTGGCTCCGGCAAGTCCAGCCTGATGGCCCAGGCGCTGCCGGAGCTGATGCTGCTGCACCTGGGGCACGAGCCGGTGGACGAGGGCACGGACAGCGAACCCACCGACGGGCCGAGCGTGATTGAAGCAACGCGAGGCCGCCTGGCCGGCGATGTGGATGCCATTCAACGCGTCGTGCAGGTTGACCAGAAGCCGATCGGGCGCACGCCGCGCTCCAATCTGGCTACCTATACCGGCCTGTTCGATCACGTGCGCAAGCTGTTCGCCGCAACACCGGCCGCGCGCCGCCGCCGTTTCGACGCGGGCCGTTTCTCGTTCAACGTAGCCAAGGGTCGGTGCGAAACCTGCGAAGGCGAAGGGTTTGTCAGTGTCGAACTGCTGTTCATGCCCAGCGTCTATGCGCCATGCCCGACCTGCCATGGCGCGCGCTACAACGAGGCCACGCTGAAGGTGCAGTGGAATGACCGCAACATCGCCGAAGTCCTGCAGATGACGGTGGACCAGGCGCGTGCGTTCTTCAGTGAAGAGGATGCCATCGCCCGCCCGCTGCAGTTGCTGCAGGAAATCGGCCTGGGTTACCTGAGGCTGGGCCAGCCGGCTACCGAGCTCTCAGGCGGTGAAGCCCAGCGCATCAAGTTGGCCACCGAGCTGCAGCGCAGCCAGCGCGGGCGCACGCTGTACGTGCTGGACGAGCCCACCACCGGCCTGCATGCATCCGATGCGGACCGGCTGCTGGTGCAGCTGCAACGGCTGGTGGACGCCGGCAATACCGTGGTGATGATCGAGCATGACATGCGCGCGGTCGCGCAGGCGGACTGGGTGATTGATGTAGGCCCCGGCGCTGGCGGGGCAGGGGGCACCATCGTCGCGAAGGGAACGCCGCAACAGGTGGCGCGGGCCAAAGGCAGCAGAACGGCACCGTTCCTTGCGAAGGAGTTGGCTTCCCTGTAGAGCCGAGCCATGCAGCGCCTCCTGCGGCAAAGCCGGTTGCTGGAGCGGGGAGGGGCGGGAAAACAAGAACGCCTGGCGAAGCGTGTAATGGCGAATCCTCTGGTGACGCTCCAGCCAGAAGCATCCACTTTGATGCTGCAGCGCACACAGAAAAGCACGGCCCAGCTAGTCCCATCCGGCTATAGGACACCAGCGCGACTCGACGCACACTTCGCCCCGTAAAGGCCGACGGGAGGGCGTGATATGAGTCTGCATGTGGGGAAGCTGCGCGGGTTGGCGGTGCTTCTGTTCCTGCTGAATCCCTTGCTTGCCGGTGCGGTGCCGGCAGCGCCGCCTGCATCGGCACCCGAGGTGATTCCGCTGTGGCCGCAGGACCACTGGCAGCAACGCGCGCGTGGCCCGGAACGGATCGGCGCCGAAGGCAGCGCGAAGGGCGCGGTCTCGGGAATCAGTAACTCGCGCATGGAGATCTACCGACCGCTGAAACCGAACGGAACAGCCGTGGTGATTTTCGGCGGCGGCGGCTACTTCCGCATCCAGATTGGCAGCGCCGCCAAGCCGACGGCGCAGTGGCTGCAATCGCTGGGCGTCACGGCCGCCGTGGTGTACTACCGGCTGCCTGCCGATGGGTGGGCGCCGGTTTCGCCCTTCCAGGATGGCCAGCGCGCCATGCGGCTGCTGCGCGCGCAGGCTGCAAGCCTGGGGGTCGATCCGGAGCGCATCGGCGCATTGGGCTTTTCCGCCGGCGGCAATCTGGCCGGTATCGTCGCCACGCGCTTCGATGCCCCGTTGTATCCGCCGGTGGATGCAGCCGACCAGCTGTCAGCGCGCCCGGACTTCCTTGGCATGATCTATCCGGTCGTTTCAATGCGCCCGCCGCTGGACCACACCCGGTCGAAGCGGGAACTGGCCAGCCAGAACGACGCACAGCAGGCCTATTCGGTCGAACAACACGTCCGCAAGGACATGCCGCCGGTGTTCCTGGCCCAGGCCGTGGACGATCGCACCGTGGATGTCGGCCACAGCGTGGCGATGTACCAGGCCACGCATGCGGCAGGCATTCCGGTGGAGCTGCATCTGTTCGAAGCCGGAGGCCACAGCTGGGGGTTGGGCAAGCCCGGGACATTGGTGGCGCAGTGGCCGCGGCTTTTCGCCAACTGGGCACGCAGCCACGGCTACCTCGGGCCGCCGCCTGTGCGGCTGCCGCCGCACGATGCCAGCGCGATACCCGCCGCCGCTGCTCAGCCACCTCGCTCGCTGGACGATGATGGCGCGGGCGACTGAGCCGCACACTGTATTTCATTCGGGAGAACTGCATGAACTCACTGAAGCGTGCCGCGCTTGGCGCGGCTGCCGGCGGCTGCCTGTTGCTGGCTTCCCCCTCTGTGCTGGCCGCGGCTGGCGATACCGAAGCCGGATTGCGCGCCCAGGTGCAGCAGCAGGCAAAGCAACTGCGCGATCAGGCATCCCTGCTGGAGCAGCTGAGCGCACGCCTGGCTGCGCTGGAGGGGGCCTCTCAAAGTACCGGCGTGGCACCCGGCAGCGATGCGGGCCTCGATGCACAGGTGGCTGCGGCCATCGCTGACACCCGCCAGGACGACATGGCCATTCTGCAGGCGCAGGTGGCACAGCTCGCCGCAACCGGGGGAGGCGGTGACGGCAATCTGCGCTGGCGCAAGGGTGGACCTGAGTTCCGCAGCAGTGATGGCCAGTTCACCTTCCACCCCCGCGGCCGGGTGATGGTCGATTTCAGCAGTACCCACGGTTCCGCATTCGACGCACGCAACATCACCGGCACCGACCTGGCCAGCGGCCGCCTCGGTGCCGAAGGTCGGATGGGACCACTGGGTTACAAGATCGATGCGGACTTTGCGGGCAACGATGTCTCGCTGAAGGACACCTATCTGTCCTGGGACACGCGGCTGGGTGGCCTGCCAACGGAAATCTACGTGGGCAACAAGCTCAAGGACCGTGGGATCGATGGTGGCACCAGCGGCGTCAATACACCTTTCATGCAGCGCAATGCGGTGGCGTCGGTCGGTGCCCAGCAGAGCGGGTACTACGGGCTGGGCGTCACCACCAAGGTGATCGGCGATGGCTGGCACGCCAGCGTGGCGGTGACCGGTGACGATATCGGCAATGAAAGCACGGCCAGCGACACCATTGCGTATCTGCTGCGCGCGCACTGGAACCCATTGCGTGGCCAGGCAGGCTTCGTGCATCTGGGAGGCTGGTACTGGTACGAGGATCTCGGCCAGGATGTCGGCAGCATCAACAAGGCCTCTCCGATCGCGCTGGGCTGGAACGGCAACGTGCGCGTGTCGGCCAGCTCCATCGCCAACGTCACCGACAACCGCGCCTGGGGGCTTGAGATGGGCGGAGTGTACGGCCCGGTGTGGGCCTTCGCCGAGCACACCACCCGCACCATCGAATCACGCACGGTCGACTCGGTCGACCAGCGGGCGACATCGGTCTACGCAGGCTGGCTGATCACCGGCGAGCGCCCCGGATTCAGCAGCCGCTCCGGGGTCTGGGGTACCACGCGGGTATTGCGTCCGGTGCAGGAGGGTGGCGTTGGCGCCTTCGAGCTGGCCGCGCGCTATGACCGCTACGACTTTCTCGATGCGGCCCGGGGCGGCGAGGGCACGGCATGGACGCTCGGGGTGAACTGGTACCTCAACAACTGGTCGCGCCTGATGCTGAACTACGTTCACTGGAAGACCGACAACAAGGTTGGCAACGCCCAGGGGCCTGACTCCGGAAATACCGTGGGCGTGCGAGCACAGGTTTCGTTCTGATGTGGAAGGGGCAGCAGGGTCATGGCTGCGACTGAAGTGCTTCCAGCACCCTGCAATCGGCTACGCGCCCGCCCGGGCAATTGCCGATCATCCGCTGCAGTTCGCCCTGCAGCGCCTGCAGGTCGCAGATCCGGCGCGCAATGTCGCCGATATGCGCCTTCACCACGTCGTCTACCGAGCTGCATTCGTGTTCGCGCTGCTCACCCAAGGCAATCAGCTCGCGGATCTGCTCGATGGAAAAGCCCAGCTCCCGGGCCCGGCGCACGAATGACAGCCGCCGTTGGTCCTGTGCACTGAAGTAGCGGTAATTGCCGTCGGACCGCAGCGGTGGCTGGAGCAGGCCGATCTTTTCGTAATAGCGGATGGTCTCGGCCTTGGTGCCGGTCTGGCGGGCCAGCTGGCCAATGGTGAGGTGGGCGGACATGGGCTTGACCTTGTAGGGGCTACAGGGTTGATAACGGCTGCCCCACCTCTTTTCAAGCCCAGGCCAGGCCTGGCCGGAGATACCCATGGATCACTGCTGTGGCCACAAGCGCCAGGAACTGGAAGCGCTGGCACTCCACAGTGCGCAACGGCGCGTGCTGGTGGCGGTACTGATCATCAACCTGGCGATGTTCCTCATCGAATTCGGCGCAGGCATCGTGGCGCGCTCAAGCGCGCTGCAGGCCGACGCTGTCGACATGCTGGGCGACGCCATCGTGTACGGCCTGAGCCTGTGGGCAGTGAACCGGGGTGCGCGCTGGGAAGCCGGTGCAGCCCTGGCCAAGGGAGTGCTGATCCTGGGCTTCTTTGTGTTCATCGTGCTGGAGGTCATCGCCAAGCTGGCAAACGGCGTCCCCCCTTCCAGCGGCGTGATGCTCGGTTTCGGCGCCATCGCGCTGGCAGCCAATCTGGTGTGCCTGGCGTTGCTGTGGCGGTTCCGCACGCTCAACATCAACATGAAAAGCACCTTTGCGTGCTCGCGCAACGACGTCGCCGCCAATATCGGCGTACTGGTGGCTGCCGGTGGCGTCGCGCTCACCGGTCGTGGCTGGCCGGATATCGTGGTGGGTGTGGTCATCGCGCTGCTGTTCCTGAAGTCCGCGGTGGGCGTCATCAGCGAAGCGTGGCCCGCATGGCGCGCGGCTGCGAAAGCGTGAGGTGAGGCAAGGGGCTCCGGCGAGATGCCAGAGCCCCAAGAGGCTCACTTTTCCTGCAGGAACGTCAGCAGGTCCTGGTTGACGCGATCCTTGTGCGTGTCGGTCAGGCCATGCGGTGCGCCCGGGTACACGATCAGCCGGGCGTTCCTGATCAGCTTTGCCGACTGGCGGCCGGAGATGTCGATCGGCACGATCTGGTCGTCATCGCCGTGGATGACCAGCGTCGGCACATCGAACTTCTTCAGGTCGGCGCGGAAATCGGTGGCCGAGAACGCGGCGATCGAATCGTAGGTGTTCTTGTGGCCGCCCTGCATGCCCTGCGCCCACCACGCATCAATCAAGCCCTGCGATACCTTCGCGCCCGGGCGGTTGAAGCCGTAGAACGGGCCCGACGGGATGTCCTTGTACAGCTGCGCGCGGTTGTCCATCTGCGCCTTGCGGATGCCGTCGAACACTTCAATCGGCAGGCCGTTGGGGTTGTCGGCGGTCTTCAGCATGAACGGCGGCACCGAGCTGATCAGCACCGCCTTCTTCACCCGGCCGGTGCCATGGCGGCCGATGTAGCGCGCCACTTCGCCGCCGCCAGTGGAGAAGCCCACCAAGGTCACGTCGTGCAGGTCGAGCGTGTTGATCACCGTGGCCAGGTCATCGGCGTAGTGATCCATGTCGTTGCCGTCCCAGGGCTGACTGGAACGGCCGTGGCCACGACGGTCGTGCGCGATGACGCGGTAGCCGTGGTTGGCCAGGAAGATCATCTGCGATTCCCAGCTGTCCGAGTTCAGCGGCCAGCCGTGGCTGAAGGTGACGACCGGGCCGTCCTTCGGGCCCCAGTCCTTGTAGTAGAGCTGCACGCCATCGGCGGTGGTGATGTAACTGGCGGTGCGGGCGACGCTGGTGATCGGCACCGGCTTGGCCGGTTCGGCGGCCTGCGCGGACAGGCCGGCCTGGACCGAGAGGGCGAGGGTGGCAACGGCCAGGGTGCGGGCGAAGGTGTTCATGCGGGAACTCTCATGGGTGGGTGGTGAGGCGTACTTTGCGCCCTGAATCAGGCGCCTGGGTGATGCAATGTCCGGATTTCTTGATAGATCGTCTTGCATGGATGTGCGCACCCGAGACGCTGCCAATCGCGCGTTGACAAGGTAGAACGTTCGTTCTACCTTGCAGCCATGAACAAGACCGGCACCGACACCGCGCAGAAGATCCTCGCCACCGCCGAGGCGCTGATCTACCAGAACGGAATCCATGCCACCGGCATGGACCTGCTGGTGAAGACCTCCGGCGTGGCACGCAAAAGCATCTACCGGCACTTTGAAAACAAGGACCAGGTGGCCGCTGCGGCATTGAACGCGCGCGACGTGCGCTGGCTGGACTGGTTCCAGCAGGCGTGCGACAAGGCCGACAGCCCCGAAGCGCGCATCCTCGGCATGTTCACCGTGCTCAAGGGCTGGTTCGAGTCCGAGGGCTATCGCGGCTGCGCCTTCATCAATACCGCGGGCGAGGTGGGCGACCCCGACGATCCGATTCGCCACATCGCAAAAAGCCACAAGCAGAAGCTGCTGGATTACACGCTGGAACTCACCACGCAACTGGATATCCAGCAGCCGGACGCGCTGGCGCGGCAGCTGCTGGTTCTCATGGAAGGCGCCATCACCGTCTCGCGCGTGATGGGCGACTACAACGCCGCAGACACTGCCAGGGATGTTGCAGAAGTGTTGTTGGAGCAGGCCAGGCGCTGACGCCTGAGCCATCAAAACCTGTCGAAGCACCCCGTTCATCCACTTGATTGGAGGCCCCACCGTGTCCACTGAAGCACCCCGTCCGCCGCTGCCGCCGTTCACCCTTGAATCGGCCATCGAGAAGGTTCGTCTTGCCGAGGATGGCTGGAACTCCCGCGATGCCGACAAGGTCGCGCTGGCCTATTCGCTCGACACCCGCTGGCGCAACCGCGCCGAGTTCACCCACGGCCGCGAGGAAGCGCGGCAGTTCCTGGCCCGCAAATGGAAGAAGGAACTGGACTACCGCTTGATCAAGGAACTGTGGGCCTTCAGCGGCAACCGAATCGCCGTGCGCTACGCCTATGAATGGCACGACGACTCCGGCAACTGGTTCCGTTCCTATGGAAACGAGAACTGGGAATTCGGAGCGGATGGGTTGATGGAGCATCGGTTCTCGAGCATCAACGACATGCCGATCAAGGAGAGCGAGCGCAAGTTCCATTGGCCGCTGGGGCGTCGCCCGGATGATCACCCGGGGCTGTCTGATCTGGGCATGTGAGCACGGCTGGCCGACATTCGCTTCACCCTCCATTGCGTAACCTGCACGCCACAGCACGTCATGCCTCACGGTGAGGCATGACGCGCGCCGAGGCTGGAATCGAGTGCTTTCACTCGCAGAACAGGAGGCAGGACGCGACCGTGAAGGCAGTTCCCATCATCATCGCAGCAGCACTGGCCACACCCTCGTTTGATGCGCGCGCGGCCAGCGAAGACCGCAACACAGCGCCCCATTTCGATCTCGGTGGCGCAGTCCGATTCAACTATGGCTGGCTCGATTACGGGCCCACCAGCCGCCTGCAGCTGGAGCTGCTTCGCGCCGACATCGATGCCGGTAGCGGACCTTTCTCCTTCTCCGCGCAGTACCGCTGGTACGACGGCTTCGATGCCGTGCATCACGCCTATGCGGGCTGGCAGTTCACCGACGCCACGCAGCTGAAGGCCGGCATCCAGCAGGTACCTTTCGGGCTGCTGCCCACGGTCTCGCAGAGTTTCTGGTTCGGGTCCGGCTACTACCTGGGCATCGAGGACGACTACGACCCCGGCGTGGTGGTGGTCCACCAGGCCGGCAACACCACCTGGCACCTCGGCTGGTTCTCGGGTGACGAATACGGAACCGGGGCCCGCTACGACCGCTATTCCTTCGATGTGGCACAGACCGATGCGTTGCCGTATCGCGAACGGCAGCGGTTCAATGTACGCGTCGAGCAATCGCGCGACTGGGCCGGCGGCGAGCTGCTGGTTGGCGCATCGGCCTTCGCGGGCAAGGTGCAGAACACCCGCAGCCTCCGCCATCACGACCACCAGGCCGTGGCCGTCCACGCGCAGTGGAAACGCGATGGCTGGGCCACCCAGCTGCAATGGGCGCGCTACCGCTACAGCGTGCCCGGCGAGCGCATCGCGCTGTCGGCGTTCCAGGCCCCGTTTGAAATCGCGGCCGAGGCCGATGTGCCCAGTGCCAACGTTGCCTATTCCTTTGGCCCGCGCGGCTGGCTGGACGATGTGACCTGCTACAACAACCTCAGCATGACGCGCCCGGTGGGGCACAGCAGCGGGGTGCGCGACTCCTGGCAGAACGTCACCGGCTGCAGCCTGCAGAAGGGGGTGATGCTCACCTATGTCGACTGGATTGCCGGCCGCAACATGTGGTTTGCCGGCGGCGATGGCATCGGCATCAACAACGGCGGCCCGTCGCGCTGGCATTCACGGCTGAACCTCAATATCGGGTTCTATTTCTGAAAGGTGCCGCGCGTCGGCTACGATGCCACGGTCGGCATCGTAGCCGGGGGCAGGGGACGCAATGGACATGCAGGCAGGGGGCGGGCTCGATTCGCCGGCAAAGACCGATTCGCAGGAACTGACCTTCCACTGGCTCTACCAGCGGGTGCAGGGGCTGGTTGAGCACAGCATCTACCCCAAGGCGGGCAGGGTGGAGAGGTGGTCGTTCCGTGTGGGCGCCCTGTCGGCCGCGATTGGCATTCTTGGCAGCCAGCTGCCTGACCGATGGCTTCCGCTTACGGCCGCGCTGCTTCTGGTCAGGGTGTGCCTGGCGGTGGAGATCGGAGGATTCGCCATAGGCGGCGTTCTCGCCGCCCGTCGCGGAATCCGCCAATTCGTCCAGCCACGGCTCTCGCATGCGCAGGAGATGGATGGCGAGTTTTCCCGGTGGCAAGGGGTAATCGCCGAACTCCGAGGATTTCCCAGGGTCGAGCGTGAGCGTCGCCTCAAGTACGTCAGCCACCTGCGCACAAGCATGATCGAGCGTATGGGCCTGATATACGGCGGGCTGCAACGTCTCGGGCCGTTCCCGCTGTTGATTGCCCTCTACCTGCAGTTCCGTGGATGGCAATGGGGTGATTGGGCCAGCGCCTTTGATGTCGGGGCGCTGGGTGCCTTCCTCATCTACGCTCTGGTGTTGCTCTACCTTGCGGGATGGATGCTGATCGGCCTGCGTACCCGCCTGGACACCTACGTCGCCCTGCTCGAAGGCTCCATCCACGAACCCGAGCCCCCGCAGCCAGCGCCCCAGTAAAGGCGAGCCATGCTCGACTACGGCATGCCACATCGCACACCATCAGGCACCTCGCCAGCCAACATCTGCAACACCCGATCCATCAGAACAGGCTCCGGCACGCCCGCCAGCACTTGTTCCAGATAGTCCACGGGTTGCAACTGCCCTTGAAGCAGTGCAAGTAACAGCGCAACAGCGGGCGCCCGCTGCTTCGCATCCAGCGAGACCTGCAACAGCACATGCTGCGGCCGCTTCTCCAGCCACAACACGGGCACGCCCTTGCAGTTAACCTGGAAAGAGGCGTCTTCATGCCGCTCCACGAACTGGAAGCCGTGCCCTGGCCGAACCTTCACGAACTGCGTCGCTTGCCGGCGCAGCTGTGAGAATCGTTCGTTGGAGACGCGCTGGAACGCGATAGGCGAGGGGACGGGTGGCTCAAACCACCGCGCCTGTGCCGCAATCACGAACCCAACGCACAAGGCCGTGGCCGCCCAACTGCACCAGGCCACTCAACCCTCCGGGCGCATTCGTGTACTGGCGTGCGCGGTGAGTCCCAGCCCGGCCATGATCAGCCCCTCCATGATGCGCGGACCGACGTCCTGCTCCAGTTCGCCGTTCTCGCGGGCCCGCTGCGCGGCCAGCAGGATCTCCATCACCACGCGAAGGCCCGCCAGCGAGCAGTCGGTGTCGGCCAGGGCAATGCGTCGGCCCGGCATCAGGTGGCGCTCTGGCCAGGGCTGGCCATCGGACGTGGCGCCCGAACCGATGCTGTCCAGCAGGGCAATGAGGGTGTTCCGGTCCAGTACGGGGCCGTTCGCGGGCTCTTCCTGGATCGGTTGCGGGGCAGGGGAGTAGCGCTTGGTCATGGCAGGGCTCCTTGCGGGCAGGCAGAAGCCGCCACCGATAAAGGTGGCGGACGGTGCGAGGTTCGAAACCCGGTGTGCAATCAGACCGGCGGGCGCAAGGCCCCCACGCACCGCCCGCCATAGCCGGCCGACGGATTGCCAGTCGGCACCGCGCGAGGTGGTGCCGACTGGCAAGCGCTTTTTACGATTGCACAACCGGGGTTTCGAAGCCCGACCACCGGTACTCGGTGGCACGGAGAGGAATACGCCCAGTTGTGCGCGATGCCAATGCAGTAAGGCCGATCCCGTCACCACATTCAACATTTTCAGAATCGTTGTATATGGCGCAATGTGGCTGAAGCCATGAGTTGCAAGGCTGTCGGCGATATTCGTGGTGCGGGCCTACAGACTGTCGGCATCCGCCCGACGATCCTGCGACCGAGGCAGATGCGACATGATTGCCAAAGGCCGCCTGGTGTCAGAAGCCCTTCAACGCGACCTTGGTCCGCTCCAGCCAGGCGGCATTGTGGCTGCGCGCGTGGCGCGACCAGTGCTGGGCATCTTCGATGATGCTGGCGAACAGGCTGCGAGCTTGCTCACGGTCGACCGGCTGCGTTTGTGCCATCAGCCACTCGCCGTAAAGGCAGCGGGCGGCCGCATCGTTTCCACATTCCACAGCACGCTCAAACGCGGCGCGGGCGCCGGGCGCCTGAGCGGCTGCCAGCGCCTGCGCATAGAGCAGGGTCTGTTCCGGCTTGCGGCGCACGTCCGGATGGCGGGCGAACAGGCCGTCCAGCGTCTCGACTGCAAGTGCGGCGTGTCCGGACTCAAGGCGGGCACGGGCAAGGCCGGTCAGAATGTAGGGGTCGTCACCCAGTGGCGAGCTTGCGGCCTGCTCAAGCAGGGTTCTGGCTTCCTCCGCCTGGCCGGCATCCAGCAGCGTCATCCCCAAGCGAACCCGGTTCTGCACGGTGGGCGTTCGCGACAGCTCAGCACGTGCGTTGCGCAGATCCTGACCCGGGTCCATGAGCTGCTTGGCTGAGCGGATTGCCTGCCGCGCGCCGCGCGAGTTGCGGGCTTCCGGGAAGTAGATCGCCAGGAAGTAGACGACGCTGCCTAACAAGGGGAACGAGAAGAGCAGGATGAGCCAGTAGAGGCTCTGGCCTGAGCGGATGGCGTGCACCGCGAAGTAGATGGCCGCCAGTACGTGGAGTCCGATTCCGATATAGGGCATGTGTGCAGCCTCGTCCTTGTGGGGGCTGGCACTATAGAGGGCGTGGGGTGGGGCGCCAATGGGGGCGACCTGGCATGGCGCGTCAGTTAATGAGCTCAAATCCTATGGAGAGCTATCTACTGGGGTCGAGTTGATGAAGAAGGTTTCACTCCGATATCGCTGGCGATTGCAGAAGAGCCTCAACGTCCTGATCTTGCTGTGTCACCCGGATGAGCAGGCAAAAGGCGCCTGGTGTCGTTTCCGGCGCGACAGTTTGCGGAAGTGCGGCAAGAAATTCGATGAATCGCAACTTCCTCACGAGATCGCCTCGGAATAGCTTAAGAGAATATTTAGCTTTGGACTGCGGCCAATCCGTAGGAGATTGCCGTAGCTCCTGATCGGAAAATTAGTGGGTCATTACAGCTCCGCTCAATAGAGGTTTGACAACGCGAAGCTATAGGCGTAGTTCTTTGCTCAAACAGCAGCTGACTTCCCTTTCACTCCCTATCCAAGGATGTAGCGAAGATGATTTCTGCCAAGGACAGGCGGGAGGGAAAATCCCCCCGTTGTAATTATATTAATTCGCGACTTTGCTCGATCATCACGGGCGCAGCGCTTACGTTGGGGGCTGGGTTCCACGCCTCGGCGCAAGATGGGCTCTTCAATTACCAAGAATTTGAGAAGCGGATAAAGAGCGCGCAGTCGCTCGCCGCTATCTCTACCGATGAGGTGTTTGGCGATCGGACCGCAGGCTTCGACGGTAGTACGGAGTTCTTCATTGAGGACGTGTCCATTCCCGGCAACTTTGACCTTCCTGTGAGCGTCGCTCGACGCTTTTCGGTGGAGGCGACTAACCGAGGATTTCGCGATAGCGAGACCAAGGGTCTGACACTGTTCGATGATTGGGAAATCGTCGTGCCTTATATGTCGGGCGTGTGGACCAAAGGCGCTGGATGGATCACGGGTGACCAAGGGGCTCAGACCACGCAGCGTTGTTCGGTCAACACCGCGCCCTTGCTGCTGGAGACCTGGGGCTACACCGACATCGGCTTTGGCATCGATGTGAAGTGGAATGGCGGAAACGGCGAGGAACTTCTGATTGCCGATGACCCGTCCTATGCCTCTGCGCCAGGCCTTGAGGTACCCAAGTGGATGACAGCGTCCAGAGCGCGATTCACTTGTCTGTCTGCAACGCGCAACGGATACCCAGGCGAGGCGTTCGTGGGGCATACGCCCGATGGCAAGAAGTACTTCTTTGACTGGGGAGCGGAAAAGCCCTACGCCACAGCCAAGGCCGGGAGTCGCATGATGGCGCGTAAGCGCGTCTACCTTCTGGCATCGCGTGTTGAGGATCGTTATGGGAACTGGGTGTCTTATAGTTACGACGGGTACCGGCTCACCAGGATTGAGTCCAGCGATGGACGCCGGATTGACCTGAGCTACGATGGCGACGGCCGGGTGACCACAGTCACGGCCAATGGGCGAGTTTGGCGGTATGCCTATGTGGGCGATACGGAGGGAAATGACGGCGGCTTGTCCCAAGTGACACTCCCGGATGGCTCTGCTTGGACCTACAGTCATCGCGGGCGGCTTCAATCAAGCCTTCCTTTGCGTGGCGGTGACGATGGGGGCGGGTGCGAGATCCGCGCGGGCAATGCCCCTCCACCCACGCAGATGACGGTAACCTCTCCGTCAGGTGCTCAAGGCATCTTCGACTTTGAAATGGAGCTGTTTATCCGCTCTGATCCTTGCAACGGACTCCTTCCGTCGCATTACGATGCATGGTCCTTGAAGAAGCGCAGCATCATGGGGCCTGGGCTGCCTTCGATGGTGAGTACGCGAGATTACAACCTGCAGTTGCCGGGAGGCGGGCGCTGGTCCAGCCTGACCAAGCCGGATGGCACGCAGATTCGCGAACGCTATGGCGCAGATCCGGGCCTGAACGAACGAAAGCTCCTCCAAAAGCAGATTCTGGACGCGGCCGGCCAGGTGCAACGTGACGAGCTAAGTACCTACACCTTTGGTTCCGAGACAGGGCCGTTTGCCGTCCGGGTAGGGCGGTCAATTGGACTTCAGTCAGGCCAGTTCTTGGCGGGCACGCTGAGTGCGCTAAGCGAGAGCCAGTTCAGTCAGGATGGCGATACCTATCGCGTGGTCTACAGCGACTTCAATCGCAATGCCCGTCCAGCACGCGTGACTTACACCGGCCCTTCCGGATCCAAGGCCGAGATACGAGAGCATCTTGATATGCCCAACCCTTGGGTCTTGGATCAGGTGTTGAGCGTCAAGGAGGTTGCGTCCGGGAAGGTCACCACGCGATATAGCTATGACGCCATGGCCAAGCCGAATGCCGTCTATCGCGCTGGAGCGCTGCTGCAGAGTGTGACTTATGCCGCGGATGGCACGATCAGTACGGTGCGTGACGGAAAGGGAAATACGACCCAGATCCAGGACTGGTATCGGGGTGTACCGCGACTGGTCACCAATCCTGATGGCACCACCAACAGCATGTCGGCCGACGGAAACGGGTGGATCACCTCAACCACGGATGCGCTGCAGAGGACCACGTCCTATCAGCACGATTCGATGGGTCGCGTGAAGGAGGTCCAGCCACCCGTCGATGAGAACCAGTGGACCAAGACAACCATCTCGTTCCAGCAGGTCGCGGCCGATGAGTACGGCCTTTCGCCGGGACACTGGCGAGTCGATAACGCTCAAGGGGCACGGCGTCAGGAAACTTATCTCGATGCGCTTTGGCAGCCGCTCCTGGTGCGCGAATACGATGCAGACGACATCGCGGGGACCCAACGGTGGGTCAGGAACAGCTACGACAGCGAGGGTCGCCCGATCTTCACTTCCTACCCTTCAAAGGATAGCAATGTGGCGACCGGCACCTGGACTGAGTACGACGCACTTGGGAGGAAAACTTCCTCGGCCCAGGACAGCGAGCAAGGCCTGCTGATCACGACCATTGCCTACAGCAGCAATGCTACGACTACCGTCGTTGATCCGCTCGGTCATCAGACGATTACCCGGTTCGATGCCTTTGAAGGACCGGACTATGAAAAGCCTGCGCAGATCATTCGTGCCGACGGAAGCAAAGTCAGCATAAAACGGAATGCATTTGGCCTCACTACCGAAGTGGCCCAGTCCGCAAACTGAAACCACGTCAAGGATGGCATTCGTGAACACTGAAAAACTGCGCATGGCCGCGGCGGTTCTGCTGGGGCTGATGATCATCTTCGTGTGCCAGGTGGCACACGCTGACGCTTGGATTGAACTTACTGGGCCAGCCCAAATCTCCTACACGGCACCAGCAACCTATCAGTTGCAGCTCAAAAGTGGCGTCACAAGCACTGGCCCCAAAGCGGAGTATCTGGAAGACATACAGCTCACGCGCAATAGCCAAGTGATCTCCCGACTTCCGAACGGGACCTATACCGAGAACGGCCTGTCGGCGGGCACGTATCAGTATGTCTACAAGGCATTTGGCGTGCGCAACTTCAATGGCAATGAGTCTTACAGACAGCTGATCTCACCCACGATCACGGTCACGGTGGCGGCACCGCCAACCCCTTTTGACGGCGCGGAGTACGTTTCCGCAAGCTGGCCTAATTCGGCCGATAGAGGAACCCCGTTCAGCGGTACTGTCACCTTCCGGAACACGGGCAACACAACGTGGCGAGCAGGGGAAGGCTATCGACTGGGTCAGGCCGAGCGCTACGTTTCCGGCGCCACGAAACTCGGAATTGCCGAGGTTGCTGTACCCCACGACGTGGCTCCGGGTGGCACAGCAACGTTTGCGTTCAGCGGAGTAGCGGCCAGTGAAAACGGACCGACAACGCTCCAATGGCAAATGAACCGGAATGGTGCTCGCTTCGGTAGCACTAGCAGCGAGCAGATCTTTGAGACGACCGGAAGGCTCAATCGCGGCGTCATGTATGAGCAGGAGGTCCCGACCAGCATGGAGACCGGGCGGACCTATCGAGTCAAGCTGAAGTTCACCAACACGGGCAACACGACGTGGTCGGCGTCGGCGGGCTATGCATTGGGGTCCTGGAATCCCAATGACAATGTCCGCTGGGGTAGGGCGCGGGTTCCAATGCCGAATGACGTCAGTCCACAGCTGCCTGCGTTCTTTGAATTCGACGTGGTAGCTCCTTCATTGCCAGGTGTCTACAGCTTCCAATGGCGGTTGCTGGAAGAGGGCAAAGAATGGTTTGGTCGCGAAAGCGACAATGTCCAGGTCACGGTCAGCGGGCCGCCGTCCAAGGTAATCGGCAACATCGATGGTGTCACCAGCGACGGTCAGATTCGAGGCTGGGCGTGCTCGACGGGCATTGATTCGTCGATTGACATTCATGCCTACACAGGTGGAGCCGCCGGCAGTGGTGGGACGATCTTCCTGACCGGCAAGGCCGACTTGGCGAGTGAGCCGGCCGTGGCTGCGTCCTGCAACGCGGGAGGCAATCACCGCTTCTCGCTTCCAATGAGCAACGAGCAACGCCGCCAGCGTGCCGGACAACCGATCTACATCCATGGAATATCCCCCGTTGGACAACCCAACAACACCATTGACGGCTCCGGATCAGTTGTAGTGCCTGAAGCGCCCAGTGGCACGCTTTCCGCAACTCCCGCCACGTGCCAGATTGCATCGGATGCCCAGACCTGCAACATCACCTTGGTCTGGTCGGCCACGGATTCGCGCGCAGAGCTAAAGCGTGATGGCGGCTCGGTGGTAGGCAGTGGAGCCAGCGGCTCCGTTGTTGTGCCAATCGGTGCCGGAATGAGCCGCTTTACGCTCTCGGTCGCCGGCGACGCGGTTGCCACGGCAGTCGTCACCGCCAAGGCCGCTCCTGTCGTGCCCGTCAATCCAGACAATCCGGCCCCGACGGTTGCCCGGAGATACGTCTACGACGACAACCTCCGGCTATGCAAGGTCATCGAGCCAGAAACCGGGGCGACTGTGCTTGGCTACGATGCGGCCGGAAACATTGCTTGGAGTGCAACAGGACTCGACTTGCCCAGCCTGACGGCATGTGATCGTGAGTCACCCCAGATCGGTGCTCGTCGCATATCCCGCAGCTACGATTCCAGCAATCGCCTCCAGGCTGTTGTCTACCCTGATGGCCTGGGTGATCAGCAACTGGAATACACCCCTACTGGCCAGCTGAAGAGCGAACGGGTATTCAATCAGGACCGGGTGCCAGTGGTGACTACTCGCACCTACAACTCACTCGGGGCGGTGGCCAGTCAGAGCCGTGTCGTGGGCAATGCGGGCGTGAGAACCTTGGCCTTCGGCTACGACTCGCTGGGACAGCACATCCGTACCGACTATCCCGATGGCTACTCCGTCCGGCAATTCGTGAACGCCTTGGGTCAGCCGGTGCGGTTGCAGGACGGCAGTGGTGCGGTGCTCGCCAGCAACATCATCTATGCTCCCAGCGGCGAAGCCATCGCGCTTACCTACGGCAATGGCATCGTTCGTAGTGTGACTGAGAACGCGCGCCAACTGACCGGTCGCATCGTCGACGGTGGTGTGGTCGATCTGAACTACAGCTATGACGCGGCGGGAAATATCACCCAGATCCGCGATGGAGTGCGCGGTGATTCTGGGACAATCAGCCTGGACTACGATCGCCTCGATCGACTGGTTCAAGCCGGCGCTCCAACCTATGGGGGCAATGGGCAGTACACGTTCGGCTATGACACGCTGGACAACATCGTCTCGATGCGACTGCCCGGCAAGCGCGAGCGCACGTTCCACTACGACGCCCGCAATCGTCTGGAGCTGTTGCGCGATCCAAGTGGCAATGGCGTGTCTGGCTTCTCCTATGACAGCGCCGGCAACCTGGCGGCGCGCAACGGCCAGAAGCTCACCTACGACATGGGCGGTCAGCTGCGTTCCGTGGGAGGGGCGCAGAAATACTACTATGACGGAGCAGGACTCCGTGCCTACGCATCAGCATCAGCTTCGTCGCCATCAGAGAGCCCACCCGGATTGGGCGAGCCCCCCATCACCGAGACCCATGGTTGGGATAACTCCATCCCAGGACGCAGAGGCAGTGAATTGGCTCTCTTGGCAGGTGATCTGGACCGCACCTGGCACTACTTGGTGGGCGGGGAACTGATCGAATCCACCCAGGACGGGGAAACTTCCGACTACGTCTACCTCGGCAAGCGGCTGCTGGCGATTCGTACCAACTCTTCCGCCGGTACAAAGCTCACTTACCTGCATCATGACGCGCTCAATAGCTTGGCGGCCACGAGCGGTGCCAATGGAGCGGTACTCACGCGCCACTTCTGGTCGCCGTATGGCGAGGTCGATGCGGTACCTTCTGCAAGTATTCCCGGCTACTCCGGTCATCTTGCAGATTCCGATACCGGGTTGGTCTACATGGGATTGCGTTACTACGATCCACAGTTGGCAAGATTCGTCTCTCCCGATCCATTGGCGGCCAGCACCTCCGGCGGGCCGAATTTCAACCGCTATCGGTACGCCAGCAACAACCCGTTCCGGTTCTCAGACCCGACTGGGGCGTGCGATCAGATGACCGGGTCTCATATCTGCAATGGCAGTGGTTTCGCGGGAGCCAACCTTAGTGGTGCGCCCCAAACGCCGGGCGGAGTACCCAAGCACAACCCCAACGCGACGGCCCCTGCGGAGGCAGTCAAGGCGACCGGGTTTGATGCTTTCGCGGAGTACTTCGGTGAACGGAACTGGTTCATCGGACCAGGAAGCTTGACCGATCTCGACGCGATGTCAGAAGCAATTGTCGTCCCCCTGATGAATTCGCCAGCAGGATCAACCGCGACAGGCGGTCTCAAGCTCGCCTCTGCGATGGTCGTACTGCGCGAAGCCAATGCCGCAAGGGGCGCAGCCGGTCCGGCAAGCAGCCTAGCAAATGCAGCTCTCCTAAGGATGCAGTTGAAGGCCGAGTCAGTAGCCGGCGCACTACTGCCTTCCAAGATCATCGGTTACTCTAGGCATGGGCTGAATCAGGCGATCTCTCGCGATGGCGTGGGTGTGGCGCCGGGCGCAATACTCGATGCAGTCAGGAGCCCGCTGAGCATCACCGGACAAAGTGGCGGGCGCTTCATGATGACAGGGAAAGATGCCGTGGTGATCGTCAACCACCAAGGGAAGGTTATTACCACCTGGGCAACAAACGCAGCGGGGGTTCGATGACTAGGCGTTCTGCGAAAAACGAACAACAGATGCTGTCCTTGGCCGAAAAGGTTCTTGCCGCTCGACATGCTGCACCTGTGCTTGCAGAGCGATTGGCAGGCAGTCAAGTTACGTCGGACGACCGCAAAGCGATCATCCAAGTGATTGCGGATGAATTGTGCGAAAAGGGCTTCGATAATGAATCGGAGCCCTCTGCGTACGGGCAAGAACTTGAGCGACTGATCGACTATTTGAACAGGCCGAACCTGAAGTAGCACGTCGCACTCAACTCTCGCCATCGAAGATGTCCGCTCTATCCAGCCCGAGATCGCCAATGGCGAAACGCAAGCTCAAGGCCACCCGGTCTTCGGCGTGGTCCTCATCTGGGTATCCAGCTGATGCCCAGAATCCGAGCGCCGCCTAAACAACGGCTGGGAACAGTTACGAAATGCCAAGGGCGATCGGCTGCGCTGCCGCGAGCACTGAACCGGGGCTGTAAGGCGCCCCCCCCCCTACGGAAGCACCTCACACGCGCTGGCGAGGCGTCGGCCCCGGTACCGGTGCCGGCAGGACTGCGGCCACTGGATCGGTGTCAGGGCCAGCCATCGCCCTGGACAACCGCCGTTGGCGACGCGCCATCAATGTGGCTACGTCGATCACTATCAAAGCCCTTGAGGGCCGCTTGAGCTTTGTGGGGCAGGGCGAATCCAACTGCCAAACACAGCGCAATTCCGCCATCAGCACACCAGGGCTAGTGGCGGGTTGTCGTGGGGACATTAAGAAGGAAATTGTCGTGCAACAGTCAGCCAGCCCTGTCCCGAAGCTCTTCAGCCAATTCCTCGAACTTCGCAAAGTTGCCTTTCACGGTGCCCGCTGTTTCCGAAAGTCCGACGAGAAAAGAGTTCGAGTTCGGGTTGCAGTCATGCGTCACATCATCGTCGCCAAGGAACATGTCGGCCACCAACTGGAACTGGACTATGTTCGCCACCAGCCGCCTCAAGGCGATAGCCGACTCCCTATCCAGGATTCGATAGTCCTCGCTATCGAAAGAAAAGCTGGATGTTGCTGCAACCAAAGCACGAACGGTCCCCTTAGCTACGTAGCCCGAGCCAAAGTTGGGCTTCCCATCTTTCTCAGCCTTTCTGAAAGCACGATCTATGCGAAGGCAGGTCTTTGCCTTGTCGATCACTGCATTGATCGCTGCCTTCCGACGCTCTTCCCGCTCGCGATCCTCCTTGTCCGCACTCACGACACTGCGGCGGTGCGCCTCGGCGGTGAGTGCGAGTGCTCCCAATCCGATTACCCAAGCGCCGTAGGCAGCAGCCCAATCTGCTTTGCTCCCAGTGTCATCACCGGGAAGCTCCCAGCTCAATCCCACGCTAAACCAAACAGCCGCCGCTCCAGCGCAGAAAGCAACTGCAACGATCGCCGCGAGGGCTGGCGTCGATACCTCCATCTTCTTCCCCATACCGCTCTCCGTAGCTCATCTATGGACAGGCGAATTCTGGCATGCCCGAGCCCCAAATTGCCTTCGCCCTGTTGAGGGCCATTCTCGGGGGTGTTCTCGCTGGTGCTCACCCACAACGTGCTGGGCTACATCGTGGGCGCCGTCGTGAAGTCGGTCAGTACAGAGCGGGATTGACCACCCCAAGCTCGACGCGCTGGGGTCCGATCAACGGTATTCCGTGCGGTTCTATGCGGCCACTGGCACCGGCAAATACGAAACGGTGGGCACAGAGGTCCGCAAGTACGATCCGGCCATTTGGGAGCTCTACCACGGCCTGCAGCCGGGCATTGAGTCCAATGACGTGTACAAGGGCAACACGCGCACTCTGTGGAAGACGCTGCGCGGTCCAGCAATCCTTATGGCGCTCGCGTTGATTGTCGGCGTCGTGATGCTGGGGCGGCTCTTCATCGCAGATGGCACTACGGTGAGCGGACAAGATCAAAGGCGTTGTTGCCTCGCAGAAGGCCGCGATTCCGGCCATTGCCCACGCTCCCGGCGCTCAGCCTGCAACGGTGGTGACAAAGGTGGCTGAGCCTGCGAAGGAGAAAGAGCGCCTTCCAGCGGGCGTGCAGTACGTGCTAGACATGACTGCCAATGCCAGGGAGCGGCATGCCGGCTGGCATGGGCAGCGCGACATTGTGGAGTTTCGTGCTACAGGCGGCGGTCAGGCGCTTGATCGATTCACCACTGAGCAGTTGTGGGCGCTTGGGTGGTCGGTTACGCGTACCGAATTTGGCGTGCTACTGAGCGCCAAGGGGCACGAGATCATCGCCACGACTTGGTCCGTGGACCCGTTTGGCGAGCAGTCCGATGCTACGACCGCGCGCATAAAGGCTGCGGCGGGGTCGCCTGTGACGAGCGCAAGCGAGACACAGCCGACCACCGCCGCGGCGAACGGGAGCACCCTAATTGCAGTTGGGAAGCGCCCCTTGGGCACGTTCCCCGAATCGCCGCCTTATCCGACCAGTTTCTGAGGCGTGATGCGTCACGCAAATAGCCTGTATCGAGTACTATCCCTCAATCCAACGGGGGCGAAATGGACATTCGATCAGGCCTAGTTCTGGCTCTGCTGTTGCTGTCGGCGCCGATGCATGCGCAACAACTACACTCCGCAACCGGCCCGCAGCCGTTGCCCAGGTACACACCGCCAGCGCCGAAGGCGAACAATCTTGGTGCTGAGCCGCTCAAATGCCGGCGACACGTCGATCCGCGCATTCGGCTCTATTGCGCAGAAATTGAGCGATCCCTGATACAAGGGGAATCGCGTCGTCAAGGCACACCAACGCCATCGAGCGAGATCGTTCGCATGCCAGCCTACGGTGGCGCCGAGGCAAAGCAGCTGGGTACCGCCTGCATGGGCGGCATTGCAATGCGCCGTCTAAACAACGGCTGGGAACAGTTGCGAAATGCCAAGGGTGAATGGGTGCGTTGCCACGACCAGTAGTTAGCCGTTTTCACGAGAGTAGGGGGCTCATATGGAATCTGAGGTTGTTCTTGGCGTAGTGACTGGCGTATTGACAAGCGGCCTATCCGGTCCATGGACCGCCATTGATCTGAATGAGAGTGCTGCAATCAGATTCAGCATGGATCTCAAGCAGTCCGCACACGCCCTGCGCGGCACCTGCATGATGGAGCTCTATTCAACGGATAACGAGTTCAAGGTCATGCTTGATGTGACTGGCGACCTGTGGGAGGGCTACATCAGCCTTACTCTAAAGCCGGAAAACCGAAAGATATCCTCATACTCCGTTGCACTACTTAAGGTTGCAGGTGGCGGCATGGCGTTGGTCGGCGGCCATCTTTTCCGCAACGTCAACGATGAGAAGGTTGACGACATGATCGTGAGTTTTGTCCGTGGATCTGGCAACAGACATCACGTGATCGCTTTCAACGAAGCGGCAGCCAAACTTCAAACAGCGTACGCAAATGGTCCAGCGCGCCCCCCAGAGCTGGAGGGTGCGACACGCGATTCTGGCGAAGAAACTGACGAAAGTGGAGAGAAGCCATGACGCACGAACGCGGCCATAGCCCGATACAGTATTTCGCATAATGTATATTATGTTCAACGCCAGATCCGTGCCCAGTTGACTGGATCCCCCGGACAGCCTCCCCATAGCCAAGTCTTCCAGCCATCCGTCCCAGTCAGCGCTCCCAATCACTCCCCACAGCGCCGGTAGTCAAACGGAATCCGAAGGATCTTCCCATCATCCCCCGGCCCCGAGATGCTTGCCTTCAATGAAGCACCATCACGCCGGTACTCGATGCGATTCGGAAAATCATGCTGCGGATTCTCAAACACCACCCAGTTCTCGCCATGCTCGGCAATGACGAACGTGGTCGGCGCCACGCCATTGGGTTGCACATGCAGACCGGCCGTTTCGCCCGCCGGCACGAGCCGCATGTACTCGAATGACTCCATGCTGCCGCGGCTCAGCGTGCGGGACATCCCGAGTAACGCGCCGCCGGCTTCCGCCAGCCAGACCTCGTCCAGCCGCCGTTCGTCGGTGCCACCGCACCAATGCCCGGCCAACCAGTCGAACTCGGCCGGCGCCGCGTTGGCCGCGCCGCTCGCCAACGCCAGTCCTGCACCCAGCATCACCATCTTCGACCTCGACATGCCCTGAGCTCCTGGTTGGGTTCGCCGCAGGTTAACGGCAAGGCGCCCGGCCCGCTTGTAAAAACGCGCAGGATGGCGTCCGATGCCGCATGGACTACTTCGAGCACGCTGCCCCCGACGATCTGCGCCGGCATGTCCAATGCCTGTGGTGGCTGCGGGACGAGGCGCCCGGGAATGACGTGCAGGTCATCTACCCCGATGGCCGTTGCGAGCTGATTGCCGAGCTTGGGGTGCCGCTGCATCTACATGGGGCCGATGGTCGGATTCGCTCTGATCTGCCGTTCTGTTTTGCGGCTCAGCAATGTGGCCCGATCCGCCTGCAGGCCGTCGGCACGGTGTTCTGCGCCGGGGTGCGGCTGCAGCCGACAGCGAGCGCTCTGGTTGCTGGCCCTCGGTTGCCCGGGCTTCGCGACCAGGCGCCGGACCTTTACACACTGGATGCTGCCTTTGCCGAAGTGTTCAGCACGGCCGCCCGCGCCAGTGCGGCAAGCGGTTCGCCCGAGCCGCTCTGGCAGATCCTGCGCGAACGCTGCGCCAGCTTTGCCCTGGATGAGCGCGTTGAACAGGCGGTTGCGGCGCTGGATGCCATCGAGGGCGACCTGCGTATCGCCGAACTGGCCCGCCGGATTGGCGTCTCGTTGCGCACCCTGCAGACGCGCTTTCTGATCGCTGTGGGCATGACACCCAAAGAGTATGCCCGTGTCCGCCGACTGCAGGCGCTGTTGCGCACGTTGGATGGCGAAGCAGCCAGCATCGCCTCGGCCGCCGCGCGCCATGGTTACAGCGACCAGGCGCATGCCACGCATGACCTGCTGCGCTGGACCGGCGTCACACCCGGCAGACTGGTCCATGCACTGCGCGGCGATCGCTGCAGCCGCGATGCGTTGCAGCTGGCGGCGGCGTTTGTACGTGGAACCAGTGTCGGTCAAGCGCCATGAAACCCCTGCTCTACCAAGCCCTTGACATCGGACGACCCATTACGATCCGTTCGGGGCCCGATTGAAACCTGGCCGCGCTGTGACCTTCTGCAACTCGATGCAGCGCAGAGCGAGTGCGCTGCCACCATCGTCACCTGCCTTGATCGAACCATCGTGGGACAGCAGCACGGCTTCACGCCTCACCCGATACGCCGAATCCGAAGATGCCCGCGTTGGTTCATCCACACCCCCTTGAAGCGGGGCTCCTGGCAAGGCGGATTCGGGAATCGATCCAAGAACCGCGAGCTGAGCGCACAAGCCCGCGTAGTAGGCATAGTACTCATCCTGCCCACGGGCATCCCCGGCAATTCGACCGAGTATATGAAAGGGCTCATGCGCCACTAGATCAACAAGATTTCCCTCTCGTCTTTCTTGGTTACCGAATGCCGCCACCGCCAACGCAAGGTGCGCCGATCGATATCCGAAACTCCACCTGCTCACGGAAATGGATTGCCCTTCAGGCACGATGATGACCGAATAGCGGGTACCGCGCTTGGGGAACCATCGCTCCGCTTCGGTGGCGGGGGCGTCTATGTTCCGGCAGGTTCTTTCAACATCTGGCTCGACGCCCGGGTAGATCTCAAGTTGGATGCTGTGTGTGACAGACTCGCATACCTTGATCTCAGGGGGGGGCGGACGCAAGATTCGATCCAGGTAGATAGCTCTCACTGCGCAGGTAGATCCAGCCTGCCAGAAGGGTCGAGCTGACCGATGTGTAGCCTGCGGATGAGACCTGCGGTGGCATGCTCTTTGGCTGCAGGGCACAGGCGCCCATGAAAGTGCAGAGTGCGAAGACGCAGGATGTTCGCAAGATCATGCTCGCTCTACTCCAGGCCGCTACAGAAACCGGTGCATCACAAACACGTCCACCAGCCCCAGCGTTCGATGCCGGAATGCCTCCGGTAGCGTTCCAACCACGGCAAACCCCAGCTTCCGGTACAACGCGACGGCCGGCGCATTGGTGCTGACCACGTAATTGAACTGCATGGCCAGGAAGCCTTCCGCCCTCGCCCGGTCCAGGCTGTGCTCCACCAGCGCCCGGCCAATGCCGCGCCCCTGCACTGTCGGGTCGACCACGTAGGTGGCGCTGGCCACGTGCGCCCCCCGATCGGGGAAATTGGCGCCCATCCTGTACATTCCGACTACGTGGTCTTGCAGAAGCGCCACATAGGCCGGCTGCAGCCCGAACCAGTGGCCCTGGAAGGTGCTGGCCTCGAAGGTGCCGGCGAACGGTAGCGCATCCTCGGTCGCAATGGCGGCCCTGAAGATGGCCCACATGGCGTCGAAGTCTCCCGCAGTGGCAGCCCGGATTTCCATGCGATTCCTCGCGGTTCGGCGTAGTGGCCAAGGCGGACACTAGCAGAAACAAACCACGCGGCCGCGGCTGCTTCACGTACCGCCGCCATCGGTTCCGCAATAGTTGACGAAATTCCGGCCTGCAGAGCAGTACATGCCCCCTACTTCCGCGCGCATCCCGCACCGTTTTCGCCGAGGGCGCATTGCGGGCTATGTCCTGCTGGGCATCTACGCGCTCTACCTGCTGGCGGGCAACATCTTCCTCAACACGCCGCTGTTCGACCAGGTCACCAACCGCAAGCCGCACAAGTTCGTGATGACCACCGGCCCGGCCATCACGCTGTTGCCCGGCCATGTGATTGCCTGGAACGTGCACATGCGCGGCCACGTCAATCACACCGTCTACGTGCTGCACGCCGAGCGCGCCAGCGCCCGGTTGGCGGTGTTTCCCCTGTTCAAGCGGGAAGTCCGGGTGCCCCGGCTGCAGGCCACCGGGGTCTCCGCCGAAATCAGCCGCGTCGAGGAAGCCATTCCGCCCCCTCCCCGTAGCGATCAGGGCTGGACCCTGCGCTTCGATGCCATCCACAGCGACAGCATCCGCAGCGCTCGGTTCGGCAAGCTGTTGATCATCGGCAAGGGCCAGGGCACGGTCGGGTTCCTCAAACAGCTACGCGGCGGCCCGTCCGAACTGTTCGATTCGAAGGTCTCGTTCAGTAAAGCAGACACCAGCTATGACGGTGTGCAGCTGCTGGGCGACATGAACCTGACCGCGCGCTTCAGCTATCCACGCCACTACCGCGACCAGGCGCCCGGGCTGGCCAAGCTGAAGATCCTGCATGCCCAGCTGGACGTGGATGCACGCAGCCAGGGCCTGCGCATGGACACCGATGCACAGCAGCCGCGCATTTCCAGCGCGCCGGTGCCCGGCCGCCTGCAGCTGGCCGCCCACCTGATCGACGGCCAGCTGCAGCCCGGCGATCGCGCGCTCTGGCAGGTTCCGCTCTATCTGGGCGATGGCGCGCCCGATCGTGGCCTGCTCGCCCTGCAGCTCGATGTGGCCAACGACCTGCGCCTGCAGGCGCGCCTGCCGCCTCGGCCGGGCTCGGGCAGCGAAGTCGATGCGGACATCCACATCACCGGGCGTGAGATCCCGTTCCAGGCTCCAGCGCAGCTGCTGGAGCGCAGTTCCGGCACCGTGCGCGGCGAATGGACCTTCACTTCGCTCAACTGGATCCCTGCGCTGTTCGTGCGCAAGCCGTGGCTGCAGCTGGATGGCGGCGGCACGCTGAAGGCCGACCTGCGCCTGCGCCATGGCGAGCTGATCGAAGGCAGCACCGTGGACATTCCCTCAGCGGCCGCCGTGGCCGAAGTTGCCGGCGTGCGCCTGGCCGGCACCGCCAGCGCGCATGGCGAATTGAAGGCCGGCACGCCCAATCAGGCACAGCTGGCGATCCGGCTGCCCCGTTTCAGTGCACGCCCCAGCGATGCCAAGGACGTGCGCCTGTTCGATGGTCGCGACCTGGCCGTGGACCTGACCGGCGACGGCCGCCTGCAGGAACTGCGCAAGGGTGTACGCGCCCGGCTGCGTTTCAACGAAGCCACCATTCCGGATCTGGCCGCCTACAACCGCTATCTCGGCTCATCGCAGCTGCGCCTGCTGCGTGGCACTGGCAGCCTCAGTGGCGATGCCACGCTCGACACCGATGGCCGCGTTGGCCATGGCACGGCGCGCCTGCTGGGTCGCAATGCCAGCGCCAAGGTCGCAGGCCTGGACATGGGCGGCGACGTGGACGTGAACGCAACCCTGCGCCGCGGCGACTTCAACCAGCGCCACTTCGACCTGTCCGGCACCACCGTCGAACTGCGCAATGTGCAGGTGGCCGGCACCGAGTCCAGCAGCGCATGGAAAGGCCGTGCTGCGTTCAAGCAGGGCCGCATCGACGCGCAGTCCCCGTTCCAGGTGGACGCCACCACCGACCTGACCCTGAGTGATGCACGCCCCCTGCTGGCGGTGTTCGCCTCGCGCACCGACTACCCGCGCTGGACCTTGTCGCTGCTGGATTCCGGCCAGGTCGATGCGCAGGCCAGGCTGCGCTGGCGGCCGGGCCACCTGATCATCGACGGTCTGCAGGCCGAGAATGATCGCCTCTCGGTGCGCGCACGCCTGGATCTGCTGGAGCAGCGCAAGCGTGGCGACCTGTATCTGCGCTGGGGGCTGCTGGGTGCTGGTATCGAGCTCGATGGGGACAAGCGCCAGTGGCACCTCGCCAAGGCGCGCGAATGGTTCGACCAGCGCCCTTCCCTGCTGCCTACAAGCCAGGGCGGGAGCGCCGCGGGCACTTCAGACTGATCGCCGCCGGCCTGCATCCATTTGCCGCCTCCGTTCGTATGAGGGGGCATAGGCATCATGGAGTTGTACGCAATGAAGCGGAGTTCACAGGCACTGGGTCTTCTGGGATGGTTCGCGGTTACCTTTGCGGCGGCCGCATTGGGCGCGTGGGCCTCCACGTCCGCTGCCAGCTTCTACGCCAGCCTCACCCTGCCGGCCTGGGCACCGCCTGCCGGTGTATTTGGGCCGGTCTGGACCTTGCTCTACGCAATGATGGCGGTTGCCGCCTGGCTGGTCTGGCGGGAGCGCGGCTGGCGCGGTGCGCGTCCGGCGCTGACACTCTATCTAGTGCAGCTCGCGGTCAACGCCTTGTGGAGCTGGCTGTTCTTCGGCTGGAAGCTGGGCTCACTCGCCTTCGCTGACATCCTTGTACTGATCGTGCTGGTTTGCGCGACGATCTTCGGCTTCCTGCGCATCCAGCGGGCCGCCGCAGTACTGTTGCTGCCGTACCTTGCTTGGATCTCGTTCGCCTCGGCGCTCAATTTCGCCGTGTGGCGCGCCAACCCCGGGGTATTGTGAAGCACCCATCAGAGCCCTCAAGTCTGTGCGGCCACCTGCGGCTGCCAGGCACGCAACAACGACGGCTTGAATGCCTGTTGGCCGCAGCCGGCAGGGCAACGCACCACCCGTGATGCGGAATGGCTCACCAGTCCCTGCCCTTCCTCGGCCTTGAACACCGTTTCGCACGACAGGCAGCGGGCGACCAGCGAGTACAGGTGCAGCAGGCGGCCACTGGCCGGGTCCTGCAGCGCATCCACGTCCAGCAGTTCGAACTGGCAGCTGTCGGGCAGCATGCGATACGGCATGGAAGGCAGGGTCTGCAGGTTCACGGGCGTGGTGGCTCAAGGAGGTTGGCCTACGGTAGGCAACCCGGTGTGCAGCGAGCGTGCAGCGCGCATGTACCTTCTGCGAAACGCGAAAGTGCCCGCTGCACGGCGAAAATGAAGAATTCAGTTTTCAATGAAAGGCTCTTCACGCTTACGAAGTGGTATGCGAATGCACGCTTTTGCTTCACCATCACCGGATACCGGATGCAGTGCTGGGTTGTCCCCGTCTGGGATGTTCCCGTCATCCATGAATCATGAGTGCCGCCTTTGATGCCTTCCGTTGAGTCCAAGCACGACGTTGCGCTGTCCCGTTGTGCACGCGAACCGATTCATACGCCGGGCGCAATCCAGCCGTACGGTGTGCTTCTGGTACTGGAACCGCAGTCACTGCGGGTGCGCGAGCGCGCCATCAGCCAGCCCCGGCTGCTGCAGCAGTTCGGCGAGCCGCTGATGCAGCACGTCAGCGAGGTACTGGGCGGCGTGCTGGCGCCGTTCGAGGCGTTGTTCCAGCAGGCCGCGGTCGGCAGCAGCGCCCACGTCGGCGCCGTGCACCTGGACGGCCACGGCCGGCATCAACTGCTGGTGCACCGCTCCGCCACCGACCTGCTGGTCGAGCTGGAGTCGCCCGTTCCTGGCCAGCCGGGCTCGCTGGAGGAACTCTACCCGGCCATCCGCGAGCTGATGACCGCCATCGAGTCGGCCACGACGGTGGAAGACCTGTGCCAGCTGGCCGCCGAACACATGCGCCGGCTCACTGGCTTCGATCGCACCCTGGTCTATCAGTTCGACCCCGGCTGGAACGGCATCGTGGTGGCCGAGGATGGCAACGGCCTGTTGCCGTCCTACCTGGACCTGCGTTTCCCCGAGTCGGACATTCCGGCCCAGGCCCGCGAACTGTATCGCCGCAACCGGGTACGGCTGATCGCAGACAACAACTACACCCCTGCCCCGCTGATGCGCGCCGAGGACCATCGCGACGCACCGCCCACCGACCTCAGCCTGGCGGTGTTGCGCAGCGTTTCGCCGGTGCACATGCAGTACATGCGCAACATGGGCACCGGTGCATCGATGTCGGTGTCGCTGGTGCACGAAGGCCAGCTGTGGGGCCTGGTGTCGTGCCACACGGTGCATCCGCGCCGGCTGCCCTACCACGTGCGCACTGCGTGCGAGTTCATGGGCCAGATCCTGTCGCTGCAGATTGCCCTGAAGGAACGTGCGCGGGCCATTGAAGAACGCGTGGCGCGCCGCTCGGTGCTGGTCAAGCTGCTGGCCCGCATGGCGGGCGACGAGGACTTCATGGCCGCGCTGCGCCACGACGAAACCAGCCTGCTGTCGCTGACCGGCGCCGCTGGCGCGGCCATCGTGCACAAGGGCGACTGCATGCGCGCGGGCCTGTGCCCGCCCGCGGCCGACGTGCTGGCCCTGGCCGATTGGCTGGCCGCACAGCAGGCCGGGCAGGAAACGTACTGCACCGACCATCTGGCCGGCGACTGGTCGCCTGGCGTGCGCCTGGCCGACGTGGCCAGCGGCGTGCTGGCGGTGTCCATCTCGCAGCTGCATGACAGCTACCTGATGTGGTTCCGCCCCGAGGTGGTGCGCACTGTGCGCTGGGGCGGCGACCCGCGCAAGACCGCCGCGCCGGACGTGGCGCTGTCCCCGCGCAGCTCTTTCGAGGCCTGGAAGGAAACCGTCCAGCAGCGCAGCCTGCCGTGGAATGACGCCGACCGCGATGCCGCGCACGAGATGCGCACCGCCATCGTCGACATCGTGCTGCGCAAGGCCGAGGAAATGGCCGAGCTGAACGAGCAGTTGATGCGCAGCAACAAGGAGCTGGAAGCCTTCTCGTACTCGGTCAGCCATGACCTGCGCGCGCCCTTCCGCCACATCGTCGGCTATTCGGAGCTGCTGGGCAGCTCGGCCGGTGAACGCCTCAACGATACCGAACGCCGCTTCCTCGACACCATCGTGGAATCGGCCAAGTCGGCCGGTACGCTGGTGGACGATCTACTGAGCTTCTCGCAGATGGGCCGTTCCACCCTTGGCCGGGTGCGGCTGGACATGGCCGCGCTTGCCGAGGACGTGCGCAGGAGCCTGGCATTGGACTACGCCGGCCGCGACGTGCAATGGACGCTGGCACCGCTGCCGGAAGTGCAGGCCGATCCGACGATGATGCGCCTGGTCTGGCAGAACCTGCTCTCCAACGCGGTCAAGTTCACCCGCGAGCGCGAGCATGCGGTGATCGAGGTCGGCCATGAGCGCAGCGAGGAGGAGGATCACTTCTTCGTGCGCGACAACGGCTGCGGCTTCGACATGCGCTATGTCGACAAGCTGTTCGGCGTGTTCCAGCGCCTGCATCACGTCGAGGAATTCGAAGGCACGGGCATCGGCCTGGCCAATGTACGCCGTATCGTCAGCCGCCACGGCGGCAGGACCTGGGCCGAGGGTGAGCCCGGCAAGGGCGCCACGATCCACTTCACCTTACCCCGTTCCACAGGAGATCACCCATGAGGGACCTGCGGCCGATCCTTCTCGTCGAGGACAGCCCCAAGGATGCCGAGCTGACACTGGCCGCGCTGTCGCGCTGCCAGCTGCTGAACGATGTCATCCATGTACGCGACGGCGCCGAAGCGCTGGACTACCTGCGCTGCGAAGGCAAGTTCGCCGGCGCCAACCACGGTGGCCCGGTGGTGGTGCTGCTGGACCTGAAGCTGCCCAAGGTGAACGGCCTGGAGGTGCTGGAGCAGGTGCGCGGCGACCGGGCGCTGAGCAGTACGCCGGTGGTGATGCTGACCTCCTCGCGCGAAGAGCAGGATCTGGTGCGCAGCTACGAACTGGGCGTGAATGCTTTCGTGGTCAAGCCGGTCGATTTCAAGGAATTCTTCGATGCCATCCAGGGGCTGGGCATGTTCTGGGGCATCACCAATCAGCCGCCGCCCCATCGCCCCAACGGATCGGGTCAGCACAATGCATGATGGATCGCGCCGCAGCGAGCGCCTGCGCATCCTCATGCTGGAGGACAGTGCGCTTGATGCGGAACTGATCACTGCACAGCTGCAACGCGCCGGCCTGGATTTCGAGGCCGAGCGGGTGTGGTCACGCAACGCCTTCATCGAGGCGATCGACCATCGCGCGTTCGATGTGATCCTGGCCGATCACGTGCTCCCGGGCTTCGACGGCGATGCTGCCCTCGCGCTCGCACGCGAGCGGATTCCGCACACCCCCTTCATCTTCGTATCAGGCACGCTTACCGAGGACCTGGCGGTGCAGGCACTGACCCGCGGCGCACGCGACTACGTGGTCAAGCAGCGGCTGCAGCGCTTGCCGGATGCCATCCGGCGTGCCCGGCAGGAAGCCCGCGAACGCACCCAGCTGGCCGATGCACAGGCCGCGCTGAATGACAGCCAGGCCCAGCTGCAGCAGGTAACCGATGCAGTGCCGGCGTTGATCGCCCAGCTCGACAAGGAGCACCGCTACCGGTTTGCCAACAGGGCGTTCCTGGACTGGCACGGCATCAGCCTGGCTGAACTGCTGGGTCGTAGCGCGCGCGATGTCAGCGGCATTTCCGCGTTCGAGCATGCGCTGCCCAGCCTGCAGCAGGTGCTGCGGGGCGAGCGCAGCAGCTTCCAGGTGGAGCTGGCGCACCGAAGTGGCGAGTCACGCTTCGTGCAGATGGACTGCGTGCCCGAACGCGGCCCCGACGGGGAAGTGGTGGGCTACATCTGTCTGGGCAGCGACGTTTCCGGATTGAAGCAGGCCGAACTGGCGCTGCGCGAGGACAACCAGCTGCTTGAACGGCAGGTGCAGGCGCGCACCACCGAGCTGCGGGCCAGCAAGCGACGCCTGCAGGCGATCTTCGAATCCAGCTTCCAGCACCAGGTGCTGCTGGATCTCGCAGGCCAGGTGGTGGATGCCAACATCGCCTCGCTGGCCGCGGTGCTGGCCGACAAGCCCGAGGTGATGGGCCAGCGTTTCGGGCAGTCACCCTGGTTCGCTGGCACCGATGGCGTCGGCGAGACCGTTGACCGGGCCGTTGCCGATGCCGCCAAGGGGCACAATTCGCTGCATGCGCTCGACCTGGAGTTGCCGACCGGCCGGCGCAGCTTCGATTTCTCGTTCCGCCCGCTGCTGGATGCCGAGGGCGCGGTCACTGCCGTGGTTTCGGAGGCGGTGGAAACCACCGCCCGGCTGCAGGCCGAACACGCGCTGCGGCAGTCACAGAAGATCGAGGCGGTGGGCCAGCTCACCGGCGGCATCGCCCACGATTTCAACAACATCCTCACCGTCATCTCCGGCAACGTCGAGCACGCCATGCTGCTCAGCGAGCGAGCCGGCGAGCCGGGGGCGATGGTCGGCCGTGCGCTGGACAATGCGCTCAAGGGCGTGGGCCGCGCCGCCAGCCTGACCCAGCGCCTGCTGGCGTTCGCCCGCCGCCAGCCCTTGCACAGCCAGGCCGCCAACCTCAACGAGCGCCTGCTGGACATGCATGACATGCTGCAGCGTGCACTGGGCGAACTGGTGCAGCTGGACATCCGCGTCGCAGAGGACATCTGGTGCATCGAGATCGACGTCAGCCAACTGGAGGCGTCCGTGCTCAATCTGGCCGTCAATGCCCGCGACGCCATGCCGCACGGCGGTCGGCTGATCATCGAAGTGGACAACAGCCATCTCGACCACGACTACACTGCTCTGTTCCCTGATGCAACGCCGGGCGAGTACGTGATGCTGCGGGTCCGCGACAACGGCCACGGCATGGATGCGGCCACGCTGGCGCGGGTGTTCGAGCCCTTCTTCACCACCAAGCAGGTGGGCCGGGGAACCGGCCTGGGCCTGTCGATGGTGCACGGCTTCGTCAAGCAGTCCGGCGGGCATGTGCTGATCGATTCGGTGGAAGGCGGCGGCACCAGCATCACCATGATGTTCCCGCGCTCGACGCTGGCCCTGCCCTGTGAGGGAACGGCGCCGCAGACCGGGCTGGCCGGCTATTCGCCGCGCGAAGAGACCATCCTGGTGGCCGAGGACAACGATGATGTCCGTGCCCATACCGTGGACGCGCTGCGCATGCTGGGCTACCGCGTGCTGGAAGCACACGACGGCCCTTCGGCCCTGCGCCTGCTGGAGCGCCCTGACACCACCGTCGATCTGCTGTTCTCCGACGTGGTGATGCCTGGCATGTCGGGCTGGGAACTGGTGCGCGAAGTGCGCGAACGCTGGCCGGACGTCGCGGTGCTGTTCACCTCGGGCTACCCGCGTGACCACGATGCGGTCGGCAGCCAGGGCCGTGCGGTCGCGCTGCTGCCCAAGCCGTTCACCCGCAGTGATCTGGCGCAGGCGGTACGCACCGCGCTGGAGGCCGCGCTGCACTGAGGTCAAGGCGCCGGATCGCGCACTCCCGCTGCGATCCGGTTGATGTCCGCGCACTCCACCGTGGCCGGCGGATGCTCCCGGCCGGCCAGCGCGATCATTGCCTGGCCCAACGCCAGATTGCTGGTCACCAGCGAGGGCGCGATCGCGCCTGCCAGTTTCATCAGCGGCGCGCCACCCCAGTACAACGGCTTCAGCAGGCCATGGCGGGTGCCGGTGCCTTCCACCGGGCGCACGCCACCCGGGCGCAACATCACCGTGCGAACCGGCAATGCCTGCAGCGCCTGCTCGGTTTCACCCTTGATGCGCAGCGGCATCAGCCGGCTGCCCGCATCTGCGCCCGCACCGGACACATACAGGAAGCACCCTTGCGGATTGGCCGCTGCCCACGCCCGGGCAACGGCCAGCGTGGTGTCCAGCGTAACGCGACGGTATTCGGCCTCGGCGGTGCCTACCGGTGGCGCACCGGCACAGTAGAAGCAGGCATCGAACCCTGCCAGTTCATCCTGCCGCGCTTCGATGTGCAGGAACTCCGGCACGATCAGTTCGCTGCCGGCACCGCGCAGGCTGCCCGGATGCCGGACCAGCGCGGTCAGCTCAGCCACCTGGCGCGAGCGCTGGCAGGCCAGGGCCACGCCCTGCCCCACCAACCCGGTAGCGCCGGTCAACAGAACCCGCAATGCACCGGCAGCCGCCATTGTGGTCACCCTAAAGCTTGACGAAACGCTGGATCTTCCGCGCCAGCCAGCCACTGAACACCAGCGGCGCATCCAGCGCGGACACGCAGATGCACGGCACACCCGGTGCGGTGACGGGCTGGTGCTCCACCTCCTCATCCAGGTCCGCCACATCGCCCGGCGCGAACAGGCCCAGCGCGTCGTTGTACGAACCGCGCAGGATCTGGGTCAGTTCACTGCGTCCGTGGCTGTGCATCGGCAGGCACTTTCCCGGCGCGATCTTCAGCATGATCAGCGATGGCATCTGTTCGGCGCGGATGCAGTGCACGCCCGGTGCCATCCAGCGCCAGCGCAGGGCTGCCAGCGACGCACCGAAGTACGGGTGCAGCGACGCCGGCAGGTGATCAGGATCGGCCTCCGGGCGCTCCCGCCGCGGCACGCTCGCCGCCAGGGGCAGGCTGATGGGCGACTCGCTGGCAAGCTGCGCCAGCATCGCCTCGCGCAGCGTGCTCCGGCGTGCGTCACCTTCGGCTGAGGCAGGTTGCGTCTGCTCCAGCAGCACCGACCCGATCGCCTCGGCGTCGCGCAGGCGCTGGCGGCACTGCGGACATTGCTCCAGGTGGGCGCCGGCCACGATGCTCAACGGGGCAGGCAGTGCACCGGCCGCATAGCTCATCAACGTGGATTCGTGCAGATGGTGGTGCGGGTTCACGGCGCACCTCCCACTTTCGACTGCAGTTGCAGGAACGCGCGCCGCAAATGTGACTTGACCGTGCCCAGCGGCATGCCCAGCGCCTCGGCAATCTCGCTGTGGCTCTTGGCTTCGAAATAGGACATCCGCACCAATCGCGCCTGCACGGCAGGCAGCTCGTTGATGCGCTGGCGCAGCCACGCCTGGTCGGCGAACTGTTCGGCGCTGCTGCGTTCGACCAAATCCAGGGTTGCCGCGTCCTCCACCGCCGCCTGCACCTGCAGCCAGCTACGCTCGCGCCGCACCCGATCAATATGCAGGTTGCGGGCAATCCGGTACAGCCAGGTACTCAGCGCCCCTTGGGCGGCATCGTAGTCGGCCGCGCGCAGCCACAACCGCAGCAGGCATTCCTGCGCCAGTTCTTCGGCCACCGCATCCGGTGCCCCCAGGCCGCGCAGATAGACGCACAGCCGTGGCATGAAATGGTCGTAGATCCGCATGAAACAGTCGCGGTCGCGCAGGCGGGCGACCCTGTCCATGTCACCGGCCCAGTTCGTCGGCTCGCTGCTCGGCTGCTGGGAACTGGACACGATGCGTGCGGTATCGAAGGTGAGGAGAGTGCTGGCGGCGTCAGGGTACATCTGCGTTCGCGGCGGGCAGGTGAAGGTCTGTCCTCTGTACGCGCACCGGTGGCGATTGGATGCAGGCGACCTGCTGCATCCGAGCGGCCACCGGCGCCGTATGTCTTCTGACCTCCCTCTCCGGATGAACCCCATGCGTGCCGCCTGGCTGCTGCTCTGCCTGCCCCATGCCGCGCTGGCGGCCCCCTGGCTGCGCACCGAGGGCATTGCCACCTCCGCACAGGGGCAGGCGCTCTATCGCGAAGTGCACTGGCAGCGCGACGCGAGCGACGGTGCCGAACGCTGGGTGCTGTACCAGTGCCCGGATGGGCGCCCCTTCGCCCGCAAGCACCTGCCCGCGACATCCCGCCCGCAGGCGCGCGGCTATTCGCTGGATGATCTGCGCAGCGGCCAGAAGGCGCAGATCGAGGTGGCCGGCGGCAGTGTCCTGATCGACTGGAAGGAGGATGCCGATGCGCCATCGCGCCAGCGCCGCCTGGAACTGCCCGCTGATGCCGTGATCGATGCCGGCTTTGATACCGCCGTGCGCCAGCATTGGCCCGCGCTGATGCGCGGCGAGCGCATCTCGCTGCCTTTCCTGGTTCCAGGGCGGCAGCGCTATTTCCCTGTGCAGGTTCGCCGGACTGGCCCCCTGCGCTGGCAGGGGATGGCCGCGCAGCAGATCGAGGCCAGCCTCGACACCTGGTATGGCGGCATCGCACCGCGCCTGCAGCTGGTCTATGCCGATACCGACCGACGACTACTGGAGTTCCAGGGCACCAGCAACCTGCGCGATGCACGGGGCCGCTATCCGCAGGTGGTGGTTCGATTCGCCGCTGCTGCGCGCGCAAGCAGCGCCAGCGAATGGCAGCAGGCCTGGGCGCAACCACTCGTCGCCAGTTGCGGCGTGACGTCCAGGTGAAGCCAAACTAACAGCGAAAGCACGCATCCAGTAGGCATCGTGCTGCGTAGAGAGAGAACACACGCCCCCTTTCGAGACCCCTCATGGCCTCTGCAGCGCCCCTCCCCCGTCGCCGTTGGCGCCTGCTGCGCACAGTGCAGCGCTGGGTCGACACCGGCAGTGCTGCAGACGGCGCCGTCGACCGCCCCGGGCGTATCGACTGGCTGCGCGCGGTACCGTTCGCACTGATGCATGTGGCGTGCCTGGCGGTGGTCTGGGTGGGCGTGTCATGGACCGCAGTGATCGTTGCGGCGGCGCTCTATGCCGTGCGCATGTTCGCGATCACCGCGTTCTACCACCGCTACTTTTCGCATCGCACCTTCCAGGCGTCGCGACCGGTGCAGTTCGTATTCGCTGTTATCGGGGCCGCCAGCGTACAACGCGGACCACTGTGGTGGGCCGCGCACCATCGCCACCATCACCGCCACGCCGATCAGCCGCTCGACCCGCACTCGCCGCGTGAAGGCGGCTTCTGGCGCAGCCACATGGGCTGGTTCCTGACCCGCGAGGCTTTCGCCACGGATCTGTCGCGCGTTCCCGACCTGGCGCGCTTCCCGGAACTGCGCTGGCTGGATCGCTTCGACACTGCTGTTCCCGTACTGCTGGCCGCAGCGCTGTATGCGCTCGGCGCCGCCCTGGAGCGCTGGACGCCGGGCCTGCACACCTCGGGACCGCAGCTGCTGGTGTGGGGCTTCTTCATTTCCACCATCGTGCTGTTCCATGCCACCGTGACCATCAACTCGCTGGCGCATCGATTCGGCCGGCGCCGTTTCGAGACCCGCGATGACAGCCGCAACAACCTCTGGCTGGCCCTGCTTACCTTTGGCGAAGGCTGGCACAACAACCACCACTTCTTCCCGGGAACCGTCCGCCAGGGCTTCCGCTGGTGGGAGGTGGACCTGACCTGGTACGGCCTGCGCGTGATGGCGGCCCTTGGCCTGGTAAAGGGCCTCAAGCCGATTCCCGAGTGGGTGCTGGCCAAGGCGAGGTACTGACATGCGCATCGCGATCATCGGCTCCGGCATTGCGGGCCTTGCCAGCGCCTGGTGGCTGGACGGCGAACACGAGGTCACGCTGTTCGAGGCCAACGATTATCTGGGCGGCCATACCCATACCCACGACGTGCAGGTGGATGGTCTGCAGATGGCGGTGGACACCGGCTTCATCGTCTTCAATCCGTTGCACTATCCGCTGCTGACGGCATTGTTCGACGAACTGGGCGTGGCCTCCCAACCTACGACGATGAGCTTCTCCCTGCACAGCGAGCGCAGCGGCGTGGAGTACAACGCCACCTCGCTGGACGGCCTTTTCTGCCAACGCCGCAATCTGCTGTCACCCCGGTTCTGGGGCATGCTGGCCGACCTGCGCCGGTTCTACCGGGACGCGCCACTGCTGCTGGCCGAGGATGAAGGCCCTACCCTGGGCCAGTACCTGCATGCCCAGCACTATGGCGAGGCATTCATCGAAGAGCATCTGCTGCCGATGGCATCGGCGCTGTGGTCCTCCCCCACCCGCTCGGTGATGGAGTTCCCGGCCCGTTACCTGGCCCAGTTCATGGCCAACCACCAGATGCTGCAGATGACCGGGCGCTCGCCCTGGCGCGTAGTGAGCGGCGGATCGGCACGCTATGTCGACGCCTTGCGCGCCCGCTGGCGCGTGCGTGAGCGGTTGCAATGCCCGGTGCATTCGGTCGAGCGCATGCCGTGGGGTGCGCGCGTGCACAGTGCTGCCGGCGTGGAGGGCTTCGATGAGGTGATCCTGGCCTGTCACAGCGACCAGGCGCTTGCGCTGCTGGGTGACGCAGACCGCGTCGAACGCGAAGTGCTCGCGGCCATCCGCTACCAGCCCAACGAAGCGGTGCTGCACACCGACGCAACGCTGCTGCCGCGCGACCGGAAGGCCTGGGCCGCATGGAACGCGCACGTGCCGCGTGACCCGTCTGCGCCCTGCACGGTCAGCTACTGCATGAACCTGCTGCAGGGCCTGCCCGGTGACACGCCCCTGGTGGTGACGCTCAACCGCAGTGAGGCGATCGATCCGGCCAAGGTCCTGCGCACGCTGCGCTACGCCCACCCGGTGCACGACCACGCTGCCATCCGGGCCCAGCAGCGCTGGCCCGAGCTGCAGGGTCGTCGCCACACCTGGTTTGCAGGCGCGTACTGGGGCTGGGGCTTTCATGAGGATGGAATCCGCAGTGCGCGGCGCGTGGTCGATGCGCTGCGTGCCTGCGAGCCGCACCGGCTGCTGCCGGCAGCCGGCGAGATCGCGGCATGAGCGCCAGCGCACTCTATTTCGGGCAGGTGATGCATCGGCGGCATCACCCGCACCCGCATGCGTTCCGTTACCCGATCGCGCAGCTGCTGCTCGACCTGGACGAGCTCGATA
This sequence comes from Stenotrophomonas sp. YJH_SMC_57, assembly GCF_059369755.1. Classification (NCBI taxonomy): domain Bacteria; kingdom Pseudomonadati; phylum Pseudomonadota; class Gammaproteobacteria; order Lysobacterales; family Lysobacteraceae; genus Stenotrophomonas; species Stenotrophomonas sp. YJH_SMC_57. Next base: position 382,537 of record NZ_JCAFSZ010000002.1, read on the forward strand.
CGGTGTTCGCTGGCCGCTGGCTGTGGTCGATCAATCGGCGCAACCTGGCCGAATTCCGCCGCAGCGACTACTTTGGTGATTCCACGCGGCCACTGGCCGATGCAGTACGCGACCACGCCGCGGCCACGCTCGGCTTCCGGCCTGCCGGCCCGGTGCGCCTTCTTACCCACCTGCGCTTTGCCGGGCATGTATTCAATCCGGTCAGCTTCTACTACTGCTACCAGCCCGATGGCAGCACCCTGGACTGCATCGTGGCCGAGATCACCAACACCCCGTGGAAGGAACGGCATGCCTATGTGCTGCCGATCTCCACGGCCACCCATGAAGGCACCTCGCTGCGCTGGCAGTTCGACAAAGGCTTCCACGTCTCACCCTTCATGCCGATGGACTGCCGCTATGACTGGCGCTTCAACGTGCCCGGCGAGGACCTGCGCGTGCACATGCAGGTCTGGCGCGACGGTGTCCGCCAGTTCGATGCCACCCAGGCCATGCAGCGCCGCGCACTGGATGGCCCTGGCCTGGCCCGGGTGCTTGCCTGCTATCCGCTGATGACGCTGCAGGTGGTGGCCGCCATCCACTGGCAGGCCTTGCGCCTGTGGCTGAAGCGCAACCCCGTCCACGACCACCCCAACCTTGCCGGGAAACCGCGATGAACTCGATGACTCCTTCGGTCGCGCTGCCGCGCCCGGGCGCACTGGATGCCTTCCTGCGCCGCCGCCTGCTGGCCCAGCTCGCCCCGCTGCGCGCGGGCCGGCTGTGCGTGCGTGACGCGCTCGGCGAGGTGTGGCTTGGCGATGCCCGAGGCGAACTGCATGCCACCGTCACCATCGACGACCCGGCGTTCTACAGGAAGGTTGCCGCGCAAGGCAGCGTCGGCGCAGGTGAGAGCTACATCAACGGTGAATGGCGCTGCGACGATCTGGTCACGCTGATACGGCTGCTGGTACGCAATCGCGATCTGCTCGACAGCATGGAACACGGCCCAGCCCGCGTCGGCGGCTGGCTGCTGCGTGGCTGGAACCGCCTGCGCCGCAACAGCCGCGAAGGCAGCCGCCGCAACATCGCCGCGCACTACGATCTGGGCAACGACTTCTTCGCCCTGTTCCTGTCGCCGGACCTGATGTATTCCTCGGCGCTGTTCTCCGATGAAAGCGAATCGCTGGAATCGGCCTCGCGGCGCAAGCTGGACCGCATCTGCCAGCAGCTGCGGCTCAGCCCCGGCGATCGCGTGGTGGAGATCGGCACCGGCTGGGGCGGCTTCGCCGTGCATGCCGCTACGCACTATGGCTGCCACGTCACCACCACCACCATTTCCGCCGAACAGCATGCGCTGGCCGCAGAACGCGTGCAGGCCGCCGGCCTGCAGGACCGGGTCACCCTGCTGATGCAGGACTACCGCGACCTGCAGGGCCAGTTCGACAAGCTGGTCTCAATCGAGATGATCGAGGCGATCGGCGCCGAGTACCTGGACACCTATTTGGCCACGTTACAGCGCCTGCTGAAGCCGGACGGCGTGGCCCTGCTGCAGGCGATCACCATCGAGGATCACCGCTACGAACAGGCCCGGCGCAGCGTCGACTACATCAAGCGCTACGTCTTCCCGGGCAGTTTCATTCCATCGATCAACGCGATCATGGCGGCCAAGACCCGATCCAGCGACCTGCAGCTGATCGCCCAGCAGGATTTCGGGCACTCCTATGCGCTGACCCTGCGCGCCTGGCGCCAGCGCTTCCTGGCGCAGTTGCCCGAGGTGCAGGCACAAGGCTTCGACGCGCGCTTCTGCCGGCTGTGGGAGTTCTACCTGGCGTATTGCGAGGGCGGCTTCCTCGAACGCTCGATCGGTGTATCCCACCTGTTGCTGGCGCGCCCCGGCCATCGGCCGATCACGGATGCGGACGGCGGGCACTGAGATGAGCCGCTTCTGGACCAACCTGCTCGGCAACCAACTGGTCTGGCTCAGCGCCGTGGCCGGCGCCGGTCGCGGCTGGCAATGGCCCGCACTGCTGGCTGCGTCGCTGTACATCGGCAGCCAACTGCTCACCTCGCCGCAGCCGAAGCTGGACCTGCGGCTGCTGGCGTGGGCGCTGGCCTGCGCCTGGCTGGTCGACGCCAGCGCAGCGGCCAGCGGCACGGTGCGTTATGCCGCCGCCGCGTTCGGTTGGGCGCCGCCGCCGTGGATCATGGCGCTGTGGGCGGCGTTCGCGATGACGCTGACCACTTCGATGCGCTTCCTGCAGCGGCACGCCGCGCTGCCGATGCTGTTCGGCCTGCTGCTGGCGCCACTGGCCTACCTCTCTGCTGCGCGCGGCTTTGACGCAGTGCGGTTCGCAGCGCCGGCATGGCACGGCCTGGTCGTGCTTGGCGTTGGCTGGAGCATCGCGCTTTCCCTGCTGTGCAGCCGTGCCCGGCGCGGATCGCTCGGCACGCCACAGCCACCCCTCGCTGGAGCGCCGTCATGATCGAGCTGTCATGGGTGCTGTTGTACGCCGTGCTGATAATGAGCTGGGGCTGGGCCTGGCAACGTCGCCACACAAACATCGGGGTGGTTGATGTGCTGTGGGCCAAGGGCGTCGGCGCATCTGCACTGTTGCTTGCGTTGCTCGGCGATGGCGCGCTGATGCCACGGGTGGCACTGGGCGCGCTCGGCGGCGTGTGGGGCAGCCGCCTCGCCCTGCATCTGTGGCACCGGGTCCGTCACGAAGCGGAGGACGGACGCTATCGCTACCTGCGCGAACACTGGCATGGCCACCAGGGAAAGATCTTCGGTTTCTTCATGGCCCAGGCCCTGCTGATCATCCTGTTCGCCCTGCCCTTCGTCGCGGTGGCGGCCAACCCGCGGCCCGGGCTGTCGATCTGGATCGTGGCCGCTGCGGGGGTCTGGCTGCTCAGCGTGGGGGGTGAAGCGCTGGCCGACCGCCAGCTGGCCCGCTTCCGCGCCAACCCGGCCAACAAGGGCCGCACCTGCCGGGATGGCCTGTGGCGCTACTCACGGCACCCGAACTATTTCTTCGAATGGCTGCACTGGTTCACCTATGTGCTGTTGGCGGTCGGCTCGCCGCTGTGGTGGCTGGCCTGGGCCGGTCCGCTGCTGATGTATGTGTTCCTGCGCTACCTCAGCGGCATTCCGTTCACCGAAAAGCAGGCCCTGCGCAGCCGCGGCGACGACTACCGCGACTACCAGCGCACGACCCCGATGTTCTTCCCCTGGTTCCCACGCCCCTCCAAGGAGCACGCTGCATGAACGCGATCCCGTCACAGAACCCCACCGAAGCGGGTGAGAGCGGGCTGATCGCCTGGGCCGAGCGTGGCTGGGTTCCGGATGCGGCGTTGCGCGCCGGCATCCGGCGCCTGTGCGCGCAGCGCCTGCACGAGGAAGCCGAGGGCGGCATCGAGGGCCAGTCGGCCCGCTTCAACCGCCGCATCGCCGAACTGGCCGACAGCCCACTGGCGCTGCATACCGATGCCGCCAACCGCCAGCACTACGAGGTACCCGCCGCCTTCTTCCAGGCTTGCCTGGGCAGGCAGCTGAAGTACAGCGGTTGCTACTACCCGACCGGCAACGAGACCCTGGACCAGGCCGAAGACGCAATGCTGGCCCTGTACGGCGAACGTGCCGGGCTGGCCGATGGCCAGCACATCCTGGAGCTGGGTTGCGGCTGGGGCTCGCTGACCCTGTGGATGGCCGAGCGCTATCCGCTCGCCCGGATCACCGCCGTGTCCAACTCGAACAGCCAGCGCCAGCACATCCTGGCGCAGTGTGCGTCGCGTGGGCTGCACAACGTCGAGGTACTCACCCGCGACGTCAACCAGCTGGAATTGCCACCTGCGCAGTTCGACCGCTGCGTCTCGGTCGAAATGTTCGAACACGTGCGCAACTACCAGCGCCTGCTCGCGCGCATCGCGCAATGGCTGAAGCCGGAAGGTGCACTGTTCGTGCATATCTTCGCGCATCGCACGCTGATGTATCCGTTCGAAACCGACGGCGGTGACAACTGGATGGGCCGGCATTTCTTCACCGGCGGGCTGATGCCTGCCGCCGATACCCTGCTGCACTTCCAGCACGACCTGCAGCTGGAGCAGCGCTGGCTGATCGATGGCACCCATTACCAGCGCACCGCCGATCATTGGCTGGCCAACCAGGATGCGGCCCGCGACCGCGTGATGCCGGTGCTGGTTGCTACCTACGGCGAAGCGGCCGCACGGATCTGGTGGCAGCGCTGGCGCATGTTCTGGATGGCCTGCGCCGAACTGTTCGGCTACGACGACGGCCAGCAGTGGCTGGTGGCCCATTACCTGTTCCGTCCCCGCTGAGGTGTGACATGCGCATGTTCTCGTTGCTCCCCCTGCTGGCGGTCGGCCTGTTCGGCACCGGCTGCAGCTCCAATGACACACGGCCTCTGCCACGCCCGCCATCGGTGGACGTGCCGCGTTTCATGGGCGACTGGTATGTGATCGCCCACATTCCCTCGCGTCCTGAGCGCGAGGCGTTCGACGCAGTCGAAAGCTACGCGCTGAGGCCCGATGGGCGCATCCAGACCACCTTCACCTATCGCAAGGGCAGCTTCGAGGCGCCACAGAAGTCGATGCATCCCATCGGCCGGGTCGAAAAGGGAGGCAACGGCGCGGTGTGGGGCATGCAGTTCATCTGGCCGATCCAGGCCGAGTACATCATCGCCTGGCTGGCCGATGACTATGGCCAGACCATCGTGGCGCGCAGCAAGCGCGACTATGTGTGGTACATGGCACGCACGCCACAGGTATCGGACCGCGATTACCAGCAGGCGGTGCAGCGCATCGCCGCGATGGGGTACGACACCCGGAAGCTGCGACGGGTGCCGCAGTCGGTGCGATGACCTCCTGCTACGGCGCTGCGCGGCCGCTACGCCAGCACTTCGCACCGGGCTGACACCGCGCATCCACGGTGTTGATGCAGCAGGCCGCACACTGCGGTTCCCCACGTGAAACAGGCACCACCGGCATGCATCCCGAATCCCGCCCGCACACCTGCAACCTGCTGCTGGTGGAGGACCAGTTCGACCTGGCCAACCTGATGGAACAGGCACTGCAGCAAGAGGGCGACCAGGTCACGCATGCCTACAGCGTGTTCGATGCGCTGGAGCTGCTCGACACCCGGCAGTTCGACGGCGCCGTGCTGGATGTCGAACTGCGCGACGGCGTGGTGTTCCCGGTTGCCGATCGGCTGGCCGAGCTCGGCGTGCCCTATCTGTTCGTGTCGGCGGTCTATGACCAGCTGGTGCCGGCAAGGCATCGCGGCGCCCCGTTCGTTGCCAAGCCGTTCCATCTCGAAAAGCTGCAGCGGGCCGTGCAGCACGCCATCAGCGGCAGCCGCGCCACTGGATCGGCGGGGCCGGACAGCAGTCCTCGCAATCAGACGCCCCCGCGCAAGACCTGCTGATCGACCGGTCGCCCCGCCCGGCCCACTCCCCGCACTCAATCCAGCGCGAACCCTGCGACCCTGCCCTCTTCGTCGGGGCGGATCATGTACGGCATGAAGACACCGGGGCCGAACGTGGCCACGTAGCGGTACATCGTGCCCTTCTCGCTGGCCTGCGTGCCCTTGAAGATCAGGGCGGAGGGCGTGCCGTAGGGCCCGATCGCCTTCGCCAGCCCAGCGCCCAGCCCCGCCTCCAGCTTTCCGCGCAGGCTCGCATTGAAGTCCGCGTAGCCGCTTCCGGCCTGCAATTGTTCAAACGTCGCCCGTGCACGCGCCGTCACCGCAGCCTCTTCGCCAGGCGCAGGCCGGCTCCACGCAGCGACGATGGCGGGATGAAGCGCACTGAAGACCGCATTGGTCAGCGTGATTCCGGCCTCCGGCGTCTTGTCTCCCAGATTGGTGAAGGCAATGATGCGCAGCCCAAGCCCGGGGAAGTACTCGTCGGCGGTGGTGAACCCCTGCGAGCCACCGGTATGGCCGATCCGGGCCTGGCCGTAGGCCGCGTTGACGAACAACCCCAGCCCATAGTCGGCGCTACCGCCCTCAGCGGTGTGAACCGGGGTGGTCATTTCACGGTAGCCGGCCGGGCTGATCACCTTGCCCGCGCTCAGGCCACGATCCCAGCGCGCGAGATCGTCAAGCGTACTGACCAGGAAGCCGGCAGCCCCACTCCAGTCCGGGTGGAAATAGGGTGATCGGCGCAGCACGCCCGCCTCGTGCCGGTACCCCACTGCCATGCCATTCAGTCGCTCCGTATCGGCGAGGGTGAAGGTGTTCCGCATGTCCAGCGGCTCCAGCAGATGCTGGCGCACGTAGTCGACGTAGCGTTCGCCCGATACCACCTCGATCACCCGGCCGAGCAGGATGTACCCGGTATTGGAGTACGACCAGCGGCTGCCCGGCGCGAAATCGAGAGGACGATCGCGGACGCGCGCGACCAGCCGATCAAATGCAATGGGCTGCGTCACCAGCGCATCGACCTCCTGTTCGGGCCCGTCGAAATAATCGTGCAGGCCGCTGGTGTGGGACAGCAGCTGGCGCAGGGTCACCTCGTGCGCATGCGGGGCGTCCGGCAGATGCCTGGCAAGCGGATCATCCAGCATGAGCTTGCCGGCCTCCTGCAGCTGCAGGATCGCAGCGGCGGTGAACTGCTTGGTGATCGAGCCGATCTCGAAGGGCGTGTCGGTACGCACCGCCAGGTCCCGCGCCCTGTCGCGCTGGCCATAGGCCTTGGCGTGGATCAGGCGCCCGTCCTGGAGGACCATCACCGCCGCACCGGGAACATTGAAGCGACGCATGACCTGGCCGACGCCACGGTCGATGCCTTGGATCACGGCCGCATTCAGTGCGCCGTTCGCGCTGCCTGAGGCATCGCCACCTGCCACTTCCGTGGCAACAGCGGGCGCGACGCTGCCCGCCACCGCCAGCAACAGACTCCCCAGGGCAATCCAGATACGTGCCGTGCGCATTCCCGAGCCCATATAATTCAAATTTAGACTATAGTTTGAATTATGAACTCCCCCGCCGCAAGCCGCGCCACCCCGGCGGCGCTCACGCTGACACCCGCCCAGCTTGCCGCGATGGCCTCGCCTACACGCATGGCAATACTGCAGCGCCTGGACGCGGAGGGTCCGGCCAGCATCCGCGAACTCGCCGAGCGCCTGGGCCGCCCCGCCACCGCGCTCTACCACCACCTGGCGCACCTGCAGAAGCACGGCCTGGTACGCATCACCGAACACCGCGACACCGGCCGCCGGCCCGAAGCCGTGTACGCGGCGGCCTCGGCACGGCTGTCCTCCCGCGATGCGGTGCGTACCCCGGCCGGCCGGCGGAGCCTCGTTCGCGTGGCGACGCGCGTGGTCGCCGCCACCCTGCGCGCGTTCGCCACGGCCGCCAGCCACGCAGCCGCCCGCTTTGAAGGACCGCACCGCAACTGCGCGGTCCGCCACCTGTCCTTCCGCGCCGACCACGAACGCCTCGCCCGCATCAATGCATTGATCGAAGCGCTTGAGACCACCGCGCTCGATGCTGGCCCGCAGGGCGATACCGTGCTGCTGACCGTGCTGATGGCGCCCGCCGCACACACGCCGCGCAGCGCATCGACCTGACCGCCCCGTCCATCGCCCTCATCAATGAACATTGCCGACTTCAATATTCATTGACGATCGATACTTAGGAATAATCGCAAAAATCCAACAAATTCGATGTGCAACACGGCAACAGCGCCAGAATGGTCGCCACGCCCGCGGGCGCTGACCACCTCTGTGCGCATGAATGGATATCCTGCACCGCGCCGGCTGCGACTGGCACTCCTGGACGATCACGAAGTCGTCCGACGCGGGACCGCACTGCATCTGTCCCGGGACATCCGCTTCAGGATCGTCGCCAGCCATGGGCACAGCGATGCGTTCATCCAGGATTTGCAAAGAACACCGGTGGATGTGGCCATCATCGACCTGACGCTGGCGCGCGGGGATCGCGAGTGCATGGAGCTGGTGGGACTGCTGCGCGCGGCATTCCCAGCCATCCCCCTGCTCGCCTTTGCCACCCTGTCACCCAGCATCCACATCGGCCCGCTGATCGACGCCGGGGTCAGGGGCGTGGTCAGCAAGGCCGAGCCGCTGCCCCTGCTTTCCGAAGCGATCGTGCGCGTGTCGCTGGGGCTGGACCGCCTGCCCCCCGACTGCAGGAATCCGGCGGACAGCGAAGACCTCAGCCGCAACGAACGTGAAGTGCTTCACCTGTTGCTGGCCGGCCTCACCGTCTCGGAGATCGCCCAGCAGCGCCATCGCAGCATCAAGACGGTCAGCACGCAGAAGAAGGCCGCGCTACGCAAGCTGGGCCTGCGCAACGATGCGGAGATCTACGCCATGCGGCAGCAACTGGAGTCACTGTGAGTCGGCGCCAACGCCCGCGCCCGATCCCCGCCCTGCTGCTGGTCCTGTTGCTGTTGCCGACGGTGTCGGCCGGGGACCCGCCGTCGCCGCCCTGGGCGGCGGGACGCGAAGTCCGCGTGGCGACAGCGCCCTCGCTGCGCCCCTTGCCACCGGCATTGGCTGATACAGCGCCGCTGCCCACCCTCGCCCACGGCTACGCCACGCTCGTGGCACGCCACTCCCAGTTGCGCTTCACGGAACATCCCTACCCCAGCACTGATGCATCGGTGGCGGCGGTATGCCAGGGACAGGCCGACCTGGTGCTGGTCATCGGTGCAGTACGGCCGCTGCATCAACCCTGCGCAGGCCTTGTAGCCTCGGCTCCCTTCCGCGGCGGCAAGACCGTCCTGGCCGGCCGCAGCGGTGGGCGCCTGCCGCACGATGTCGCGCAACTGGACGGGCGGACACTGGCCGTCGTCAATGGCGGGCCTTATGCCGAATGGCTGCAGGTGCATCACCCCGAGCTCCACCTGCTGCACCTGCCTGACCGGCACGCAACACTGGTGGCTGTCGAGACCGGCGTCGCTGATGTCGCGATTGGCCTTGAATCGACGCTGCAGCCGATGATCCGGCGCCACTTCGGCGGCACGCTGCAGCTGCAGCCTTTCGAGAGCGCATTCTCCACCGACCTGTACCTGATCGTGCGCAGCATTGACCGCCAACTGCTGGCGCGCATCGACCAGGCACTGCACGACATCACGCTGGAAGAGCATGCCGGCCTGCTGCAACTCTGGGCCCGTCAGGCACTACCCGCCTCGATCCAGCGCATGTTCGACCAGATGCGCATGCCGCCGCCGCACTGGCTTCTGGCTCTGACCGCGCTGTTGGCCGGTCTGCCGATCCTGTGGCATGTCGCGGCCCGTCGCACAAGGCGTGAGCGCCGCCGTGATGCCCGCGCCGCGGGCATGGTCAGCCATGAGATGCGCAATTCGGCTCAGGCGATGCTGATGTCGATCGATCTGCTGGGCCGATCGCCCCTGGCCAACGGTCAGCGCGAGCTGCTTGCGGCCGCGACGGCCGCCGGGCGCTCGCTGCGCAGCCTGCTGAACCGGTCACTGGATTTCTCGCGCCTGACCGGTGGCAGCTTCAGGCCACGCGCAGGTGCCTGCAATGTGGCCTCGCTTTGCCGGCAGTCGCTGGACGCGATCCGGCCCCAGGCCCGGCTGAAGGGCCTGCAGCTTCGATTCGACTGCACCCCCGATCCTGTACCGGTTGTCGCACTGGATGCCGAAGCGCTTCGTCAGATTGTCGACAACCTGCTCGGCAACGCAGTGAAGTTCACCGATGCCGGCGGCATCGAGCTGCGCGTGCAGCTGGCGCCGCCAATCGAGCCCCGGGCGCTGGTGCTGGATGTGATCGACAGCGGCATTGGCATTGACACCAGGCACATCGGGCACCTGTTCCGCGCCTTCCAGCAGGGCGAAGGCGGCCAGATGCGCGGAGGCAGCGGCCTCGGCCTTTCCATCGCCCGCGAACTGGCCCGCGCCATGCGCGGCGACCTCACCGTGCACAGCGTCGTGGGGCGCGGCAGCCGCTTCACCCTGTGCCTGCCGGTACAGCCCGCCGGCAGCGATGTCGTGGTCCCGGATGAAGCTGCCCTCGGCTGCCCGCTTGCCGGCCTCGACCTGCTGCTGGTGGAGGATCATCCATTGAACCGACAGATCATCGCCGAGCAGCTGCGACGGCTCGGCGCGAGCGTGCATGCCGTTGCCGACGCTGCAGACGCCTTGGCCGAGCAGAGCAGGGCCCCGCGCCCGGTCGTGCTGATGGATATCGGCCTGCAGGGCATGGATGGCTACACACTGGCGCGGCAACTGCGCGGCCAGGCCCGCGGGCCACTACGACTGGTGGCGCTGTCCGCCCGCACCGGGCGCAGGCACGTGGCGCGTTCACGCAAGGCCGGATTCGACGCGATGCTGACCAAGCCGCTGCAGGTCACGCCATTGCTGCAGGCGTTGCAGCTGACGCCCATCACTGGCGACGCATCGCCCAACCCGGTTGCGGCGCTGGGCCCCGCGCATCTGGCCGACATCCACGGCGAGCTGACAGGTATCGAGCGGGCGCTCGCGGATCGCGATGCAAGGGCGATGCGCCATCATGCGCACCGCCTGCAGGGAACACTGCAGATCTGCGGCGCCGCCGAACAGGCCGAGATCGCGGCCGACCTGTGGGAACTCGGCCATGACACCGCGCCGGACTGGATCGATGCGCGGCGACTGCTGCAGGTACTGTGGCACTGGCATGGCTCCCGCACTGCGGAAACCATGCCTGCCAACTGATCAGGCGGCCAGGCGCTCGACCTGGCGACGGGTCAGGTCATTGAAGCGACCCAGCGACATCAGGTGCTGGTGGATCAGCGCCAGCCAGCCGCTGCGATGCCACTCCACCACGGTCGCTTCCGGCAGTGCAACGAACTTCTCGACGTCGACCACCTGGAAACCATTGAGGTTGAACTCGCGGCCATCCGGGGTACGCACGGTGGCGTTGCGCTCGACCAGCAGGCCGTTGTCGATCAGGGCCTTGGAGAAGGCCTGGGTCTGCTCGTGCTCACGGGTGAACTGGCCACAGAATTCCAGCGCCTGCTGCACCATGTCGGTGGCCTTGCCGTCGACGAACAGCGGCTGGCCTTCGTCACCGCCCTTGACCACGCGCGGGCTCTCTTCATCGATGCCCAGCAGGAAGTCGTTGTCGGCGCCGGTGTCGATGAAGATGAAGGGGTGGCGACGCAGGTAGGCCGGGACATAGGCCTCGTCTTCCCACAGGCCGTCCTTGATGAACAGGTTCTCTTCCGACACGCCGACGGCGGCCATCGGCACCGCGGTCGGGCCGGCGAACAGGATCGGGAAGTGGTGCAGCGCCAGCGAGAACTCGCCCAGCACCAGCGGAATGGCGTTGTTGCCGGCGGCGAACTCGAGCTTGCCCGGCAGGACGCGCAGATCGGCGTGCACATCGGCCTGCAGCGGCACCGGACGGGTGTAGAACAGGGGAGCACCGCTCGGCGCTGCTTCGGTGGTGGTGTCGCTGGTGGTGGTCATCTTGGGAACCGTTCGATCATGCGCGCCTGCCATCCCGGGCGCGCCAGCGGGAACAACCTGAATCCCGCATTATCAACAAGCTCGATGACAAGGGCCACCCCGGCGAGGGCCTATTTCAGCTGCAGGGGGTATCGCTGCCACAGCACGTGGACGAGAAAACCGGCCAGCTCGGTATCACGGGCGCTCACCGCAGCGCGGATCTTGTCCAGCAGCACCATGTCCGAACAGGAGCGCACATCGGCGTGATTGGCCTGCCCTGCCCTGCGCGCACGGTAGCGCGCAGCCCGCTGTGCATCACTCATTGCGTACCCGAACTTGGGCGGACGACCGCGCTTGCGCGGCAGGGTCAGCTCCAGGGTTCCGGGGTCTTTGTCATCACGCATGGGCGGGGTGCGGGCGGCGGCGAGCAACGGGGGGTGCGCAATTTATCGTGAGGCATCACTTTAATCCAGCTTTTTCTGCAGTTTTGTTGCATTGCAGTGCAAATGAATCACGCCTCCCACAGCAGAATCAGGCCACGCGTGGATGCCCTCACCAAGGCCCACACAAAAAAGGGAGCCCGCGAACGGACTCCCTTCACCTTCCTCATGCAGCGCGTACGGGCTCGTAACCGTGCAGATGCGCCTCGCTGCTGGCCCGCCCCTGGCTGAGCGAACGCAGCGAGGTGGTGTAGCCCACCAGCTGCGCCAACGGTGCGAATCCGCTGACCTCGGCGCGACCGTCCTGGTCCTCGATGCGGGCGATGCGGCCGTGACGGCGATTGAGGTCGCCGACCACGTCGCCCACCGACGCCGAGGGCGAATGCACCGTCACCGCCATCACCGGCTCCAGCAGCTGCGTGCCGCCTTCTGCCAGTGCCGCCTTGATCGCCTCGGCGCCGGCGCGATGGAACGCCATTTCCGAGGAATCCTTGGCATGGGTCTGTCCATCGACCAGGCTGACCTCGATGCCGACCACCGGATGCCCCTGCGGGCCTTCCGACAGCGCGGCGCGCACGCCCTTCTCCACCGCCGCGATGAAGCTGCGCGGCACCACGCCACCGACGATGCGATCGTTGAACACGACCTCACCGTCCTCGCGCGGCGCCACGTCCAGCACCACCTGCGCGAACTGACCTTGGCCTCCGGTCTGCTTGACCAGCCGCCCTACCACGCCGGCCACTGCACGCATCGGCGTCTCCTGGTAGGCCACGCGCGGCGCACCCACGCCCACCTCGACCTTCCATTCGCTGCGCAGGCGCTCGACCATCACCTCCAGGTGCAGCTCGCCCATGCCCCAGACCAGGGTTTCTGCCGTATCGCGATCAGTCTCGACGCGGAACGACGGGTCCTCCTGGGCCAGGCTGGCCAGCCCTTGCGCCATCCGGATCAGATCGGCGGCGCGCGCCGGCTCCAACCGCCATGCCAGCACCGGTGCCTGTGCCTGGATGTTCTCCAGGCGCAGCGGCTGCGCGCGACCGCTCAGCGTTTCACCGCTGACCGCATCCTTCCAGCCCAGCACCGCGACGATGTCACCGGCCACGGCCTGTTCGATGTCGTGGGTCTGGTCGGCCTGCACCCGCACCAGGCGGCTCACACGCCGCCCCTGCGGATGCTGCGAACTGGCCACGGCATCGCCGACCTTCAAGGTGCCCGAGTACAGCCGCACGAAGCTCAGCGCACCGTGCTGCTGGTGGGTGATCTTGAACAACAGGCCGGCCAACGGACCATCCGGATCCGGCGGCAGCACCACCTCGCCATCCTCGCTTTCAGCGACCACGGCCGGGCGATCCAGCGGCGATGGCAGGTAATCGACCACCGCGTCCAGCAGCGTTTCGATGCCCTTGTCCTTGAACGCCGCGCCGGCCAGTACCGGCACCCCGGCACCGGCCAACGTTGCGCGCCGGATGGCTGCACGCAGCTGTTCCGCATCGATCACCCGGCCTTCCAGCCATGCATCGGCAAGTGCCTCATCGTGGTCGGCTACGGCCTCGACCAGCGCATCGCGCTGCGCCTGCCACAGCGTGCGCGCCGCGTCGTCCCACGGGGTGATCGTCGCCGCAGCGCCGTCGTGCCACTGCAGCACACGCTCATCGACCAGGTCGACCCAGCCGTTGAAGTCGCTCTCGCTGCCCAGCGGCACGCCCAGCGCCCACGGTCGCGCGCGCAGCTTGTCGTGCAGCTGCTCCAGCACACGCTCGAAGGAAGCACCGACGCGATCCATCTTGTTGACGAACGCGATCAGCGGCACGCGGTGGCGGCGCGCCTGGCGCCACACGGTCTCGGACTGCGGCTGCACGCCATCCACCGCCGAGAACACGGCCACGGCGCCGTCGAGCACGCGCAGCGAACGCTCGACTTCAATGGCGAAGTCGATGTGGCCTGGGGTGTCGATCAGCGTCAACCGATGCGCCGGCAGGTCGCGCGGCGCCCACTGCGCCTGCACGGCGGCGGCGCCGATGGTGATGCCACGTTCGCGTTCGATCGCCGAGAAATCGGTGGTCGCATTGCCGTCGTGCACTTCGCCGACGCGATGGATCTCGCCGCTCTTCCACAGCAGGCGTTCGGTCAGCGTGGTCTTGCCGGCGTCGATGTGGGCAATGATGCCGAGGTTGCGGCGACGGGAAAGGGTCTGGGTGTTCATGAATAGGTTCCTGCAAAGCCAACTTCGGGGGCCGCGCACCCCGGTTGGCGACAGGGCGCGCGGCTAGCGTTCGGTCTCGGCGATCTGGTGCATGGCACGTTCTCCTTGCGGTACATCGGGTTACGAAATGGCACTGCGGAAACGAAAAGAGCGCCCCGGAGGGCGCTCTGTCGAAGGTCCAGCGATGGCCGTTTCAACGGCCTCGTGGGGCTCTAGGCAGACACGCCCGTTCCGCGCTTGCGCGGGTCAGGGTGAAAAACTTCAGGAGCGGCATCCGGTTCATGGGGCGCATTCTAGACCTGCCAATCTGGCGCGCAAGTGAATATTGCACACATCAATGGAACGATGCGCACCACTGCAGACCCACTCCAGAGGTGGCTGCAATCGGCCCCTGGCGCCTTACTTGCACCCATGCAGCGTGCGGGCCTCCGCCACGGTCGCTGCACGGTCATCCCCCATCGAGACCCATCCTTTCAGCGACATCGCCGGATCCACCTGTGCCTGGCGCGGGCCGCCATGGATCACCACCTCGGTCCAGCTGCCGACCGGTAGCAGCTCGGACAGTCTCGCCGCCTGGTCGTCCTCGGTGCTGAACATGTCGTCCGGCGACGCGGGCTTGGCATTGTTCACGGTCTCGGTCTTGCGCGCCCATACTCGCAGCGCTCCATCCGGCATGCGCTGAGTGATGACGTCATGGCGCTCCACACCGTAGGCCCACGTGTTCTCGCCAACACCACGGGTTTCGCTGCCGTCATCCGCGACCGCGACCACCTCGCCCGCCGGTCCGATCACTCCTGCCACCGCACCCAATCCCGACATCAGTGCCTGGTAGACGATCATCTGCCGCTGCTCGGTCGTCAGCGAACCGACATCCGTCTTGCCCGCAGGCAACTTCAGATAGGCCGCTTCCTTGCACAACACCAGTACCTGCTGGCCGTCCCAACTCACCGACATTTCCTCGTTGGCGAAGTACTGCGTCTTCAACGACGTAACGGTGCCATCCTTACCCTCTGAATGCCGCGTCTCGATCAGCGAGG
Source organism: Stenotrophomonas sp. YJH_SMC_57 (assembly GCF_059369755.1). Lineage (NCBI taxonomy): Bacteria > Pseudomonadati > Pseudomonadota > Gammaproteobacteria > Lysobacterales > Lysobacteraceae > Stenotrophomonas > Stenotrophomonas sp. YJH_SMC_57. The sequence continues at coordinate 397,622 of NZ_JCAFSZ010000002.1, forward strand.
CGTTCTCGGCTGCATCGGCCAGCGAAACCGGAGAGGTGGCAGCCGCATGGGCGGCACATACGGAAGCAAGCAGGGCGGCAAGCAGCACGCCGCGCGGAGCGGTACGGAACATGGGATCAGTCCATTGAAGAAGACGAAACCGCGATGATACGCGGTGAAGGCACACGGACGTCCGCTCAGGTCACCACCACCAGCGGCACACCACGTCGCGGATGCTCCAGCACCACCACATCCTGCTGATAGACCCGCTGCAGGTTGTCCTCGGTCAGCACCTGCAGCGGCGTACCGTCTGCGGCCACCCTGCCCTGCTCCAGCAGCACGATGCGGTCGGCATAGCCGGCCGCCAGATTAAGATCGTGCAGTACTACGATCACGCAGGCACCGGCTTCGGCACAGGCACGCACGCTGCGCAGGGTCCGCTCCTGGTGACGCAGGTCCAGCGCGGCGGTCGGCTCATCCAGCAGCAGCAGCGGCGTGTCCTGCGCCAGCACCCGCGCAAACGTGGTGCGTGCGGACTCGCCACCGGACAGCTGCTGCACTTCGCGCAGACGCAGCGCCTGCAGTTCGGCGGCATCGATCGCCGCTTCCACCTGGGCATCATCGGCAACCGGGTCGGGCGGGTGCGGCAAGCGCCCCATCGCCACTACCTCTTCCACGCTGAAGGCGAAACGCACGCCATGTTCCTGCGGCATCACTGCGCGCTCGCGTGCCAGTGGCCCCGCTTTGTAGCCTATCAAGGGTTTGCCGCGCAGGCTCACCTCGCCCGCATCGGCACGAAGATCACCGGCCGCCACCGCCAGCAACGTGGATTTGCCCGCGCCATTCGGGCCCACCAGCGCGGTCACCGTCCCCGGCTCGAATGCCAGCGAGATGCCATGCAGGATCTCGCGCTGCTGGCGGCGCACCACCACCTCGTGCAGTTTCAGCAGTTCGCTCATGGTGCGGCCTTGCGGCGCTGCTGCAGCACCAGCCAGAGGAAGAACGGCGCGCCCAGCGCAGCCGAGAACAGGCCCAGCGGAATTTCAGCGGGCGGGTCCAGCGTGCGCGCCGCGGTATCGGCCACCACGATCAGCAGTGCGCCCAGCAGGCCGGACAACGGCAGCAGCCAGCGATGGCCGGGGCCAACCAGCAGGCGCGCCACGTGCGGCACCACCAGGCCAACGAAGCTGATCGAACCGGCAAAGGCCACCGCCGCGCCCACCAGCAGCGCACTGAACGCGACCAGGCGGCGACGCGTGCGGGTCACATCCAGGCCGAGGTGCTGCGCCTGGCGCTCGCCCAGCGCCAGCATGTCGAGGGGTGTGGCCAGCCGCTGCAGCGCGAACACGCCGATGGCGAACAACGGCACCACCGCTGCCACATCGGCCCAGTTGGCGCGTGCCAGCGAGCCCATCTGCCAGAACACCAGCGATTGCAGTTCGCTTTCGCTGGCAATGTAGGTAAGGAAGCCGATCAGCGCCGAGCAGAACGCCGCCATTGCGATACCCACCAGCAACAGGGTGGCATTGCCACTGCCCTTGCCCGGGCGTGCCAACGCGTAGGTCAGGCCGATCGCCAGTGCGCCACCAATGAACGCGGCGACCGGCACCAGCCAGCCCGCCGCACCGGCAGCACCGAGCACGATGGCGGCCACTGCACCCAGTGCCGCGCCCTGGCTGACGCCAACGATGCCCGGATCGGCCAGGGGATTGCCGAACAAGCCCTGCAGGCTGGCGCCGGCCATCGCCAGCGATGCGCCGACCATCGCACCGAGCAGCGCACGCGGGATGCGCAGTTGCCAGACCACGGCCAGGTCGCGACTGCTGACCGCCTGCGGATCGAGCAGGCCCAGCTTCACCCCCAGCGCCTGCACCACCTCCAGCGGTGGCAACCGCAACGGACCCACGGCAAACGACGCCAGCACCGCCCCCAGCAGTGCCAGCAACGCCACCATCAACATCACCCGCCCGCGACGGCGGCGCCGATCCGCCGGACTCATGCCTTCGGCAACGCCGCCAGGGCCTTGGCCAGCGCCAGCGCACCGGCACCGGAACCGACGCTGGTGTACTTCAGCTGCACGTCCGGCATCACCCAGACCCGATTGGCCTGCCCGGCCGGGGTCTGCTTCAGCGTCGGATAGGACTTCCACAGGCCTTCGGCCCCGCCGAACAGCTGCAGGTCATGCTCGGTCACCACGATCACCTCCGGTGCTGCCGCGACCACGCCCTCGTTGCTCAGCTGCGAGTAGTTCTTCACCCCCGCTTCGGTACCGATGTTGACGCCACCGGCCAGTGCGATCAGCTGCGCCGAGGCGCTGTCGGCACCGGCCACCGTCGGCGCGCCACCGGCGCCGGTCGCAGAGACGTGGATCACGCGCGGCGCATGGCCCAGGCCCTTGCCAATCGCTGCAGCCTCATCGAGCTGACGCTGCACCTGCGTGGCAAGCGCCTGCCCTGCCTCGGCCAGCCCGAGTGCAGCGGCGACCTTGCGCACCTTGTCAGGTGCCGGCTGCAGATCGTCGATGACCACCGCCGGCTCGCCCACTTCGCGCAGCTTCTTCGCCAGCTCGGTATGGCGGCGCAGGCTGTTGCCCAGGAACAGCGAGCCCTGCAGGCTCAGCACGCCCTCTACGCCGGTGGTGCGATTGAACAGGAACTGGTGCGGCGCGGCCAGGCCCGCCTGGGTGGTGGTGTTGGTCGGCGCGGCGAAGACCTGCTTGCCAAGGCCCAGCGCCTCGATCACCGCAATGACATCGTCGCCACCGGCGATGATGCGGCTGGTGTCGGCCACCTCGATATCGGCGCCGTCATCGGAATGCACCTTGGCCGGCAGCACAGCCTTCTGGTCGTGCACGGCCGGCATCTCGGCACCGGCCACGTGTTGCCAGCCTGCCGGCAACGCACCTTCAGCCGCCGCCGTGGCGACCGGCGCCTCGGCAGGCTTCTGGCCCTCGGACGGGGCCGACGCACCGCCGCAGGCGGACAGCGCCAGCGAAACAGCCAGGGGAAGCGCACACAGGCGCAGACGGGACGCGATGTTCATGGAGGTTCTCCTTGCTGGCCGGGCAGCACACGCGCCGCCCGGCCCGGTGGCTTACTGCTTCGGGGTGATGCGGGTGATGCGGTCACCCTTCGGGTCTTCGGCACCGCGCGACTTGTTCACCGCGAACACATTGCCCTTGCCATCGGCGCGGACGTGGTTCGGCAGCGTGCCGCCATCGAGGTTGGCGACCACCTTGCCGTCGCCGTTGACCACGGTGACAGTGCCGGCGCCGCGATTGCTGACGTAGGCCAGGCCGGAGGCATCATCGAAGGCCACGTTCAGCGCACCGGCACCAACCGGCACGTCGTGCAGCACCTTGCCGGCGGCCACATCCACGATCAACAGGTTGTCGGTGCCCTGCGAGGCAACGTACAGCCGGTTGCGTTCCGCATCGAAGGCGACGCCGGAGGCGCTGATCGAATTGCCCAGGTCGATGACCTTGTCGACCTTGCCGCTGGCCACGTCGATCACCGCCGCTTCCGGCGTACCGATGCTGACGGTGAACAGCTTGCCGCCCTTCTCGTCCAGCACCAGGCTCATCGGGGTGAACTTGCCGTCATCGACGCCGGACTCCAGCGTCACCGCCGGCAATTCCTTGAAGGTCTTGGCGTCGAACACCGACAGGTGGTCCTCACCCGTCGCCGAGGCGAACACCTTGCCGTGGGTGCCATCGACCACCACGTCGCGCGCATGCGGCACGGCATCGACCGGGAACTGGTGGACCAGTGACAGATCCTTCTGGCGATAGACCGCGATCGAGTTCTGGCGGGTATTGGTGACCCAGACGTTGCCGTTGGTGTCATCCACGCCGACGCCGTAGACCGCATACACCGCGCCATTGGTGCTGCCCGGCACCTGGGCGGGGGTGATCGCCGTGGTCACCTTCAGCGTCTTCGGGTCCAGCTTCAGCAGCTGCGACTGGGTCACCGGCGGGCGGCCCACCGCCGAAGTCACGAACACCGCGTTGCTGGCGGCGCTGTAGGCGGACTGGTACAGGCCCGGCACCAGCTTGTTGGACTGGGTGGCGAACTGCGCCTGGCCCGACAGCGGCAGCTGCGGCGAGACGCGCAGCTTCAGCACCGTGGCTGCGGCCGGCTGGCTGGCACGCACCACCACCGGGTGGGTGCCCGGCACCGCATCGGTCGGAATGCTCAGCTGGGTCTTGAAGTTGCCATCGGCGTCGACCACCAGCGGCTGCGCGTTGAGCACGCTGTCGCCACGCAGCAGGCTGACCTTCTGGCCCGGCACGAATCCGCGACCGACCACGTCGGCGGTACTGCCGGGAACCACGTTCTCACCACGTGAGACAACCTCGCCCTTGAAGGTGGCGTTGGCCGGCTGGTCGAACACCGGCTGCGCGGTGGCAGTCACCGCCAGCAGCAGGCCGGCGGCCAGGGAAGTGAGACGGAAAGACGGACGGAACGACATGGAAGGCTCCTTGCACACGTAGGCCGCGCCACGTGACGCGGGATTCATCGGTTGCCTGGGCCGCTGCACGCCGGCAGCCTCGCCTGGGTAGTGGGGTCGCACGGCATCGCGTGCGAGGGAATTCATTCGGCGGCGTTGTCACCGCCACTGGGAGCGCCATCGCCCGCGCTGCGATCGGTGACGCCATACAGCTCATGCAGTGCAGCGTGGAACGAGGCCGGCAGCATCGGGCCGTGGCCAAGGCCGGGAAACTCGCGGTAGTGCACGCTCAGTCCGGGCACCTTGCCCAGCCGCTCGGACAGCTGCATCGCTGCGTCCGGGGTGGCGCCGCCAATGCGGCGCAGGTGCGCGACCACGCGCGGATTGTTCATGTCGCGCTTGCCGCGGTCACCGACGCGCTCGGCACCGCCCAGCATCAACCAGAGCGTTGCGTGCTGGCCATGCACATTCTGCACGAACTGCTGTTCCGGATCGCCCAGCGCCGCACCCTGGCTCCACCACAGCGACGGACTGGCCGCTAGATAGGACTGGAAGGCTGCGGGGCGGGTGTACAGCGCATTGAGCACGAACAGGCCACCCAGCGAGTGGCCCCACAGCGCTTGCTGTTGCGCATCGATGCGTGCGCGACGCTCGACTTCCGGCTTGATCCGGCGTTCGATCACATCGAGGAACGCTGCAGCGCCGCCTCCCACCGCCTGGGTCGTGCCGCTCTCGTCGTCGGCGCGATCGATCCACGCGGTGTAGTCGCGGGTGCGCGCCTTCGAATCGATGCGCAGGTCGTTGTCGTAGCCGATCAGCACCAGCACCGGCGGCGCCTTGCGTGCCGCCAGCTCGGCCAGGATCGGCTGGTCCAGTACCATGGCCACGGCATTGCCATCCAGCGCATACAACACCGGCAACGGCGCCTTGCCAGCATGGGCCGGGATCGCCACGTTCACCCGCCAGCGGCGTTGCTGGTCAGGGCTGTCCACCACGAAATGCTCGAAGCGATAGCTGGCCGCCGGCTCATCGAGCACGGTGTGGCCGATCTTCTGCAGCGGATTGCGCTGCTGCGCATGGGCGTACGGAGTGGCCAGGAGCAGACCCATCATCAAGGCGGCCAGGCCGCGGGCCAACCGGCCCCGGCGCGAAGGCAGGACGAAATGCTTCATCAGCGGCGGCAGAAGCGGCCCACGGCCGCCGGTTCACAAGGGACCGCAGTCTACCTCAAACGCGAATGATTATCACATCGATCACACGTCACACTGTGTATCACGCGCGCGCATGCCCGCTTGCACAGGGGGCGGAATTTCACCTATTTTGCCGCACACGGGGGCATTGGACCGCCCCGCTTCCAACGCTGCCATGGAGGGCGGGCCGTCTGCCGCCGACCGGGTCGCGTTCATCCGCGCCACGACCGCCATGGGATCGGATCCCATGATTGTGAGACCCCTTGAAGCAAACCGCACTGATCGCCCTCACCCTCGGCCTGCTCGCGCCGCTGGCCGCCCACGCCGCACAGGATCTTCCGACGCTCTACCAGGCCTTTGAAGAAGCCGGCAATTCCACGCTGAGCATGGAAGAACTCAACCAGACGGTGACCTTCACCGCCGTGGCGCTGGGCGTTTCCAGCAACATGGCGGGCGAACCGCTCATCGAGGCCGGCGATGACCAGGGCAATGTCCTGGCCCGGCTGACCACCTCCGATGATCAGCAGGCGGCCAAACTGGGCGCACTGGAAGAAGGCGCTGTCTTCAGCGCCAGCTGCACGCTGCAGTTCAGCTCCGGCACGGACTACCTGTCTTTCGGCGATTGCACCATCAACTAAAGACGAAGCCGGCCAAACGCCGGCTTCTTTTCTTTGCCTCTGTAGCGTCGAGCCATGCTCGACTCGTGCAGCATCACGGCCCCGTGGGCACCGGGCCATACGGATTTTCCTGCGGCGTACCCGGCAGCAGCGAGAAGATCATGATCACGATGCCACCGCCCGGCACCAGTGCCAGTAGGAACAGCCAGCCCGACTGGTTGCAGTCATGCAGGCGGCGCACGGTCACGGCAATCAACGGCACGATCGTGGCCAGCCCCATCACACCCAGCAGCACCACCATGCCGATCAGGATGCCGGCCAGTGCATCGGCACTGTTGCGCAGGAGGATTGCCAGCACACCGGCCAGCAGCATCACTGCGGTTGCGAGCAGGAACAGGAACAGCTGGTACATCCAGTACTCGCGGCGGTTGGCGCGGCCCTCGAACTGGGCGTAGCGCTTCAACGGCAGAATCATTTCCTGCACGGCATCGATCCTTGAAAAGAGAAGCCGCGCAGTGTGCCAAAAAAGCGGGCTCAACGGCCTTTTGCCGCCCTGGCCGCTTCGCGCTCCACGCGCAGCCGGTCCAGCTTTTCCTTCAACTTGATTTCCAGGCCGCGTGGCACCGGGTTGTAGTACACGCGCTCGCCCATCGCATCCGGGAAGCCGGTCTGGTCCAGCGCAATGCCGCCTTCGGCGTCGTGGTCGTACTGGTACTCGGCACCGTAGCCGAGCTCCTTCATCAGCTTGGTCGGCGCATTGCGCAGGTGCAGCGGCACCTCTTCGGTGCCACTCTCGCGCACGTCGGCCTTGGCCTGGTTGAACGCCGCATAGCCGGCATTCGACTTGGCGGTGCTGGCCAGATAGAGCACCAGCTGGGCAAAGGCAAGCTCACCTTCCGGGCTGCCCAACCGCTCGTAGATGTCCCAGGCCTCCAGCGCCATGCTCTGCGCGCGCGGATCGGCCAGGCCGATATCCTCGATGGCCATGCGGGTCAGCCGGCGCGCCAGGTAGGACGGATCGCAGCCGCCGTCAAGCATGCGGGTCAGCCAGTACAGCGCGGCATCGGGGTTCGAGCTGCGCACCGACTTGTGCAGCGCCGAGATCTGGTCGTAGAACTGCTCGCCGCCCTTGTCGAAGCGTCGGGTGCGATCTGCCAACACCTGGGTCAGGGTCTGCGGGGTGATGCGGCCACCCTCGCCACCCGCCAGTTCGGCGGCGATTTCCAGCAGGGTCAGCGCACGTCGCACGTCGCCATCGGCGGCGGTGGCGATTTCCAGCAGCAGCTCGGGAGCGACCTCGATGCCCTCTTCGCCCAGGCCGCGCTCACGATCACCCAGCGCACGCTCCAGTGCTTCGACGATGTCGGTGGGCGAGACGCCCTCCAGCACATGCACGCGGCAACGCGACAGCAACGCCGAGTTCAGTTCGAACGACGGATTCTCGGTGGTGGCGCCAACGAACAGGATGGTGCCGCGCTCGATATGCGGCAGGAACGCATCCTGCTGCGCCTTGTTGAAGCGGTGGACCTCGTCCACGAACAGCACGGTGCGCCGGCCTTCGGCGAAGCGCTGCGCAGCTTCGGCCAGCACCTGGCGCACTTCCGGCAGGCCGGACAGCACAGCGGAGATGGCACGGAATTCGGCGTCGGAGTACTCGGCCAACAGCAGCGCCAGCGTGGTCTTGCCACAGCCCGGCGGCCCCCACAGGATCATCGAATGCACGCGCCCGGATTCAACTGCGCGACGCAGCGCGCTGTCCGGCGCCAGCAGACGCTTCTGCCCGACCATTTCGTCCAGGGTGCGCGGGCGCATGCGCTCGGCCAGCGGGCGCAGATGTTCCCGATCGACGCTCAGCAGATCGGGGCCGGGGAAGGAAGTTGAACGATGTCTTGGCACAGGGTCATTGTACCGCGAGAGCGTGCCAACCAAGGTTGGCACCCACCACGGCGGCCGGGCCATGATCGGTAGTGCCGGCCGCTGGCCGGCAGATCAAAAGCGTGTCAACCAAGGTTGACACCCACCAATTCGGTTCCGGTTGAACCGACCAATTCGGTTCCGGTTGACACCCACCAAGGCGGTGCCGGTTGGCACCCAGGTAGCGCCGGGCCAAGCCCGGCGTCCCCGATCAGTTGCCGATGACGTCGGTGCCCTTCGGCGGGGTGAAGCTGAAGGTGCCGGCGGCGAAGCCCGGGTTGCGCTTCCAGCCGCTGAAGGTGATCACGGTGCGCTGGCCGACCGCGTCGGTGATTTCCATCTTGGCCAGCCCCTGGGCGTTGAAGCCCAGCGCGGCGTACTGGAAGCTGGCTTCGGTCTCGCGCTTCGGCGACAGCGACAGCCACTGCAGGCCGTCGCGCTGCGCGGCCTCTTCACTGACGTCGTACTGCTGCTCCAGCAGCGCCGGATTGATCAGCGCGGTCAGCGGGCTGTTCTGCTCTTCCTTGCCCTGCTCGCGCACGGTGGCCTGCTCCAGGTCCGGCTCGTACATCCAGACCTTCTTGCCGTCGGCCACGATCAGCTGCTCATGCGGGCGCACGTACTCCCAGCGGAACAGGCGCGGCGCAGACAGGGCAACGCGGCCACTGGTCGATTCCTTCACCTTGCCGCGGCTGTCGAACACCTGCTGGCTGAACTGGCCATCCAGGCCCTTCAGGCCGCTGGTAAAGCTCTTCAGGTCTTCACGGGCACCGGCCCAGGCGCTGCCGGCAGCAGCACAGGCGACGGCAAGGGTGGTGGTGGCAAGGAAACGACGGACGCGGAAGTTCATGCAGGAATCCTGTGGGCGCATGCGCCAGGAAAGGTGGTAGCCAGTGTGCCCGGGCAAAGATGAATGGGCGATCAGGGCGACATTATGCCGCCCCGAACGTCCATCGGCGATTCAGCCGCCTGCCGCTGGCAGCTTGCCGTACAGCACCTGCCCGCGGAAGCCGCGACGCACTTCGCGGTACAGCGCGCGGAACGCCGGGTAGTCCTGCGGCTGGCACAACGCCTCCGGCCCACGCACCGCGTTCTGCTGCAGGCGGTGGCGCACGATCACGTCCTGGCCCTCGCGGCTCCAGTCCACCCGGTACTCACCGGCGGCGTTGCTGAAACGCTGGCTGGCCGGAATGGCGATGATCGGTGCGTTGGCCGGGAACTGCAGGCGATAGGTTTCCTCGCGCAGGCTGGCGTTGCAGTAGAACGGGGTCTCGTTGGCCGGCGCCGATGCGGTGGCGTACAGCCCGCGCACCGACTCGCCACCCGGCGGGTCCGGCACGGCCATGCCGCCGGCCACGCTGAAGTCGGCATAGTCCTCGGCCTGGAAGGCCATGCGGTAGCCGAACGGCCGGGTCAGGTCGACCGGCACGCCCTGGATCTGCAGCTGCCCTCGCCCATCGAAACCGGACGCGGCCATGATCTGCTCTTCAGCGCGCGCACGGTTCTGCGCATTGAGCTGGGCGAACTGCGCGCGCATGCCGATCTCGGCGTTCTCGCCCAGCTTCGGAATCGTTTCACCACGCAGATTGCCATTGGCATCGAAGGTGAAGCGCACCTCCATCGACGTGGCATTGCGCTGCGGCGTGTTGGCCGGCGTGCGTGCCAACGTGGCATCACGGGTACGCATCACCGGTGCACCGAGGTCACCTTCCGGCAGCTGGCCGAAGCGCGCCCACGCGGTGGTCGAATCCAGGTACAGATCGAACTCGGGAATGTAGGTGATGGCGTGGTTGAAGCGGCCCAGCACCGGAATCTTCGGCAGGGTCGGGCCACCACCGGCGCCGATCAGTACCGGCGAACTGGCAATGCCCTTGGCCGCCAGCAGCGCCTCGAGGATCGTCACATGGTCCTTGCAGTCACCATAGTGGTTGTCGAGGATGCTCTGCGCGCTGTTCGGCTCCAGGCCGCCGTTGCCCAGGTACACCGCCACATAGCGGATGTTCTGTGCCACCCAGCGGTACAGTGCATCGGCCTGCTCGCGGCGGTCGCTGATGCCCGTGGTGATTTCGTCTGCCAGCGCCTGCAGTTCAGGCGTGACCTGCGCCGCAGGACCCGCCTTGAGCTGGTAGGCGCGGCCCATCTGCGACCAGTCACGATAGGTGCTGGCCATGATGTTCGGGCCAAACTCCCAGCCCGCCGCCGACCAGTTCTGCGCCGGCATCGCCTCGTGGCGCTGGTAGCGCCAGCGCCACTGCGCCTGGCCGTTCTTTACCGTCGGGCGATCGCTGCCCTGCACGCCGCGGCTGTCGACGAACATCGGCAGGTTGGCCGGTGCGCTGAGGGTGACCTCGGCGTCCTCGTACTCGGTGAAGACATTGAAGGTTTCCCACAAGCCGAAATAGCCGGGGAAGTACGGCGTGGCCTGGGTGCGACGCACCTGGTAGTACAGGCGCGTGCCCGGGGCCAGGTTCGGGAACACGATCACCCGCACCTTGCGGTCGGCGTACATCGCCGCCGAAGCGCTGGAGTAGCTCTCCTGGGTGTAGATGCGGTCGGCCGGCACGTCGCGGCGCTGGCCGTCGGCGGTGATGGTGTAGGCGCCCAGTACTTCCAGCGTCTCCATCTTCTCGCTGTAGCTCAGCCGTACCTGGCTGAACTGCTCGACGGAGGCCTTGGTCTTGAGCAGGACTTCGTAGGTTTCGGTCTGCACATTGCCCGCATCCGGCCGCACCTGGTAGTCGGCGCGGTAACGGACAATGCTGAAATTGTTGCTGGCTTCGGTGTCGCCGCTGGTGGAAGGCGGCGCCGTAGCGGGCGCGGAGGTGGCGGTGTCTGCCAGTGCCGGGCCGGCAGCCAGGAAGGCTGCCAGCGCCAGTGCCAGCGCGCTGGGTACGGGGTGAAGCATGCGTCGGTTCCTTGGACGTCGTGGGGGATACGTCGGGTCTTACTTCGGCGGCGGCGGTGCCAGCACCGTGCGGTCGCCGTTGTGCTCGGGCGGGCTGACCACGCCGGCCGCTTCCATGGCCTCGATCAGTCGCGCTGCACGGTTGTAGCCGATCTTCAGCCGGCGCTGCACGCCGGAAATCGAGGCACGGCGGGTCTCGGTGACCACCCGCAGCGCTTCGTCATACAACGGGTCGGACTCATCGCCGGCAGAGCTGTTCTCGGGCAGGCCGGTGGCGCCGACGACCACGCCGTCACCCATCGTCTGCACTTCGTCCAGCACGCCGTCGACATAGTCGGCCGGGCCCATCGCCTTGAGGTGTTCGACCACGCGGTGCACTTCCTCGTCGGAAACGAAGGCACCGTGCACGCGCTCGGGCATGGCGGTGCCCGGCGGCAGGTACAGCATGTCGCCGTGGCCCAGCAGGGTTTCCGCGCCGGACTGGTCGAGGATGGTGCGCGAGTCGATCTTCGAGCTGACCTGGAAGGCAATGCGGGTCGGGATGTTGGCCTTGATCAGGCCGGTGATCACGTCCACCGACGGGCGCTGCGTGGCCAGGATCAGGTGGATGCCGGCCGCACGCGCCTTCTGCGCCAGGCGTGCGATCAGCTCTTCCACCTTCTTGCCGACGATCATCATCATGTCGGCGAATTCGTCGATGAAGATGACGATGAACGGCAGTGTCTCCAGCGGGCGCGGCGCCTCGCCCAGTTCCGGGTTCGGCTTGAACAACGGGTCCATCAACGGCTGGCCGGCGTCCTGGGCTTCCTTCACCTTCTTGTTGAAGCCGGCCAGGTTGCGCACGCCCACCGCGCTCATCAGCTTGTAGCGGCGCTCCATCTCGGCCACGCACCAGCGCAGGCCGTTGGCAGCCTCCTTCATGTCGGTGACCACCGGCGCCAGCAGGTGCGGGATGCCCTGGTAGACACTCAGTTCGAGCATCTTCGGGTCGATCATCAGCATCCGCAGGTCTTTGGGCGAGGCCTTGAACAGCAGGCTCAGCACCATCGCGTTGACCGCCACCGACTTGCCCGAACCGGTGGTACCGGCCACCAGCAGGTGGGGCATGCGCGCCAGGTCGGCCACGGTCGAGCGCCCGGCGATGTCCTTGCCCAGCGCCAGGGTCAGCACGCTGGCCGACTTGTCGTATTCCTTGGAGCGCAGCAGCTCGGACAGGTAGATCATCTCGCGGGTGACGTTGGGGATTTCCAGGCCGATCACCGACTTGCCCGGAATGACGTCCACCACACGCACCGACTTCACCGACAGGCCGCGCGCGATGTCCTTGTCCAGCGAACTGATCTGGCTGACCTTGATGCCCGGTGCCGGCTCGATCTCGAAGCGGGTGATGACCGGGCCGGGATTGGCGCCAACCACCTGCGCCTCGATGCGGAAATCCTTCAGCTTGAACTCGATCTGCCGCGACAGCGCGTCCAGGGTTTCCTTGTCATAGCCCACCGGCTGCGGCTTGGGATCGTCCAGCAGGGCCAGCGGCGGCAGGTCCGAGCCATCGCCGTTGACGCCACGGAACATCGGGATCTGCGTGTCGCGCTTGGCCCGGTCGCTCTTCTCGATCACCGGCTCGGGGCGCGGCTCGATCTTCACCGGCTCGCGCTTGGCGCGCACCTCGGCATCGGCCTTGCGCACCTCCTGGCGCTCCTCGCGCATCACCCGGGTCTGCTGCCACTCGGTGACTTCTTCCTTCTTGCGCGCCAGCAACGGTGCCAGCGACATCACGCCGCGGCCGATCTTCTCCATCACCGTGAACCAGGACAGCCCGGTGGCCAGGGTGATCGAGGCCAGCAGCAGCACCAGCACGAACAGGTTCGCGCCCAGCGCACCAAAGCCCACCGTGAGCGAATTGCCGACCAGCTTGCCCAGGATGCCGCCGGCGCTGGACACATCGCCACTGAACAGGCGCACATGCAGGAAGCCGGTGCCGGCGATCAGGAAGCCGACCAGCCCGACCAGGCGCAGCGCGGGGTCCAGGTCGTTCTCGCCCTTGCTCTCGCGCTTGAGGCCGAACATGGCGATCCACGCCAGGGCGCCCAGCACCACCGGCAGCAGGAAGGCAACGTAGCCGAACAGCTGCAGCAGCACGTCGGCGATCCAGGCCCCGGCGCGACCGCCCAGGTTGTGTACCGGCGCGACCACGCTGCCGGTATGCGACCAGCCCGGGTCGGTGGCTGAATAGGTGAACAGACTGGCCGCCAGGTACAGCAGGGCCGGCGCGATGGCGATCAGGCCAAGGTCGCGCCAGAGGCGTTGGCGGCGTGGATTGTCGGTCGTCGCCGCCGCGGCCGTGCGACGTGACGCCTTGCTGTCGTCGGACTTGGAGCGTTCGGGGACCTGCTTCGCCACCTTAGACCATACCTTTGGAATGCGCTGTTAGTGATTGATAATAAATGAGACGGCGTCAGTTTTCAGTTATGCGACGTTTCACGGGGTATCCGGGGCGCCGCAACCACCGCTGGATGACGGCGTTCTGTTCATCGGCTTGAATCGCCCTGCCCCAGCCGCCACTCTATGACCAGCCACGGATGCTGCGCAAACATCGCCAGCGCCTTGTCCCATCTACCTTTTCGCGAGTCTACATGAGCACCAGCCTGCCCTCCCGCCACCAGCGCCTCGTCATCCTCGGTTCCGGCCCGGCCGGCTGGACCGCCGCCGTCTACGCCGCCCGTGCCAACCTGAAGCCGGTCGTCATCACCGGCCTGCAGCAGGGCGGCCAGCTGATGACCACCACCGAGGTGGACAACTGGCCCGGTGACGCCCACGGCCTGATGGGCCCGGACCTGATGGCGCGCATGCAGGCCCACGCCGAGCGTTTCGAGACGGAAGTCATCTTCGACCACATCCACACCGCCGACGTGTCGCAACGCCCGTTCAAGCTGATCGGCGACAGCCACGAGTACACCTGCGATGCCCTGATCATCGCCACCGGCGCCACCGCCAAGTACCTGGGCATCCCGACCGAGGACGAGTTCAAGGGCCGCGGCGTGTCCGCCTGCGCCACCTGTGACGGTTTCTTCTACCGCGACCAGGACGTGGTCGTGGTCGGCGGCGGCAATACCGCCGTGGAAGAGGCGCTGTACCTGTCCAATATCGCCCGCAAGGTCTACCTGGTCCACCGCCGCGACACCTTGAAGGCGGAAAAGATCATGCAGGACAAGCTGTTCAAGAAGGTGGCCGAAGGCAGGATCGAGACCGTCTGGCACCACCAGGTGGAGGAAGTGCTGGGCAACGATGCCGGCGTGACCGGCGTGCGCGTGAAGTCCACCCTGGACGGCAGCACCCGCGACATCGACGCCCACGGCTTCTTCGTGGCCATCGGCCACCACCCGAACACCACCCTGTTCGACGGCCAGCTGGCGATGAACAACGGCTACCTGGAAATCCGTTCGGGCCTGGGCGGCAACGCCACCCAGACCTCGGTGGAAGGCGTGTTCGCGGCCGGCGACGTGGCCGACCAGCACTACCGCCAGGCAATCACCTCGGCCGGCTTCGGCTGCATGGCCGCACTGGATGCCGAGCGCTACCTGGACGCACAGGGCAAGGCCAGCTGAAACGCTGAGCTCGACCCACGAGAAAGGCCGGCGCCACAGCGCCGGCCTTTCTCGTTGCGGAAGGCAGGGCTGAACCCTTACTCGGCCGCCAGGTACTCCACCTTTGCGGTGAGCACACCCTCGCCCGCCGGACCGCCATCGGTCGAGTACACGAACAGGGGCTGATCTTCCAGCGCCACCACTGCCGGCAGATGGTCGGCCAGTGCGATGTAGCGGTACTCGACATCCATCGAAATGGTGTTCGAGTACGACTCCTGGTGGCCCCACTTCCTGTAGTAGCTGGATTCGATCGCGATCACGAACGACTCGCCATTGCCCTTGATGTCGTGGGCGGTGCCAACGCTGTCATGGATGCGGTACTGCACGCCAATGCCCGGGTGCGACGTGCTGAAGGTGGTGTAGCCGTCGATCTGGCCGACCGGGTGCTCCTGGGCCAGCAGATCGCCGCGCAGGGAGACCACCATCGGCTTGCAGTCAGCAAAGGCGACCAGGCTGTTGCCCGGCTTCTGCCAATCGGTCATCGGCTGGCCGACGCCCTTGAACTGGTACCCCTGGCTGATGCGCCACAGCGCGGTGTTGCCACCGGCCTCGCAGAGCTGCGGCGTGGTACCCGCCTGGGCGGCAGTGGCCGGCGCTGCGGCAGTGAGTGCGGAAAACGCGACGACAGCGGCCAGCGCGCACGACAACGGGGCGAACGTTCGGACCATGTAGTACTCCAATAGGTAGAGGGGCCGACCGGCCCCTGTGCGGGCGTCGGCAGACGGAAAGCAGTCTTTCCACCAGCGATGCTAGGAACGCGCCGGCCGCCCCGAAATAGGACAACGCCCAAATCTGTGCCGCGCCCACCGACGGGGGTTCCTGGCCACCGTTGCCTGCGGAGCCCTCCGGATACTGCTCATCGAAATCTCTACCGTTGTAGAAGAACTTCGTTCCTGTAGCTGGGACAATGGGCCTGGCGGCTTCAAGAGCACCATTCGAAATGAATCCTTGCAGGTCTTCCAATTCTGCGCCGCCCTCCCCAGGCAACTCCCCTCCCCATAAATCGATTCGGGTCAGCCCGGTCGCTACGTCGTACGTAGCAACGGCTTCCAGCGGACTTTCCCCATGATTCTGTAGACGGTAGGCATCAAGCGCGTCCTGGCTTGCGCGAGTGACGATGGCATTCCTTGCGGAATCCGAATCAACAGGACCTCGCCGGAACGCAGGGTGCTCGGCCTCGACCTGGCCTGTCAACGCAAGCATTGCGGTCAACGCGGTTGCAATATTGCTGCTTTCCCATTCGGTAATGGCTGGACGACCCAACGGTCGCCCCTATCACTATCCGTATGTGAAACCGAATGGCGCTGCACAGCGTCTGCTTTGCTGTGATTTCGTATTTTTCTCGTCGTCTTCAAAGCCGTCTACGGCAATCGGCCCCCATCTGACCTATCCTTTCCCCTCATGCCCTCCACCCGCTTCCTCGACTCCCTGCAGAACATTCGCGCCACCGATTGGGACGCCCTGCACGACGGCCGCAACCCGTTCGTCAGCCACGCCTTCCTGTCCGGACTGGAAGAGCACGGCTGCCTGCGCGAGGACTGGGGCTGGCAGCCGCAGCACTTCACCCTGTGGGAAGGCGACACCCTGGTCGGCGCCATTCCGGGCTACCTGAAGACCAATTCCCACGGCGAATTCGTCTTCGACCACGCGTGGGCCAACGCCTACGCGCGGCATGGGCGCGACTACTACCCGAAGTGGCTGGGCGCGGTGCCGTACTCGCCGGTAACCGGGCCACGCCTGCTGACCCGTCACGATTCGGAACGGGCTGTACTGCTATCGACGCTGCGCGAGCACCTGACCGGGCTGGCTGTGTCCTCGGCGCATGTCAATTTTCACACCGTCAGCGACGACGCTGCCTTCGGTGACGACTGGCTGCTGCGCGAAGACGTGCAGTTCCAGTGGCAGAACCCGGGTGACTGGACCACCTTCGATCAGTTCCTGGGTGCGATGGACCACAAGCACCGCAAGAACATCCGCCAGGAGCGCGCCAAGGTCGCCCGCCAGGGCATCAGCTTCCGGGTGGTGCATGGCGATGAGGCCAGCCGCGCCGATCTGCAGGCGATGTACCGCTTCTACCTGCAGACCTTCCTGGAGTACGGGAATGCGCCGGCACTGACGGAAGCCTTCCTGCGCCATCTGGCCATTACGCTTGGCCGCGGGCTGGTGTTGTTCGTGGCCGAGCAGGACGGCGAGCCGATTGCGGGCGCACTGTGCCTGCGCGGGGGCGACACGCTCTATGGCCGCTACTGGGGTGGCGCCACCCTGCCCGGCCTGCATTTTGAGACGTGCTACTACCAGGGCATCGACTATTGCCTGCGCGAGGGACTGGCGCGTTTCGAGCCCGGCGCACAGGGCGAGCACAAGCTTGCGCGCGGATTCATGCCGACGCGGGTGCGCAGCCGGCACTGGGTGGCCGATGCGGAGTTTGCAGAAGCGCTGAAGGACTGGTGCCGACAGGAACGGCGCGATGTGCGCCGGTACCAGCAGGAACTGCAGGGACATGGGCCGTTCCGCGAGCGTGCCAACCAAGGTTGGCACCCACCAGAGCAATAGCGACAGCCGCACGCATCCGTAGAGCCGAGCTTGCTCGACTTGGGCGATGCCGAAAAGCGTGCCAACCAAGGTTGGCACCTACCAGAGCAATAGGCCCAAGGTTGGCACCCGCCAGAGCAATGGCGGGAACGCTGCTCAGGTGCACTGCCAGAAGTGCCCGCTCACCCGGCACGTCCCGCACCAGAACGTATAGAGCATGCCGCCGCTGCCCCACAGCAGCATGCCCTCACCCGTGGTCGGCAGCGTCGAATCAAGCTGCATCACGAACGGCATTTCCTGGCCGCAATCGATGCACGCCGGGTACCAGGCACTCTGCACCCAGCTGGGCGCGCCACCCACGCGCGCGAGATTCTGCCGATGATTGGACTGGCCCCAGTCCTGCTGCTGCCAGCGCGCGCTGTCCATGGTCGCCAGGCCCACATCGGCCAGCATCAGATCGCCGCTGTCGGTGGGCGTGTTCGGCACCGCGCGGTACTGGCTGGGGTGGCAGCTGGGCAGGCCCTCGCCGTCGTGACGGTAGAAGCGCACCGGCGGTTCCTCCCAGCCACAACAGTCCAGGCACAAGCCAAGCGTGATCTCGCCTGTGGCGCCCGGCTGCAGCGCGGCAGCATCCGTCTGCAGCAAGCGCTGCAGCGGTGCATGACACCCCCCGCACAGCGTCTCCAGCGGCCCACCGATCCGGCCGGCATGGCGCACCTGCCCGCCGTTCCAGGTGGGGTGCAGGCGCCAGATGCGCTTGCGCCAGCCCGGCTCGTCGGCCAGCTGGGCACGATGCTGCGCGCCGCCGAAACGGATGTGCAGCGGCCGCTCTCCATGCAGGCGCCGCGGATGCGGACCGTCGGCAACGCCAGCCCAATGCGCCCAGACCTCTGCGTCCAGTCGCCCCCAGTCGGCCAGATAGCCGCGCGCAGCGGCATAGGTCGCGGGCTGCGCCGCCAGCAGCAGCGCCCGTGCCCGCGGTATTTCACGATCATCATCGGCTTCGGCCAACGTCTGCGCCCAGGCTGCCGCCAGTGCCGGCGGCAACGCCCACCACAGCTGCGAGGCCAGTTGCAGCTCATCTTCGATGGCCACGCCCAGCAGGGCATCCCAATCGTCCTGCAGCACCTGCGGGGCCTGGTAGCTGGCGAACTCGATCACGCCGGCCAGCAGTTCGCCGCGCTCGCCGTCGCGATAGCGCCGCCAGGCGTCGGTGGCAACCGCGGGCACCACCTCATCCGGCAGCAGGTCCAGCGCCATGTCGAGGAACGCCGAGCCTGGCGAGCGCCGCGCCAGCGCCTGCAACATCAACTCACCCAGCTGGCGCGGCTGCTCAGCGGCCAGCGTCAACAGCATGCCCAGGCTGTCGTTGCGTGTGCGCGGGCTGTCGTGCACATCGAGAACGGCGCTGATCGGGTCGCTCATGCGAAGGCTCCTTGCCGCGGGAAGGTGATGGTGCCAGACATCGCGCATGCCTGCGGCGAATACAATGCAGGCATGACCCGCCAGCTGCCCTGGCGCCTGGCCGATGCGCCGGACGCCCCCTTCCCGCCGGCCGAGACTGCGCTGCGCCAGCCCGATGGCCTGCTCGCGGTGGGCGGCGACCTGCACCCGGTGCGACTCCTGAACGCTTATGCCGGCGGCATCTTTCCATGGTTCAGCGAGGGCGAGCCGATCCTGTGGTGGTCGCCCGACCCGCGCATGGTGTTCCGCACCGAGGGGGTGCACCTGTCCAGCCGATTCCGTCGCCAGCTGCGCGGCAGCACGTGGGAAGTCACTGCCGACACGGCCTTCAGCCGGGTGATGCAGGCCTGTGCCGCCGCGCCGCGCCCGGGCCAGGATGGCACCTGGATCAGCCCGGCGATGGTCGAGGCCTACAGCCAGCTGCACGACCTCGGTTTCGCCCACTCCTTCGAGGTCTGGGACCGGCAGACGCTGGTCGGGGGCATCTACGGGGTGGCGATCGGGTCGATGTTTTTCGGCGAAAGCATGTTCAGCGGCGCCAGCGGTGGCTCCAAGATCGCACTGGCTGCGCTGGCGGCCACCCTGCGTGGCTGGGGCTGGACGCTGATCGATGCGCAGGTGGAGAATCCGCATCTGCTGCGGATGGGGGCCGAGCACCTGCCGCGCGCCGAATTCCTGGCGCATGTGCGGCAAGCCGTGCGCGGCAGCGGGCGCGAAGGCCCGTGGACCGGGGCGGTCGGACGGCTGCCGGCACGGGATTCGGCCGGGGGTTAACACAAACTTTGCAAGCTGGCCCGGTCACGCGTAAAATACTGCGCCTTAGGCCCAGCGTGGCCGTTTTCTGAACCGCACAGGACTACATGTCGAAAGACGATTCCATCGAGTTCGAGGGCACCGTCAGCGAGACGCTGCCGAACACCACTTTCCGCGTTCGTCTGGAAAATGGGCACGAAATCATTGCCCACATCTCCGGCCGCATGCGCAAGAACTACATCCGCATCCTTACCGGTGACCGGGTCAAGGTTGAAATGACCCCGTACGACCTGACCAAGGGTCGTATCACCTACCGCATGAAGTAAGCGGTCGGCGCCTGGCGCCACTCCGACAAGGCCAGCCCTGGTTGCTGGCCTTTTGTCATGCCTGCAATCCGGCCCTGCCGAAGGTCATCGTGACCGAACTCACCGTGACGTCGGTCAGCCCTGCTTGCGGCAGATTCACATCTGCATCGGCGACGGCAATCTGCAATCCGGTCCAGTCCGGATCGCTACCCCCTCGCACCGCCATGAAGATGCCCTTCCTGCTCACCGCCCTCACCCTGGCCGCGGCCAGCCTGCTGGCGCCGACCGCCCAGGCCGCCGACACGGCCCCCGCCCAATGCGTACCGCTGACCGGCGAGCAGCAGATCGTACGCGCCGGCGCAGACAAGAACGTGCTGCTGCGCACGGGCGACGACCACTATGTCGTGCACTTCCGCAACAGCTGCACGTCAGCCGTGCGGGCCTCCCACCTCGGCTTCAAGACCGACGGGAAGGAGGCGACTGAACTGTGTGGTGAAGGCCGCAGCCAGCTCGACACCGGCCGTGGCACCTGCGACGTGGCGCGCATCGAGCCGATCGATGCCGAGCGGTTCAAGCGCGAAGCGCGTCTTCGCAGCCGCTGACCGCAGACACGACAAGGGCGGCCGAAGCCGCCCTTGTCGCTGCGCGGTGCCGGGCTGCCCCCGGCGCCGGCTTACTCCACCGTCACCGGCAACAGACGTTCCGGTTCGGCCTGGGTTTCAACCACCAGTTCGTCGTCGCGGACGTCGATGCTGACCTTGCCACCGTTCACCAGCTTGCCGAACAGCAGTTCGTCGGCCAGCGGTCGCTTGATCTTGTCCTGGATCACGCGGGCCATCGGACGGGCACCCATCAGCGGGTCGAAGCCGTGGTGGGCCAGCCAGTCGCGCGCGGTCGGGGTGGCCGACAGGCTGACGTGCTTGTCCTGCAGCAGCATCTCCAGCTCGATAAGGAACTTGTCGACCACGCGCAGGATATGCTCGAAGCCCAGTGCCTGGAACTGCACTACCGCGTCGAGGCGGTTGCGGAATTCCGGGGTGAAGGCGCGGCGGATGGTCTCCATCGCGTCGGTGGCATGGTCCTGCTTGGTGAAACCGATCGAACGCCGCGAGGCCTGCGCCGCGCCGGCATTGGTGGTCATCACCAGCACCACGTTCTTGAAGTTGGCCTCGCGACCGTTGGTATCGGTCAACACGCCGCGGTCCATCACCTGCAGCAGGATGTTGAAGATGTCCGGATGCGCCTTTTCGATCTCATCCAGCAGCAGCACGCAGTGCGGCGTCTTGACGATCTTTTCGGTCAGCAGGCCACCCTGGTCGAAGCCGACGTAGCCCGGGGGCGCACCGATCAGGCGGCTGATCGAATGCGGCTCCATGTACTCGGACATGTCGAAGCGGACCAGCTCGATGCCCAGCTGCAGCGCCAGCTGCTTGGTCACCTCGGTCTTGCCGACACCGGTCGGGCCGGCGAACAGGAAGTTGCCGATCGGCTTTTCCGGGTTGCCCAGGCCCGAGCGGGCCAGCTTGATCGCCGAAGACAGCTTCTCGATGGCCGGATCCTGGCCGAAGATCACCATCTTCAGGTTGCGCTCCAGGTGCTGCAGCACATCCTTGTCGGTGGCACTGACCTGCTTGGCCGGAATGCGCGCCATCTTGGCAACGATCGCTTCCACTTCCTCGACGTCGATCAGCTCCTTGCGCTGGCCTTCCGGCAGCAGGCGCTGGCGGGCGCCGGCCTCGTCGATCACGTCAATGGCCTTGTCCGGCAGCAGGCGGTCGCCGATGTGCTTCACCGACAGATCCACCGCTGCCTGCAGTGCCTCGTCCGAATAGGTCACGCCGTGGTGCAGCTCGTACTTGGACTTCAGCCCCTGCAGGATCTCGTAGGTCTCGCCGACGGTCGGCTCGACGATATCGATCTTCTGGAAGCGGCGGGCCAGCGCCCGATCCTTCTCGAAGATGCCACGGTACTCCTGGAAGGTGGTCGAACCGATGCAGCGCAGCTCACCGGAGGCCAGCGCCGGCTTGATCAGGTTGGACGCATCCATGGTGCCGCCCGACGCCGAACCGGCACCGATGATGGTGTGGATCTCGTCGATGAACAGCACCGCATTGGGCACCTTCTTCAGCGCGGTCAGCACGCTCTTCAGGCGCTTTTCGAAGTCGCCCCGGTACTTGGTGCCGGCCACCAGCGCGCCCAGGTCGAGCGAGTAGATCACGGCATCGGCCAGCACGTCGGGCACCGAACCCTCGACGATGCGGCGTGCCAAGCCTTCGGCAATCGCGGTCTTGCCCACGCCGGCCTCGCCCACGTACAGCGGGTTGTTCTTGCGGCGGCGGCACAGCACCTGGATGGTGCGCTCGATCTCGTCGGCGCGGCCGACCAGCGGGTCGATGCGACCGGCCCGGGCCTGTTCGTTGAGGTTGCTGGCGAATTCGGTCAGGGCGTCACCCTTCGGCTCGCCCTCCCCGCCCTCGATGCGGCCCTCGCCTTCGGAGGACGAGGACGGCTGCTCGCCTTCCTCACCCAGCTTGGCGATGCCGTGGGACAGGTAATTGACCACATCCAGCCGGGTGACATCCTGCTGGTTGAGGTAATAGACGGCGTGGGAGTCCTTCTCGCCGAAGATGGCGACCAGCACGTTGGCGCCGGTGACCTCCTTCTTGCCCGAGGACTGCACGTGGTACACGGCCCGCTGCAGCACGCGCTGGAAGCCCAGGGTCGGCTGGGTGTCGCGGCCGTCATCTTCGGCCAGGCGCGACACCGAGGCCTCGATGGCCTGCTCAAGTTCCTGGCGCAGGCGTTCGGCGTCGGCCCCACAGGCCTTCAGAACGGCCTGGGCGGACGGATTGTCGAGCAGTGCCAACAGCAGGTGTTCGACCGTCATGAACTCATGCCGGGCCTCACGGGCGCGCTTGTAGCACTGGCCGATGGTGTGTTCGAGGTCTTTGCTGAACATGGATTACTCCGGCGGCAGATGGGGACAATATGCGGCCTGACTACGCGATTTCCATCACCCTAGCGGATTGCTGCGTTCAGATGGCGTTAGCAGTACACATCGCTTGATCTTCATTCACTCCAGGACAGCCCGCCCAGCATGAGCGAACCCTACCTGAGCCGCTGGCGATTGCGGCGTGATGGCGCATCCATCAAGACGCCCCATGCCCAGCTCTGGCCGGTGCTGACCGCCGCCGGCGCGCCGGCGATGCTGAAGGTAAGCAGCGAAACCGAAGAGCAGAACAGCCATCGCCTGCTGCGCTGGTGGGACGGTGACGGCGCCGCCCACCTGCTGGCCCACGAGGGGCCGGCGATCCTGATCGAGCGCGCCCGCGGCGACTCGCTGCGGCAACGCTCGATCGACGGCGACGATGACGCCTGCACCACGATCCTGTGCCAGGTCCTGCGGCGGCTGCACCGGCCACGGAGCACGCCGCCAGCGGAACTGGTCTGCCTGAGTACATGGTTCGCTGACCTGCTGCAGCCAAGGGCGGCGCTGTCGCCACTGCTGGAACAGTGCAGGTCACTGGCGGAAGAGCTGCTGCAGGACGAACAGGAGATCCGGCCCCTGCACGGTGACCTGCACCACGACAACGTGCTGGATTTCGGCCCGCGCGGCTGGCTGGCGATCGACCCCAAGCGGCTGCTGGGCGACCGTGCCTTTGATTACACGACGCTGTTCAGCAACCCGGACCTGTGCGGCCCGGGCATCCATGTGGCCACGCGCCCGGAGCGGTTTGCCGCCCGGCTGGAACAGGTGAGCACGCTGGCCGGCCTGGAGCGCCGCCGCCTGCTGCGCTGGATCGCGGCCAGCATGGGGCTGTCGGCGGTGTGGTTCCGCGATGACGGCGACCCCGCGGACGTGGACGAGGCAGTGGCGCGGATGGCGCTGGAGGCGCTGGCGGCGGGGTGATCCGCACTTGGCAGGTGCCCACCCTGGTGGGCACACCCCGTCCGGGATCGATGGAGGCCTGTGCCCTGGCAGGTGCCCACCTTGGTGGGCACGGCCCGTCCGGGATCGATACAGGCCTGCGCCCTGGTAGGTGCCCACCTTGGTGGGCACAACGGGTCCGGAATCAATGTGCCCGGACGAGAATCAGTAGCCGGTCAGGCCTTTTCCATCGTGCACAGCAACGGATGCTGGTTCATCCGCGAGTACTCGTTGACCTGGGCGACCTTGGTCTCGGCCACTTCGCGGGTGAACACCCCGCACACGCCGCGGCCACGGGTATGCACGTGCAGCATCACCTGCGTGGCCTTGTCCAGGTCCATGCTGAAGAACTGCTGCAGCACGTCCACCACGAAATCCATCGGGGTGTAGTCGTCGTTGAGCAGCATCACCTGGTAGAACGGCGGCGGCGCCACTTCCGGGCGCGCGGGCTCCACGGCAACGCCGTGCTCGTGATGGGAATCGGGGGAAGACTCATGGGGCATCCACCCATTATAGAGGTTGCGCCCGGCCTGCGTCGGCCTGCCGCGGATTGGACGACACGGACGCCCACCGTCACAATTGCAGCTTCTTTCAAATCTGTTTCACAGGATCTTCATGAAAAGGACCCTTCTGCCTGCCCTGCTGATCGGCCTGGCCGCCGCCGGCTCCGCCGCCGCCGCGACCGAGGCCGACAAGGCCGTGGCCCGCCACCTGGACAAGCTAGGCTACACCTATGAGGTGGACGAGGACGGCGATTACCGCATGGTCTTCGACGTCGAAGGTGGCCGCACGCAGATGGTCTATGTGCGTTCGTCGGTGGAAGATTTCGGTACCCACAACATCCGCGAGATCTGGTCGCCGGCCTACATCTCCAAGACCAAGCAGTTCCCGGTGGCCGTGGCCAACCGCCTGCTGGAAGATTCGCAGGATGCCAAGATGGGTGGCTGGGTGAAGCAGGACACCACCGCCATGTTCGTGGTGAAGATCGACGCCGATGCCACCGCCGACCAGCTCAGCGACGCCATCGATGCGGCCATCCGCACCGCCGACGCGATGGAGCTGGAACTGACCAAGAAGGACGAATTCTGAGGTGAACACCACGCCGGACCCGCGCTGGGCACCGCACGCCACCGTCGCCACCGTCGTGGTCGACGGCGGCCGCGTGCTGCTGGTCGAAGAGACCATCGAGGGCCGGCAGGTGCTGAACCAGCCCGCCGGCCACCTCGAACCGGGCGAAAGCCTGGCCGAGGCGGCCCTGCGCGAGACCCGCGAGGAAACCGGCTG
Source organism: Stenotrophomonas sp. YJH_SMC_57 (assembly GCF_059369755.1). Classification (NCBI taxonomy): domain Bacteria; kingdom Pseudomonadati; phylum Pseudomonadota; class Gammaproteobacteria; order Lysobacterales; family Lysobacteraceae; genus Stenotrophomonas; species Stenotrophomonas sp. YJH_SMC_57. The sequence goes on from NZ_JCAFSZ010000002.1 coordinate 422,586, forward strand.
GACGGTACAGCTGACCCATTTCATCGGCTGCTACCAGTGGACCGCCGGCGACGGCACCGCCTTCCTGCGCTTCTGCTATGCGGCACGCCCGCTCTCGCATGACCCGGCGCAGCCGCTGGACACCGGCATCGACCGCGCGCTGTGGCTGGCCCCGGCCGAGCTGCAGTCCGCTGGCCAACGCCTGCGCAGCCCGCTGGTCTGGCAGGTGGTGGCTGATTTCCTGGGGGGCCAGCGCCATCCCCTTTCGCTGGTCAGGGAGGTCGCATGAGCACTCCACGGGTGATGGTGGGCGTCTCCGGTGGCGTCGATTCCTCGGTCGCCGCCTGGCGCCTGGTGCAGCAGGGCGAGGCCGTAGCCGGGCTGTTCATGCAGAACTGGGCTGATGACGGCAGCGGCGACTGCCGCGCCGAGGATGACCGCCGCGATGCGGTGGCGGTCTGCGGCCTGCTCGGCATCCCGTTCCACTTCCGCGATTTCTCCAGCGAGTACTGGCAGGGCGTGTTCGAGCACTTCCTGGCTGAGTACGCCGCCGGCCGCACCCCGAACCCGGACGTGCTGTGCAACCGCGAAGTGAAGTTCAAGCACTTCCTGGACGCAGCGCGCGAACTGGGTGCCGAGCGCATCGCCACCGGCCACTACGCGCGGGTGACCCAGCGCGGCGGCCAGTGGCTGCTGCTGCGTGGCGCCGACCGCTCCAAGGACCAGAGCTACTTCCTGCACCAGCTCGGCCAGCAGCAGCTGGCGGCCACGCTGTTCCCGATCGGCGATCTTGAAAAGAGCGACCTGCGGCGGATCGCGCGCGACGTCGGCCTGCCGACCCACGCCAAGAAGGACTCCACCGGCATCTGCTTCATCGGCGAGCGCGACTTCCGCGAGTTCCTTGGCCGTTACCTGCCGGCCAAGCCGGGCCAGATCCTCGACCCGGCCGACGGCAGCGTGATCGCCGAGCATCCGGGCGTGTTCTATTTCACCCTGGGCCAGCGCGAAGGCCTGAACATCGGCGGCGTACGCGGCCGTCCGGCCGCGCCGTGGTACGTGGTCGGCAAGGACGTGGCCAGCAACGTGCTTTACGTTGACCAGGACCGCGAAAGCCACTGGATGCTGTCTGACCGCCTGCGCTCGGAAACCGCGCACTGGATTGCCGGTGCGCCGCCGGCGCGGCGCTTCGAATGCACCGCACAGACCCGCTACCGCCAGCCCGACGAGCCGTGTACGGTCGAGGTGCTGGACGATGGCAGCGTGCTGGTCAGCTTCGCCCGCCCGCAACGCGCCGTCACCCCCGGCCAGTCGCTGGTGCTGTATGACGGTGACGTATGCCTGGGTGGTGCAGTGATCGCCGCCACCGATGCGCCGCTGGAACAGCGCCTGCGCAACACCCCTTCTCCTTTTGAGGTAATCGCTGCATGAGTTTCACCGTCGACGACCGCGTCCTGGCCTTGGCCGGCATTGCCCAGGCCCTGCAGCAGGTACGCCGCATCGCCGATACCGGCCATTCCGACGCCGCCGCCGTGCGCACCGCCGTGGACAGCGTGTTCCGCGTCGATGCGTCCTCGCCACAGGAGGTGTTCGGTGACCGCGACGCGCTGAAGGCGGGCCTGCGCCTGCTGCACAACTACTTCCGCAGCCAGGGCCAGGACCCGATCCTGCCCAAGCTGGCGCTGTCGGTGCTGCAGCTGGAGCGGCGCTTCGTGCAGGACGGGGCGACCGTGAACAAGGTCGCCTCGGGCATCGAGCGCGCCCAGCGCCAGGCCACCGAACTGGGCGACAGCGGCCACCCGGACGTGCTGGCCAACCTGGGCGGCCTGTATGCCGACACCATCAGCCACCTGAAACCGCGGGTGATGGTGCAGGGCAACCCGCACTATCTGGGCCAGGCCGGCGTGGTCGCCGAGATCCGCGCCCTGCTGCTGGCCGCGGTGCGCTCGGCGGTGCTGTGGCGGCAGCTGGGCGGCAGCTATTGGGACTTCCTGTTCAGCCGCAAGGCGATGATCGAGGCCGTGGACCGTCAGCTGGCCTGATCTTCACCCACCATCGCCGGGCATCGCCCGGCGAGCGCGCCGCGCAACGACGCGCCAGGCGCCGGAAAACCGGCGCATTCAGAATGCACTTCAAGGCACATCGACGTTAAAGAGAAAGGGGGTACGGCCGATACATCCTCCGTGCACCTCCCGAGAACGTCCATGTACTCACGCATTTTCATCCGTCTGGCCGCCCCCCTGGCTCTGACCCTGCTGCTCCCCTTCGCCATCGGTTTCGAATGGCCGGCCGCCCTGCGCTGGGCGATCCTGACCACGATGACGCTGAGCTGGCTCGGCTTTGCGTGGTGGACCACCCGCGCCCAGGCGCACCGTTCCCCGGAACATGCCCGTGTGCTGCGTGAGCAGGACCAGCTGCTGACCGAACTGCGCAACTTCGTCGGCAACGAGATCGACGGTTCGCGCGGCGAAGTGGAACGTGCCCGTGACCTGATCCGCCAGGCCGTTTCCAGCCTGGGCGGCAGCTTCGATGCGATGAACCGCAAGTCGCGCCAGCAGAGCCAGGCCCTGTCGCGCATCGTCGACCGCGCCGGTGATGAAGGCAGCGCCGGCCTCGACGTTGCCCGATTCGCCCAGCACGCCAGCCATCGCATGGAGCAGCTGGTGGAAGCGCTGGAGCAGGTCAGCGGCCAGAGCAGCACCACCGTGCAGCACATCGACCAGATGGCACAGCACCTGGACGGCATCTTCGCGCTGCTGGAAGACGTCAAGTCGATTGCCGACCAGACCAACCTGCTGGCCCTGAACGCTGCCATTGAAGCCGCGCGTGCCGGTGAAGCCGGTCGTGGCTTCGCCGTGGTGGCCGACGAAGTGCGCAACCTGTCCGAGCGCTCGACCACGTTCAACGAGCAGATCCGCAAGCTGGCGCACAGCTCCAAGGACGCCATCGCCAAGGTGCGCGAGACGGTCTCGCACATGGCCTCGCGTGACATGGACCGCTCCCGTGAAGCGCGCCAGGAAGCGGCGGCGATGCTCGACAACGTCGCGCAGATCAACGCCTCGCTGGGCGACGGCATGCGCGAAGTCTCCGATTGCGCCCGTTCGATCGATGGCAGCGTGGCCGAAGCCGTGCGCGCCCTGCAGTTCGAAGACATCGCCACCCAGGCGCTGGGCGGCGTGCACACCCACCTGGACCGCCTGACCGCGATCAACCGCGAAGCGGTGGCCCTGCAGGAGCTGCTGCACCGCAATGGCGGCGTGTTCGACGAAGAGATCGCCACCGCCCTGCAGCGCACCGGCAGCCGCCTGCGCGAACTGCGCAGCGAATGGGAACGCCCGCCGCACAAGCCGGTTGCCCAGCAGAGCATGGGCGCCGGTACCGTCGAGCTGTTCTGATCCTGATGTCCGCTGCCGCCACCGGCAGCCCGCAAGGCCCCGGTTCGTCCGGGGCCTTTGCCTGTGACCCGCCGTTGGATGCATCCTGTACGCGCACCATGACCCTGATCCGCGCCCTGCCCTCCCTCACCGACACCGAGCGCCCGCGCAACGCGAGCGTGCGTGAGCAGCTGCAACAGCTGGAAGATGTGGCACGCGAGGAGATCCGCGAGCTGCAGCAGCTGGCGGATGCGCGGCCTGCGCCGTCCCGCGCGGACAACGAACTGCTGGGCCTGGCGTGGGACCTGGGCCTGGATGGGAATTCCCTGTAGATCCACGCCATGCGTGGATGATTGCGCATGCCGGCATTCGTGCCGACCAAGGTCGGCACCTACCAGAGCGGGATTCTGATGCGTGGATGATCGCGGGCGCAGGTATGCGTGCCGACCAAGGTCGGCACCCACCAGAGCGGGATTCTTGCGCGTGCGGGCATTCGTGCCGACCAAGGTCGGCACCTACCAGAGCGGGATTCTTGCGCGTGCAGGCGTTTGTGCCGACCAAGGTCGGCACCCACCAGAGAAGGTCGGCACCCACCAGAGCCGGTCCAGATGCGGTCAGCGCACCAGCACCACTTCGCCGCTGGCGTCGGTGCGCATGGGTGCCGGGTGCTGCTGGCGCAGCCACTGCGCCAGGTCACGCGGGCTGAGCGGGCGCGAGTACAGGTAGCCCTGGATCTCGTCGCAGCCCTGGCGGCGCAGCATGTCTTCTTCCTGGTGCGTTTCCACGCCTTCAGCCACCACCTTCATGCCCAGCGCGTGGCCCAGATGCACGATGGCCTGGGTCACTTCGGCCGTGCCCGAGTCATGCAGCATGCCCTGCACGAAACTACGGTCGATCTTCAGGCGCCCCACCGGGAAACGGTTGAGATAGTTGAGGTTGGAGAAGCCGGTGCCGAAGTCATCCACGGCCAGGGGCACGCCATGCCGTTCCAGCACGTCGAAGCAGTGGCGCAGGATGTCAGTGTCACGGATCAGCGCCGACTCGGTCAGTTCCAGCTCCAGCCGCTGTGGTGGCCAGCCGTGCGCGTGGCAGATCTCGATCACACGCTCGGCGAAACCACGGTCACGCAGCTGCACCGCCGACACATTGACTGCGATGCGATCGAAACGCAGGCCAGCGTGGTCCCAGGCCGTCGCCTGCCGGCAGGCTTCGTTCAGCACCCAGTCGCCGATGCGCACGATCTCGCCGCATTTTTCGGCGATGGGAATGAACTCAGCCGGGCTGCAATAGCCGATGCCCGGACGATGCCAGCGCAGCAGCGCTTCGATCGCCGGCGGCTCGCCCTGGTGCGCGTGCAGCAGCGGCTGATAGGCCAGGCTGAACTCTTCGCGTTCGATGGCGCCGTGCAGCGCATGCTCAAGCTCAAGCTTGCGCTGGATGCGGGCCAGTGCGTCCTGGCTGTAGTACTGGTAGGTGTTGCGCCCGGCTTCCTTGGCCGCGTACATCGCGGCGTCGGCCGCGCGCAGCAGCGAATCGAAGTCGGTCTGTGCATCACCCAGCATCGCAATGCCGACGCTGGCGCCCACTTTCAGGGTGGTCTCGCCCCGTCGCAGCGGCTCAGCCAGCGAGGCGATCAACTTGCGTGCCACGTGGCCAGCGTCTTCCGGCTCGGCCAGGTCGCGCAGTACGACGATGAATTCGTCGCCGCTGAAACGCCCGAACAGATCGTTGTTGCGCAGGTTCTGGTGCAGCCGGGTGGCGGCCGCCTTCAGCAGCGCATCACCGGTGGCGTGGCCGAAGCTGTCGTTGATGGTCTTGAAGCCGTCCAGATCGATGAACAGCATGGCCAGCGAGGTACCGCGGTCACGCGCTTCCTCGATGGCTTCGGCGGTCTGTTCGCCGAGCAGCACGCGGTTCGGCAGGCCCGTGAGTAGATCGTAATGCGCCAGCAGCTCGATGCGCTCGTTGGCTTCGCGCTCGCGGGTGATGTCACGGAACAGCACCACGAAGCGCGGCGGCAGGCCATCCCGCCGGTCCAGCTCGACCAGCACCTGCACCCATACCCGCAGGCCGGACTGCCGGTAGAAGCACAGGTCCAGCTGTTCGGGCAACCCGCCGCCGGCAATCCGGCCCAGGGCCGCCTCGAAGGCGCCGCGCGAATCTTCGGTGTACAGCGCCAGCGCCTGGTCGAGGGTGATCGGCTCCTTGCGCAGGCCGTGGATGCGATAGCACTCCTCGGTCCACTGCATGTGCCGGGTCTGCACCTCGATCTCGCAGCCGCCGATGCGGCCCAGTGCGGAAACGCGGTTCAACAGTTCGGTGCGCCAACGGATCAGCGCATCGGTCTGGTGCTGTTCGGTGATGTTCTGGACCTGGCCGAGCAGTCGCTTTGGCTGTCCCTCCATGTCCATCAGCGGCTGCATCCACAGCCGCAGGTGCTGCGAGGGCTCGTTGCCGCGGGTCAGCTCCAGCTCCAGGTTGGCGGCGCGACCATCGCGCCACAACCGCCGCCAGGCCGCGCGCAACGCGCCTCGCGAGCGCGGGTGCAACTGCTTGAGCCAGCGCCGCTGGCCGGGCACGGCGCCCTGCTCCAGCGCCAGCAGCGAGCGCAGTTCCGGCGACCACCAGAAATGACCGGTGGTCGGATCAAACGACCAGCTGCCCATGCTGGCGATGCGCTGCGCCTCGCTCAGGTGCAGCTGCTGTTCCTGCAGCAGCGATTCCAGCTGCTTCTGCTGCTCGATATCGGTATGCGTGCCGACCATGCGCAGCGGCTGGCCATCGGCTGTGCGCGCGACCACGCGCCCCCGGTCCAGGACCCAGCGCCACTGGCCATCGGCCTGGCGGAAGCGGAACTGCGCACTGTACTGCTCGCTCTGCCCGCGCAGATGCTGGTCCAGTGCCGCACGCACCTGGCCGATGTCCTCGCTGTGAACGCGTGACAGCATCTCGGTGGCGGTCTCATCGCCGAGCGCTGGGGTGCGCGCCACGCGGTCGCTGGGAATATCCCAATCCCACAGGCTGTGGCCGGCACTGTCCAGCGCCAGCTCCCAGCGCCCGCCGCCGTCGATGGGCGTTGGCTCGGGAACACTCAGCGTGAACGCCAACAGGTTGCCGGCGCCATCGTGCACGGCGCGCAGGTGGCCGTCGTAGTGACCGCGCGGGCCGCCGGGCAGCGTACAGGCCACGATGCCGCCATCGGCGGCCATCAGGCGCAGATCTTCCAGCATCGGCGCATAGGCCGCCACGGTGGCCGGCAGGCCATGCTCGCGCGCAGCCGGATTGGCCGCCAACGGGCGTCCCGTACGGTCGACGATGACCAGCGCCGACGCAAGCGGGTGCTGCAGCAGGCTGGCGATGATCCCTTGGTCCACGCGATCTTGCTCCGGATGACACGCCCGTCAGCGGGGCACGCAGTGGTTAACGGCGCCTGCGGCGGATAATTGAGTGGTCAGGGCACACCCGCGCGGTAAGATGGCCGGCGCCCCTTTCATCCCTCCCATCCATGCCCGCAGACCCTACCGGCAAGGCCCCTGTTTCCGACCCGCGGATGGCGCAGGCGCTGAGCCGCGACCGGCGGCGGGTGGTGCTGAGCTACCTGGTGATGGCGCTGGCCTGGATGATCGCGACCGATGGCGCGGTGCAGGCACTGGTGCCCGACCCGCAGCAGGCCGCGCTGTGGCAGGGCCTGAAGGGTGCATTCTTCGCCCTGGCCAGCGCCGGGCTGCTGTACCTGCTGTTGCGCCCGCTGGCCGAGCACGTGCTGCAGACCCATGCCCGGCAACAGGCGTCGGAACTGCGGCTGCGGCAGATGTTCGAGGGCAATCCCGGCCCGATCCTGGTCTACGACCTGGATACGCTGGCCATCCTCGACGCCAACCCCGCCGCGTGCGCGACCTTCGGCTGGGAACGCGACGAGTTGCTGGAGCAGACCATCGATGCGCTGTGGCCGCCAGGCCAGGACCAGGCCCTGCAGACCAAGCTGGAAGCGATCCGCGAGGCGCCGGAGGAACTATGCATCCTGCGCACGCAGCTGCAGCTGCGTGACGGCAGTCAGCGGCAGATGGAACTGCGTTCCAATGCGATCAGCTACGACGGCCACAATGCCCGCCTGCTGATCGCCATCGACCGCACCGCCGAGGACCTGGCGCAGCTGCGCCGTGACCAGGCGCTGGCGCGGGTGGAAGAAGCGCACGAGCTGGCCCGCATCGGTGCATGGGAGCTGGACCCGTCCACGGCCCTGGGCCGCTATTCCAACCAGGTCTATCGCCTGCTCGGCCGCCGCCCGCCCGAGGCGCGCCGCTGGCACCGCTTCGACGAACTGCTGGTGCCGGCTGACCCGGCCACCGCCACCCAGACCGAACAGCTGCTGTCCGAGCTGTGCTCCGGCGACCCGGTGCAGGTGGACGTGCTGCTGCCGTTGCTGTCGATGGACGGCCGTGCATTGATGGTGCACCTGCGCGCGGCCAGTGGCATTGATGAGTCCGGCCGCAGCCGCGTGCTGGGCACCCTGCAGGACGTGACCGAGCGGGAACAATCGCGGCGCCTGCTGCGCGAGCGCGAGGAACAGTTCCGCGAGCTGGTGCGGGTGCTGCCCGATGGCGTGGTGATTCTCTCCGACGAGCACGTGCTGTACGCCAATGCGTGGGCCGCCAGCCTGTTCGGCTATGGCAGCCACACCCTGCTGGGTGAGCCGCTGTCAGCGCTGGTCGCTGCAGGTGACCTGGCGCGGGTTCGCAGCCAGCTGCGCGCCGGGCAGCCGCACCTGGGCCCCGGGCACAGCAGCGTGGTGGCGATGCAGCGCGCCGACGGCCGCAGCTTCCATGCCGGGCTGGCGGTGGGTGAAGTGCGCTATGGCGGCCGCGACTGCAAACTGCTGATCGTGCGCGACCTCAGCGATTCCGAGCGCACCCGCAGTGCGCTGGAAACCAGCAACCGCGAGCTGCAGGCGATGGCCGGCCGCCTGTTCTCGCTGCAGGAAGACGAGCGCCGCGCGATCTCGCGCGACCTGCACGACGACATCGGCCAGGCGATCACCGCAATCAAGCTGTCGGCCTATGCGGCGCAGGACGAGGATGACCCGCAGCGCCGCGCCGAGGACCTGGCGCAGATCGTGACCCTGGCCGACACCACCGTGGCCAAGCTGCGCGATATCTCCACCCTGCTGCGCCCGCCGCAGCTGGACGCACTGGGGCTGGAGGCCGCGCTGAGCTGGCAGGCACGCGTGCTGTTCCGGTCCTCGCCGGTTGAACTGCTGGCCGAGATCGAGCCGCTGCCGCACCGCCCGGACAACAGCATCGAACAGGCCTGCTTCCGCATCGCGCAGGAGAGCCTGACCAACGTGCTGCGCCATGCGCGCGCCAGCCAGGTGCAGCTGCAGCTGCGTGACGTCGGGCAACGCGGGCTGCACCTGCAGATCCGCGATGACGGCGAAGGTTTCGACCCGGATGGACCGCGCGGGCTGGGCCTGATCGTGATGCGCGAGCGCGCGCAGAGTGTCGGCGGCCATGTCCGGATCGAGTCCGCGCATGGCGAAGGTACCCTCGTCGACGTCCACCTCCCCTACCAGGCGGCCGGCATGGCCGCCGTCGAGTCACCGGAATACTGAGCCTATGTGGAATCCCAACCTGCCCCCGGTCAGCATCGATGATGCACCCGACCGCCTTGGCGCCGGCAATCCCGAGCTGCAGGCGATGGTCGCCGACGCGGCTTCGGGCGGTACCGCGCTGATGCTGATGCATGTGGACATCGACCACTTCGCCTCGGTGAACGAGAACATGAGCGCGGAAGTGGGCGACCAGGCCCTGGTGCTGGTGGCGCAGCGCCTGCAGTCCTACCTGCGCGGACGTGGCAAGTTGTGGCGCCACGGCAGCGACGAATTCCTGATCGCGGTGCCGCGCACCGCCGACCTGCCGCTTCCGGAAGACTTCGCCGAGGAGATCCGGCAGCAGATGGAGCTGCCGCTGTCGGTGCTGCCGTACACGCTGTTCATGACCGGCAAGCTGGGCGTGAGCCTGTGCCCGGAACATGCCAGCAGCACTTCGCGCCTGCTTGACCACGCCGAAGACGCGCTGTACCAGGCCGCGCGCGAAGGCGGCAACGCGGTGCGCATCCACGCGGTGGATACCCCGCCCAGCGCGCACAGCGAGAGCATCATCGCGCGGCAGATCGTCGATGCGATTCCCAACGGCGAGTTGAAGCTGCGCTACCAGCCGCTGGTCAGCGCCCGCGATGGCCACGTGGTGGGCATGGAGGCACTGCTGCGCTGGCAGTCGCCCACGCTGGGCATGCTGGTACCCGAACGTTTCATGCGTACCGCCGAGCGACTGGGGATCATCGTGCAGATCGGCACGTGGGTACTGGAAGGCGCGCTGAAACAGGCACGCATGTGGCGCGACCAGGGCTTCGATGACTTCACCATCGCGGTGAACGTCTCCACCCTGCAGCTGCTGCGGCCGAACTTCTTCGCCGAGGTGATGTCGCTGATGCAGGCCGCCGGTGTTCCGGCGCACATGCTGACGCTGGAGATCAACGAAAGCGCGCTGACCAACAACGTCAATTTCGTGCACGAGACGCTGGCCAACCTGCGCAATGAAGGGATCAGCCTGAGCCTGGACAACTTCGGTACTGGTGATTCCAGCCTGAGCGCGCTGGTGCGCTACCCGGTGGACAAGCTGAAGATCGACCGCAGCTTCATCAAGAGCGCGCCGGCCGGCAACCGCGAGGCCGCCATCGCCCGCGCGATCATCGCCATGGGCCACCAGCTGGGCATGACCGTGATCGCCAATGGCGTCGAGTCGCAGGCGCAGCTGGGCTTCCTGCGCCGCAACGACTGCGATGTGTTCCAGGGCTACCTGTTCGGCGAACCGATGTCGGCCGATGCCGCCGGCATGACCCTGCGCCGCCGTTACCTGCGCCCGGAGGCCTTCGCCGAGACCCGCCCCGACCGCACCCTGCTGCTGCTGGATGACGAGGAGAACGTGCTGCGCTCGCTGGTGCGGCTGTTCCGCCGCGACGGCTACCGCATCCTGGCCGCCGGCAACGTGCGCGATGCGTTCGATCTGCTGGCGATCAACGACGTGCAGGTGATCCTGTCCGACCAGCGCATGAGCGACATGAGCGGTACCGAATTCCTCGGCCGGGTGAAAATGCTGTACCCGGATACGATCCGCCTGGTGCTGTCCGGCTACACCGATCTGAACACGGTGACCGACGCGATCAACCGCGGCGCGATCTACCGTTTCCTGACCAAGCCGTGGAACGACGACGAGTTGCGCAAGCACATCCACCAGGCATTCCGCACCTACGAGGAGCAGCGCCGCAGCAATGCCGGGCCGGCGCCGGTTGAAACCGGCGAGGGTGGCGAGGATCGCCCGCAGCGGTAACCGGCGTTGTAGAGCCGGGCGCTGGCCGGCTACCCCGCGGCACCTGCTTTCATGGGGTTGCCGGCCAGCGGCCGGCACTACCCCAAGCCGTCAGCGCGGCTGCTTCACCGGCAGCACCACGCGGAAGCGCGAGCCGACGCCCGGGGTGCTGTCCAGGTCGATGCGGCCGTGGTGCTTGTTGATGATGCTGTAGGAGATCGACAGGCCCAGCCCGGTGCCGCTGCCCACCGGCTTGGTGGTGAAGAACGGATCGAAGATGCGCTGGCGCAGTTCCGGCGAGATGCCGCCGCCGGTGTCTTCGAACTCGACCCAGACATGATCGCCATCAACGCCGGTGCGCACGGTGATGGTGCCGCGCTCGGCGATGGCGTGGCCGGCGTTGAGCAGCAGGTTCATGTAGACCTGGTTCAGTTCCGACGGCAGGCACTCCACCAGCGGCAACTGGCCGAACTCGCGCACCAGGGTGACCTTGTACTTGAGCTCGTTCCAGATGATGTTGATGGTCGATTCCAGGCCCGCATGCAGGTCGACCAGCTTCCACGACTCATCGCGACCGGAATACGAAAAGTCCTTCAGGTCGCGCACGATGCGGGTGACCCGCTCGATGCCCTCGCGCGACTCGGCCATCAGCTGCGGCAGGTCGCGGCTGATGAAATCGATGTCGAGGCGGTCGCGGATATCGTCGATCTCCGGAATCAACGCCTTCGGGTCCGGCGCACGCAGGGCGCGCTCGTAGGCCTCGATCACGGTGAACAGGCTGCGCAGGTATTCCTGCAGGCTGCCCAGGTTGGAGTGCACGTAACCGATCGGGTTGTTGATCTCGTGCGCCACACCCGCGGCGAGCTGGCCGATCGAGGCCATCTTCTCCGACTGCAGCAGCTTTTCCTGGGTGCCGTTGAGGCGCAGGTAGGCCTGGCGCAGTTCGGCGTGGCGCTGCTGCAGCTCGCGTTCGTAGTCTTCCTGCCCTTCGATGTGGCGGAACAACGCCAGGAAGTGCCCTTCGCCAACCGGGCCGTGGTGGTACAGGTGGGCGATGACCACGCCCTCGCCCAGCGGCAGGCTGCCGTTCCAGTGACCATGCTGGCGCGCCTGCTCCAGCGCGTCGGGCGGCAACAGTTCACGCAGGCGCTGCGGCGGCGGCAATGCGCCGTCTTCGCCGTTGGCCAGCAGGTTCTGCGCGGCCGGATTGGCCAGGGCCACCTGCCCGTCCTCGGTGAACAGCAGCAGGCCTTCGCGCAGGCGCTCAAGCAGCGCCTGCAGCACCGGCTGCGGCGGAAGGGGGGCGGTAACCAGGGCGTTGGCAGCGGACACGGCAACTCGGGGCGTTCGAACAGGCGCCCAATATACGCGGTCACGCGGCGGGCTTCAGCCCGCAGGGAGGGGGTGTGCGATCGCCGTCGCGTCAGGCGACGGCGAGGGGGCGGCGGGCGGTGACCGTGTGCGACTGGCCCTTGGCGTCGTAGGCCGAGGCGTCTTCGGTACGGCCCAGCTGGCGCAGCGCCCAGTTGACCTCACGGCGGCGGCGCGACAGCAGCACACCGTTGGCCCGGTTGCGTTCGGCCAGTTCCTGCAGCTGTTCGCCCTCGCCGACCGGCGGTGCGCCTTCCAGCGCACGCAGTGCTTCCAGCTTGGCGCCGGTGGCACGGATCAGGGCGTGCACGTCGTGCTCGACCAGGGCCTGGCGCTCAACGTCCAGGGCCTGGGCGAGACGCTGCAGCGGCTCGCTCATCGCTGCGGTCATCCCTGCAGCTGCTGGTCCAGATCGAGCATGCGCGAAGCGATCGCATCCGGATTGATCTTGTAGGTGCCGTTCTGCAGCGACTCGCGCACGGCGGCCACGCGCTGGGCGTCGATCGCCGGGGCGGTGGTCAGCTCACGCTCGATGGCCTGCAGATTGGTGGCCTCGCCGGTCAGGCGCAGGCTGTCGGCGGCCTCGACCGGGCGTGCCGGCGAATCGCTGCTGACGCCGGGCTTGCTGGCCGGGGTCGTCACGCTGCGCAGTGCTTGGGGGACCTGCAGGTTGCCGTCGATTTTCTGGCTCATGGGGTGTCCTGGAGTTGCCGTTCACAAGGGATAACGGCCGCTGGGCCGTGATCTTTAGGGATATTCTGCGGTAATTCAACGCGCCACGATTACGTCACCTGCGGCATCGACCGTGCCCTGCACGATCCTCCGCGAGGACAGGTTCTCCACCGAGACCCGTTCATTCTCGCCCGCGTCACCCATCGCACGGCCGGCAATGCGCACCTCGACCGAGCCGCGACGCGACACCAGGGCCACATTGTCTCCTCGCTTGATGAGACGCTGCACCACCAGGTCGTTGTTCGACAGCAGGGCCCCGGCCTGCAGCGGACGGCGGGCAATGCGGCCGATCGCCGCGTTGGGATCGGCCAGCACCGCACCGGCAATCCGGGCAGCATCACGCTGGGCAGTGGTGATATCGGCGGCGGTGAGGGTTTCTCCAGTGCCGATTCCGCGATTGAGCACCAGCACGGTCTGGTTGCGCCGTACCTTCACCGGCACGAACAGGCGCCAACCGCCTGCATCGGGACAGCTGACCTCCACCGTGGTGTTGGCAGTGGGCTGCACCTGCAACGCACCGCCACACTTCGGCAGGCGCAGCGCGTCGGCCACCTGGGCCTCGCCTTCGCTGCCGGCCGGCAGCGTCGTCAGCGCTGCTGCGCGGATGCTGGCCACGGGCTGCCAGTCAGCGGCGCCCGCCCAGGGCGTGGCCAGGGCCAGGGCGATGGCATAGAGAAATGTGACCCGGCGCATGGCGCCTCCTGTCGAGGGGATCTGGCCCAGCTGCGTGCAAGGCGCGTGCCAGAGGATCGGGATCGGGATCGGTAGAGTCGACTGTTAGTCGACTATCGCGCAGTCGACTAACAGTCGACTCTACAAATGCGGTGCGGGACACATGAGCGTCACGCCACCCTCAAGTTCCGGAGCTGCCGCGCCGATACAGCAGCCATGTCCCATGACCTGCTCAACCGGATCGACCAGCGGACCCGACTGGCCGGCCACAACCGCCTGGCGCTGCTGCTGTTCCGTCTCGGCGGACGTCAGCTTTTTGGCGTCAATGTCTTCAAGGTGCAGGAAGTCCTGCGCCGCCCGGAGCTGTTCCAGGTGCCCGGTCTGCCCAGCCAGTTCTCCGGCGTGGCCGACGTGCGGGGCCGCTCGGTGCCGGTGCTGGACCTGGGCCTGGCGATCGGACACCCCGAGCGTGAGCCCGATGCGGACACCTCGCCCGGCTACCTGGTCGTCACTGAATTCAACCGCTCGATCCAGGGCTTCCTGGTCAGTGGCGTGGAGCGCATCGTCAACATCGCGGTGGAAGACATCCACCCGCCGCCGGAGCTGGGCGCTGAATCGAGCTACCTGACCGCCGTGACCCGCTTCCAGGGCGAGCTGATCCAGGTGATCGACGTCGAAAGCGTGCTGGCCGACATTGCCCAGGTCCGCGGTGAAGCCGTGCTCGACCCGGCGATGGCGATGCCCTCCGATGGCCCGCAGCTGCAGGTGCTGGTGGTGGACGACTCGCGCGTGGCCCGCCAGCAGATCCGCAGCGTGCTTGACCAGCTGGGCGTGGGGGCGACCCTGCTGTCCGATGGCAAGCAGGCGCTGGACCACCTGCTGCAGATCCACGCCTCGGGCGAGAACCCGGCCGAACGCTACGCGATGGTGATCTCGGACATCGAGATGCCGGCCATGGACGGCTATACGCTGACGACGGAAATCCGGCGGCACCCGGGCCTGGCCGGCCTGTACGTGCTGCTGCACACCTCGCTGTCGGGCGTATTCAACAATGCGATGGTCGAGCGCGTGGGCGCCAACGCCTTCGTCGCCAAGTACTCGCCGCACGAGCTGGCCGACTTCGTGCTGGACCGCCTGCGCAAGGTCGCACTGGCGGCCTGACGGCCCGCCGATCCGGTAGTGCCGGCCGCTGGCCGGCAACCGCAGGCACATCTCAGAGCCGGCCAGCGGCCGGCACTCCCCTCCCCTGTTTGGCACACCGCTTGCAGCTTCCCGGGCAACGTTCCCGTGGGAGTGCACCGTGCGCAACCTGATTACCGACTACCTGGGCGTCCATGCCCAGGCCATGCCGTTGCGCGAACAGCGGATGAAGCTGATCGCCAGCAACCTCGGCAATGCCGACACGCCCGGCTACAAGGCCCAGGACCTGGACTTCGACGCTGCCCTGCGCCACGCCCAGGGGCAGGATGCCAATGGCCTGATGGCCACCACCCACGAACAGCACTACGAGATCAGTAGTGGCCTGAACCCGTTCCAGATCGCGCGCGAAGGCGTGCAGCCCAGCCTGGACGGCAACACCGTCGATCCCGATGCCGAGCGCGCTGCCTATGGCCGTGCCGCGCTCGAGTACCGCGCCTCGCTCAGCTTCGTCGAGAGCAAGGTGCGTTCCATGCTGACCGCGATCACGGGGCAATAAGCCATGAGCAACCTGCCGATCTTCGACATCGCCGGCTCCGCGCTGCAGGCGCAGTCGGTGCGCATGAGCACCATCGCCTCCAACCTCTCCAACGCCGACACCGTCGCCGGTTCCGCCGACGCCGTGTACAAGCCGCTGGAGCCGATCTTCCAGGCCGTCACCAGCAAGAACGATCCGAACATCACGTCAGTGAAGGTGAAGGAGATCACCCAGAGCGAGGCGGCGCCGATCAAGCGCTACGAGCCCGGCCATCCGCTGGCCGACGCCGACGGCTACATCTACCAGCCCGATGTCGATCCGGTGGCGCAGATGGTCAACCTGATCTCGACCTCGCGCAATTACCAGGCCGGCGTGGAGATGTTGACCACGGCCAAGGAACTGGCGCTGGCCACCCTGACCATGGGCCGCTGAGGCCCGAAGTACCGGATACCGCCATGACCACCACCGTCAACAACCAGACCAACCAGGACGTCTACGCCGCGCTCGGCCTGAACGCTCCGAACAGCAACGCCACGAAAAAGAAGAACACGCTGGACCAGGCCGATTTCCTGCGGCTGATGACCGAACAGCTGCAGCACCAGGATCCGCTGAAGCCGATGGACAACACGCAGATGGTCGCGCAGATGGCGCAGATGTCGACCGTGCAGGGCATCACCGATCTGAACAAGACGGTGAAGGGCTTCCAGGAATCGATGGCCAGCGACCAGGTGCTGCGTGGTGCGGCGCTGGTCGGCCACCAGGTGCTGGTGCCGTCGGAAAAGCTGGTGCTGGAGAAGGAAGGCAGTGTTGAAGGCACGGTCGCCGCACCCTCGGCCGGCATCATCACCGTGGACATCACCGATGCCAACGGCACCAAGGTCACCTCGCTGAGCGTGGAGGCCAAGGCTGCCGGCGAAACCGCCTTCCAGTGGGACGGCAAGGACGCCAACGGCAAGCGCATGGAACCCGGCAAGTACAGCGTGGTGGCCAACCACGTCGACACCGCCGGCAAGAGCACCAAGCTGTCCACCTACGTGCAGGCCCCGGTGGAAAGCGTGACCGTCGGTTCCGACGGCCTGTACCTGAATCTCAAGGGCCTGGGCACGGCCCCGATCGACTACGTGCTCCGCGTCAGCTGAGCCGCACATCCCGCACTTACCAGGAGCATCCCATGGGCTTCAATGTCTCGCTGTCCGGCATCAATGCCGCCAACTCCGACCTGAGCGTCACCGCCAACAACGTCGCCAACGTCAACACCACCGGCTTCAAGGAGTCGCGCGCCGAGTTCGCCGACCTGTTCTCGGCCACCGGCTACGGCCTGTCGAAGAACGCCGTGGGTTCGGGCGTGCGCGTCTCCAACGTTGCCCAGCAGTTCAAGCAGGGCCACAACGAACAGACCGGCCGCAGCCTGGACATGGCCATCTCCGGTGAGGGCTTCTTCACCATGAACATGAACGGCACCCGCGTGTATTCGCGCGCCGGCAATTTCCAGACCGATGCCTCCGGCTTCGTGGTCAATCCGCAGGGCGCACGCCTGCAGGTGTTCGCACCGAATGCCGACGGCACCAACTTCGATTCCGGCCGCATCGTCGACCTGCAGCTGCTGACCACCGACAGCGCACCGAAGCAGACCAGTGAAGTGAAGGTCGGCTTCACCCTGCCGGCCAACGCCAAGCCGCCGACCGTCGCCACCTTCGACCCGACCGACTCCAACACCTACAACCACTCCAGCGGCGGCATCACCGTGTACGACTCGCTGGGCGTGAGCCATATCCAGGTCTCGTACTTCGTCAAGGGGGCCAACCCCAATGAGTGGACCGTTCGCAATTACGTGGACGGCCAGCCGGCCGGCACGCCGACCCCGGTCACCTTCGACAACAGCGGCAAGCTCACCGCACCGACGGACGGCAAGGTCAGCCTCGGCACCTTCACCCCCAACACCGGCGCCGGCCAGTTGAACATGACGCTGGATATCACCGGCTCGACCCAGTACGGCGAGAAGTTCGCCCTGCGCAACACCCAGCAGGACGGCTATGCCGCCGGCAAGCTCAACGAGATCACCGTGTCGGAGACCGGCGTGGTCTACGCACGTTACTCCAACGGTGCCGACAAGCCGCTGGGCCAGGTCGCGCTGACCACCTTCAACAACCCGCAAGGGCTGGAGTCGAAGGGCAACAACCTGTGGGTGGATACCTTCAGCTCGGGCACGCCGCGTACCGGCATGCCGGACACCTCCAACCTCGGCAAGATCCAGGCCGGTTCGCTGGAAGCGTCCACCGTCGACCTCACCGAGCAGCTGGTCAACATGATCACCGCGCAGCGCAACTTCCAGGCCAACGCGCAGATGATCACCACCCAGGACCAGATCACCCAGACCGTCATCAACATCCGTTGATGAGCTGCTGACCCTGCTACGGAACTCCCCGCATGGATAAAGCCCTTTACGTGGCGATGACCGGTGCCCGCGCCTCCCTGCAGGCGCAGGGTACGCTCAGCCACAACCTCGCCAACTCGGACACCCCCGGCTTCAAGGAAGCGCTGGCCAACACCGAAGCCTTCCCGATCCGCGGCCCGGGCTTTGCCTCGCGGGTGGATGCGCTGCACGTCGACGCCGGCTTCAACCGCCGGCCCGGCGCGCAGCACATCACCGGCAAGCCGCTGGACCTTGCACTGCAGACCGGCACCTGGCTGGCCGTGCAGTCCAGCGATGGCAGCGAAGCCTATACGCGCGGCGCTGCACTGTCGGTCACCCCGAACGGCCAGCTGGTGACCTCCAGCGGCCGCCCGGTGCTGGATGACAACAACAATCCGATCGCCATTCCGCCCTACCAGGCGATGGAGATCGGCGCCGACGGCACGATCTCGATCATCCCGCAGGGCGAAGGCCCGCAGACCATGGCCCAGGTCGGCCGGATCAAGGTCGTGCAGGCCCCGGACGAGCGCCTCGAGCGCGGCCTCGATGGCCTGTTCCGCAACACCGACCCACAACAGCCGTTCGCACCCGCACAGGGCACCGCCGTGCACAGCGGCCAGCTGGAAGGCAGCAACGTCGATGCCGCCGGCGCACTGGTGCAGATGATCCAGCTGCAGCGCCAGTACGAAATGCAGGTGCAGGTGATCAAGCACGGCGACGACAACGCGCGCAGCGCCAACAGCCTGCTGCGCCTGGGCAGCTGACGGAATTCCGGCGCCGCCCGAGCGCGGCGCTGGCACACCGCTTGCAGAACCGCTACCAAGGGCCGCATCGCGCGGCCGGCTCCACCAGACAGGACACCGAAGATGAACCAGGCATTGTGGATCGCGAAAACCGGACTGGATGCGCAGCAGATGCGCATGTCGGTGGTTTCCAACAACCTCGCCAACACCAACACCACCGGCTTCAAGCAGGACCGTGCCAGTTTCGAAGACCTGCTGTACCAGCAGGTGCGCCAGCCCGGCGGTTCCTCGTCGGCGCAGACGCAGCTGCCGACCGGCCTGCAGCTGGGTACCGGTGTGCGCGTGGTGGCCACCGCCAAGAACTTCGAACAGGGTGGCCAGCAGCAGACCGGCCGCGCCCTGGACGTGATGGTCAACGGCCGCGGTTTCTTCGAGGTGCAGATGCCCGACGGCAGCTCGGCCTACACCCGTGATGGCTCGTTCAAGATCAACCAGGACAGCGAGCTGGTCACCAACAGCGGCTATCCGGTGCAGCCGGGCATCCAGATTCCCGAAGGCGCGCAGTCGGTGACCATCGGTACCGACGGCACCATCAGCGTGAAGATGGCCGACGGCGCCGCCTCGGTGGAAGTGGGCGCGTTGACCCTGACCGACTTCGTCAATCCGGCCGGCCTGCAGGCCCGCGGCGAGAACCTGTTCCTGGAGACCACCGCCTCCGGCCCGGCACAGAACGGCAACCCTGGCCTCAACGGCCTCGGCACCGTGGTGCAGGGCGCGCTGGAAGGCAGCAACGTCAACGTGGTGGAAGAGCTGGTGTCGATGATCGAAACCCAGCGCGCCTACGAAATGAACGCCAAGGCGATCTCCACCACCGATTCGATGCTCGGCTATCTCAACAACAAGCTCTGACCGGCCCAACCGGGAAACCGCCATGTCGCCCATTTCCACCTTCGCCCGCACTGCCCTCGCCTGCGCCGTGGCCGCCCTGCTCGGTGGCTGCGTGATCGCCGGCGACGTGCGCCCCTACGCGGCGATGGCGCCGATCCAGCCGATCATGCCGCCGCAGGCCGCGCCGACCGCCGGTGCGATCTACGCTGCCGGCCCGACCCTGCAGCTGTATTCGGACCGTCGCGCACGCGATGTCGGCGACCTGCTGACCATCACCCTGCTGGAAAACACCACCGCGCAGACCAGTGCCAACACCGCCACCAACAAGGAGTCGAACCTCAACCTGGGGACGCCCTCGATCCTCGGTGCGCCGGTCACGCTGGGCGGCAAGGACATCCTCAGCGCGTCGGCCACCGGCAAGCGTGATTTCACCGGCAAGGGCAACAGCGCGCAGAGCAACCGGCTGCAGGGCAGCGTCACGGTCACCGTGGTGCAGCGCCTGCCCAACGGCAACCTGGTCGTGCAGGGGCAGAAGAACCTGCGGCTGAACCAGGGCGACGAACTGGTGCAGGTGCAGGGCATCGTGCGCCCCGGTGACATCAGCCAGGACAACACCATTCCGTCCAGCCGCGTGGCCGAAGCCCGCATCGTCTACGGCGGACGCGGCCCGGTCGCGCAGTCCAACGCGATGGGCTGGTTGAGCCGCTTCTTCAACTCCGGCCTGACGCCGTTCTGAGTATGGCCATGAAAGCTCTCTTCTCTTCCACGTGGCAGCGACGCATCGCGTCGCTCTACGGATCATTCTTCCTTCTGCTGGCAATGGCTGCGCCGGCCAGCGCCGAGCGCATCAAGGACCTGGCCCAGGTCGGCGGCGTGCGCGGCAATGCGCTGGTGGGTTATGGACTGGTGGTGGGCCTGGATGGCAGCGGTGACCGCACCAGCCAGGCACCGTTCACCGTGCAGAGCCTGAAGAACCTGCTCGGCGAGCTCGGCGTCAACGTGCCGCCGAACGTCAACCCGCAGCTGAAGAACGTGGCGGCGGTGGCGATCCATGCCGAACTGCCGCCGTTCGCCAAGCCGGGCCAGCCGATCGACATCACCGTGTCCTCGATCGGCAATGCGGTGTCGCTGCGTGGCGGCTCGCTGCTGATGGCTCCGCTGCGCGGTGCCGATGGCCAGATCTACGCGATCGCCCAGGGCAACCTGATCGTCGGCGGCTTCGGTGCGCAGGGCAAGGACGGTTCCCGCGTCTCGGTGAACGTGCCCAGCGTCGGCCGCATTCCCAACGGCGCCACCGTTGAACGTGCCCTGCCCGATCCGCTCGCCAATGGCGGCGACATCACCCTGAACCTGCACAACAACGATTTCACCACCGTCTCGCGCATGGTCGCTGCACTCAACAACGCCTTCGGCGAGGGCGCGGCGCGTGCCGTCGATGGTGTGACCGTGGCGGTCACCGCACCCACCGATCCCGGCGCGCGCATCGGCCTGCTGGCACGCATCGAGAACCTGGAGCTGACCCCGGGCAGCGGGCCGGCCAAGGTGGTGGTCAATTCGCGCACCGGCACCGTCGTCATCGGCCAGCAGGTACGGGTCGGCCCGGCCGCGATCTCGCATGGTTCGCTGACCGTGACGATCCAGGAAAACACCAACGTCAGCCAGCCCAACGCCCTGTCCGGCGGCCGCACCGTGGCCAGCCCACAGTCGACCATCACCGCCACCAACGACGGCAGCCGCATGTTCAAGTTCAGCGGCGGCACCACCCTGGACGAAATCGTGCACGCGGTGAACGCCGTGGGCGCGGCGCCGGGCGATCTCATCGCGATCCTGGAAGCCCTGAAGCAGGCCGGCGCACTGAGTGCCGAGCTCGAGGTGATCTGACATGCGCATCAATCCCGCATTCGATCTGCACCCGGCGCAACAGAACGATCCGGCCAAGATCGACAAGGTCGCGCGCCAGCTGGAAGGCCAGTTCGCGCAGATGCTGGTCAAGAGCATGCGTGACGCCAGCTTCGGCGATTCGCTGTTCCCCGGCGAGAACAAGATGTTCCGCGACATGTACGACCAGAAGATTGCCGAGGCGATGACACGCGGCAAGGGCCTGGGCCTGTCGGGCATGATCAGCCGCCAGCTGTCCGGCCAGGCCGCCGACGGCCCGGCGCTGGATACCCGCGTGGACCCGGCCAAGGCCAGCCGCGCCTACCAGCTGAACGCACCGGCCAGGCCGGCACCGTCGCTGCCATTGGAGGACGGCAGCCAGACCGTGCGCCTGCTGCAGCAGATGGCGGCCGGCGCACAGTCGGGCGCACAGGCCGCGGTGGCACCGATGGAGCAGGCACTGGACCTGATTGCCGGCCGCGAGAGCAGCAGCATGCACCGCTCGCTCGGCACCGACGATCCCTACATCGGCAGCCTGCAGGGCGATGACTGGGCGGCCGGCAACGACCAGTGGGCGGCGACTGCCAGCAATCGCGGCACCGCGATCAGCCCGGCCGAAGCCCTGGCCACCCGCACCGCCGTGGCCCAGCTCGGCGAGCATACCCCGGAGGGCTTCGTTGCCAGCATCTGGCAGCACGCGCAGAGCGCAGCCAAGGAGCTCGGCGTGGATGCCCGCGCCCTGGTCGCCCAGGCCGCGCTGGAAACCGGCTGGGGCAAGCGCCACATCAAGCATGCCGACGGCAGCACCTCGCACAACCTGTTCGGCATCAAGGCCAATGGCTGGAGCGGCCAGCGTGCCGTGGCCGGCACCCATGAGTATGTCGATGGCGTGCGCCGCAACGAGACCGCCAGCTTCCGCGCCTACAGTTCGCCGGCCGAAAGCTTCGCCGACTACGTGCGCCTGTTGAAGACCAGCCCGCGCTACCAGCAGGCCCTGCAGGCCGGCACCGACGTGCAGGGCTTCGCGCGCGGCCTGCAGCGTGCCGGTTATGCCACCGACCCACGCTACGCCGCCAAGATCGCCGCGATCGCCGGGGGGCCGACCATCGAGCGCGCCGTCAGCGCCGTAGCCGACGCCGGCACGCGCCTTGGCCAGACCTTCGCCAGCACCGCAACCGCGGCGCTGGGTATCACTCGTCGTTGAGGAACCCCATGTCCAGCGTACTTTCCACCGGTACCGGTGCCCTGCTCGCCTTCCAGCGTGCGTTGGCGACCACCAGCCACAACGTGGCCAACCTCAATACCCCGGGTTACAGCCGGCAGAAGGTCAACTTCGCCACCGCTGATCCGCAGAACTACGGCTATGGCACGGTCGGCAACGGCACCCGCATCACCGACATCCGCCGCACCGCCGACCAGCTGGCGATCTCGCGCCTGCTCGACAGCAGCGGCGAGCTGGCACGCCTGAAGCAGCTTTCCGGCATGGCCGACCGGGTCAACTCGCTGTTCTCGGAAGGCGCGACCAACATCGCCGGCGTCTGGTCGAACTTCTTCGACTCGGTCAGCGGCCTGTCCTCCAATGCCTCCGGCACCGCCGACCGGCAGAACATGCTCGACGGCGGCAAGGCCCTGGCCAATCGCTTCGTGCAGCTCAACACGCACCTGAACAACCTCAATGGCGAGGTCAACAACGGCCTGCTGGCCGGTGCCACCGAGGTCAACCGCCTGGCGCAGGAGATCGCGCAGATCAACGGCGCCATCGGCACCAACATCGCCAACGCCGCGCCGGACCTGCTTGATCGCCGCGACCAGCTGATCACCCAGCTGATCGGCTACACCGGCGGTACGGCGGTGATCCAGGACGGCGGCATCATGAATGTCTACACCGCCGGCGGCAACGCATTGGTGGTGGGCACCACGGCGACCAAGGTCACCACCGTGGCCGACCCCTACCAGCCCGAGCGCCTGCAGCTGGCGCTGGAGACCCAGGGCAACACGATCCGGCTTGACGCAAAGGCCGTCGGTGGCCAGATCGGCGGCCTGCTGGAATTCCGCGACACGGTGCTGACCCCGGCCCAGGCCGAACTGGGCAAGCTGGCCGTCGGCCTGGCCGAGACCTTCAACCAGACCCATCACCAGGGTGTGGACATGTATGGCCAGCTGGGCGGTGATTTCTTCAACATCGGCAATCCGCGCGTCACCGCCAACAATGCCAACACCGGCACGGCCAGCCTCAGCGCCACCTATGGCGACCTGGGCAAGCTGGACGCGCAGAACGTGGTGCTGCAGTTCGATGGCACCCAGTGGAAGGCCAGCCGCGCCGACACCGGCGCCAACGTGCCGCTGACCGGTACCGGCACCGCCACCGATCCGCTGGTGATCAATGGCGTCAAGCTGGTGGTCGGCGGTACCCCGGCTGCCAATGATCGATTCCTGCTGCAGCCCACCGCAGGCGTGGCCGGCAGCATGGAAGTGGCGATCACCGATCCCTCGCGCATCGCCGCCGCGGCGGCGGTGAAGGGTGCTGCCGCCACGTCCAACACCGGCACCGGCAAGCTGAGCGGGGTCACCGTCAGCGATTCGACCAATGCCAACCTGCGCAATCCGGCCGCGATCGTGTTCACCTCGGCCACCACCTACACCATCGATGGTGGCCCGCCGCAGACCTACACCCCGGGCCAGACCATCAGCGCCAATGGCTGGAGCTTCGTGCTGGACGGTGCGCCGAAGGTCGGCGACACCTTCAACATCACCCCGACCCCGGCCGGCTCGTCGGACAACAGCAATGCCTCCCGGCTGGCCAAGGTGGAGAGCGCGAAGGCGTTCAACAGCGGCACGGTCACCCTCAACGGTGCGCTGGGCGGCCTGACCACCCAGGTCGGTGCCGCGGCCCGCTCGGCCGAGTACTCGCTGGAAGCGCAGCTGGTGATCAACGACAAGGCGCAGGAAGCGCGCGATGAAGTGTCCGGCGTCAACCTGGACGAGGAAGCGGCCGACATGCTGCGCCTGCAGCAGGCCTATCAGGCCGCCTCGCAGCTGATTTCCACCGCCGACAGCATGTTCCAGACCATCCTGGGAGCCGTCCGCCGATGAGCAGCCGCATCTCCACCAGCATGATGTTCAACCAGTCCGTGTCGCTGATGATGGCCAAGCAGGCCAAGCTCAGCCACCTGGAGCAGCAGATCGCCACCGGCAGCAAGATCGTCAGCGCCAAGGACGATCCGGTTGCCGCCGGTGCCGCAGTCGGTCTTGACCGCAGCCTGGCCGCGCTTGACCGCATGAAGCTCAATGCCGGCAACGTGCAGAACCGGCTGGGCGTGCAGGAAAACACCCTGGCCCAGGTCAACGACCTGATGGCGCGCGTCAATGATCTGACCATCCAGGCCAGCAACCCGGCGCTGAGTGCACCGGACAAGAAGACCCTGATCACCGAGCTGAACCAGATCCGCGATGGCCTGCTGTCACTGGCCAACGCCGACGATGGTACCGGCCGCTACGTGTTCGGCGGCACCAACGACGGTGACCCGCCGTTTGCCAAGATCAACGGCAAGGTGGTCTACCGCGGCGACCAGACCCAGCGCCAGATCGAGGTCGGCCCGGATACCTACGTGCGCGATGCGCTGCCCGGCAGCGAGATCTTCATGCGCATCCCCACCGGCGATGGCTTTGTCGATGGCGGCGCGGCGGCTGGCAACACCGGCAACGGCGTGCTGACCAACATCACCCGCGACGGCAGTGACAGCTGGAACGGACAGTCCTTCAGCATCCGCTTCACCGCTGCCGACCAGTACCAGGTGCTGGATGGCGCGGGCAATGTCACCGGTACCGGCACCTACAAGGCCGGTGACAACGTGGAAGTGAACGGGGTGCGGTTGCAGATCACCGGTGCGCCCGCTGCGGGTGACAGCTTCAACGTCACGCCTGCGAGCAGCCGCGACATCTTCGACACCATGGACAAGCTGATCGCCGCGCTGGATGCCGACACCGGTACCACCGCGAAGATGTCCGCGCAGCAGAACGAACTGCAGAGTGCCCTGCGCGACGTGGCACGCGCCTCCGAACGCATGATCGATTCGCGTGCCGCAGGCGGCGCACAGCTGAAG
Source organism: Stenotrophomonas sp. YJH_SMC_57 (assembly GCF_059369755.1). Lineage (NCBI taxonomy): Bacteria > Pseudomonadati > Pseudomonadota > Gammaproteobacteria > Lysobacterales > Lysobacteraceae > Stenotrophomonas > Stenotrophomonas sp. YJH_SMC_57. The sequence continues at coordinate 447,775 of NZ_JCAFSZ010000002.1, forward strand.
GCATTGGACAACGCCGCGGACATGCGCGAGGCCAACGGCGTGACCCTGAAGACCACGCTGTCGCAGATGCGTGACCTGGACTATGCCGATGCGCTGAGCCAGTACCAGCTGCAGAGCACCGCGCTGCAGGCGGCACAGACGATCTTCTCGCAGATGCAGTCGATGTCGTTGTTCAACAAGATCCGCTGACGCTTCCCTCGGGTCACCCCTGAAAGGCCGCGATGCCCTGCATCGCGGCCTTTTTCGTTTCTGCGCCGGGCACCACGCCCGCTGCGGCGGAATGCCCGTGATTACCCATCAAGGCCGGCGCTGGCCCGCCGATACCTTCATCAGCGCTGGTCGGGCCTGCCCCGACCGCCCCTTTCCGGGATCGCCTTCATGCCCTTCCAGGGCTGAAAAGCCCGGGAAAAACAGCCTCCAGCACCGAATCACGGCTCCAGCGGAATTCACGGCTAAAGGTTGTTGACAAAGCGCCGTTATTCATTTGGCAACAGCGAAGCACACAGCCACACAAAAAAACCGGCGGCGCTTCGTTTCATTCACCAACGGGTTCCATATAAGAGGAGACGACCCCATGGCACAGGTAATCAACACCAATACGATGTCGCTCAACGCTCAGCGCAACCTGAGCACCAGCGGCAGCTCGCTCGCTACCACCATCCAGCGCCTCTCGTCCGGCCTGCGCATCAACAGCGCGAAGGACGACGCGGCCGGCCTGGCCATCAGCGAGCGCTTCACCACCCAGATCCGTGGTCTGGACGTGGCCATCCGCAACGCCAACGACGGTATCTCGCTGGCCCAGGTCGCCGAGGGTTCGCTGAGCGAAGTCGGCAACAACCTGCAGCGCATCCGCGAACTGGCGGTGCAGTCCTCCAACGCCACCAACTCGGCCAGCGACCGCAAGGCCCTGCAGGCCGAAGTAACCCAGCTGGTCTCGGAAGTGGACCGCGTCGCCAAGCAGGCCGATTTCAACGGCACCAAGCTGCTGGACGGCTCTTTCACCAGCCAGCTGTTCCAGGTCGGTGCCAACGCCGGCCAGGCCATCGCCATCAACAGCGTGGTCAACGCCAAGGCCGATTCGCTGGGTGCCGCCTCCTTCGCCAACGGCTACACCGGCACCGCGCTGGCGACCGACAAGGCCACCGCCGACACCACCTACTCCGGCCTGCAGATCTCGGTCACCCCGCCGGGCGGCACCGCCACCACGATCACCGTCAACGACTTCACCGTGAAGGCGGGCGAGTCGATCACTTCGGCCACCTCCGCCGCGATCAACAACAAGCTGGGCGAAACCGGCGTCATGGCCTCGGTCAATGCCGGCGTGATCAGCCTGGCTTCGGTCAAGGACGGCCAGACCTTCACCCTGGGCGTCAGCGCCGCCACCCCGCCGACCGGCGCCACCGCCGCGACGATCGCCGGCCTCGGCCTGACCGAGACCAGCACCAATGGCGGCACGCTCACCGGCACCTCGGCCAGCTTCGTCAAGGACCTGAACGTCACCACGGCCGAAGGCGCGCAGAAGGCGCTGTCGATCGTCGACAAGGCCTTGGAATCGGTCAACAGCGTCCGCGCCGACCTCGGCGCGATCCAGAACCGCTTCACCTCGGTGGTAGCCAACCTGCAGACCTCCTCGGAGAACCTGTCGGCCTCGCGCAGCCGTATCCGCGATACCGACTTCGCCAAGGAAACCGCCGAGCTGACCCGCACCCAGATCCTGCAGCAGGCCGGTACGGCCATGCTGGCCCAGGCCAACCAGGTACCGCAGAACGTGCTCAGCCTGTTGCAGCGCTGACATGAGCCGCCCCCGGGGCACGTCGGGGGCGTCTAACCCAACTCACGTGCAACCGCTCAAGGACCTCTCCTCATGGCACAAGTCATCAACACCAATACGATGTCGTTGAATGCTCAGCGTAACCTGAGCACCAGCGGCAGCTCGCTGGCCACCACCATCCAGCGCCTGTCCTCCGGTTCGCGCATCAACAGCGCCAAGGACGACGCCGCCGGTCTGGCGATCTCCGAGCGCTTCGGCACTCAGATCCGCGGCACCGACGTCGCCATCCGCAATGCCAACGACGGTATCTCGCTGGCCCAGGTCGCCGAAGGTTCGCTGACCGAAATCGGCAACAACCTGCAGCGCGTCCGCGAGCTGTCGGTGCAGGCGTCCAACGCCACCAACTCGGCCAGCGACCGCAAGGCGCTGCAGGCCGAAGTGACCCAGCTGGTCTCGGAAATCGACCGCGTCGCCAAGCAGTCGGACTTCAACGGCACCAAGCTGCTGGACGGTTCGTTCTCCAGCCAGCTGTTCCAGGTTGGCGCCAACGCCGGCCAGGCCATCGCCATCGACAAGACCATCGATGCGAAGGCCAATGCCCTGGGCGGCGCCAAGTTCGATACCAACGCGCTGGCCCTGGCCGATCCGACCGCGAATGCGGACTTCACCACCACCGGTCTGTCCATCAACGGTGTGGCCATCGCCGATGTCTCGGTCAAGCAGGGCGCCGACGCCGCTGCCACCGGCAAGGCCTCGCGTGAAGCACTGGTGACTGCGATCAACGCCAAGATCGGCGAAACCGGCGTCTACGCCGAAGTGAACGGCACCGCCGGTGTCACCCTGACCTCGGTCAAGGACAGCGTCAACGCCGATGGCTCGTTCAAGGCGATCACTGCCACTCCGGGTACCTGGGCAGGCAACACGCAGGCCACCTTCAACGCCACCGCCGCCGGCGCGGCACCGGCCTCGAAGTACGCCAGCAACCTGGACGTCAGCACCGTGAAGGGCGCCCAGCAGGCGATGGAAATCGTCGACAAGGCCCTGGGTGCGATCAACAGCACCCGCGCCGACCTCGGTGCGATCCAGAACCGCTTCACCTCGGTCGTAGCCAACCTGCAGACCTCGTCGGAAAACCTGTCGGCGTCGCGCAGCCGCATCAAGGACACCGACTTCGCCAAGGAAACCGCCGAGCTGACCCGCACCCAGATCCTGCAGCAGGCCGGTACGGCCATGCTGGCCCAGGCCAAC